>CALFBF010000001.1 GCA_937949965.1 uncultured Roseibacillus sp.
CGGGAGTATCGATAAAAGTAACAGGGCGGTCACCGTGATCGACTTGGTAAGCACCGACATGCTGAGTGATGCCACCCGCTTCGCCAGAAGTGACTTTGGACTTACGAAGATAATCTAAAAGAGATGTCTTTCCGTGATCGACGTGTCCCATGAAAGTAATGATGGGAGCACGGAGAACCATCTTCTCCTCAGGTTCTTCTTCCTCAGGTTCAGGTTCCTCGATGACCTCCTCTACTTTGTGAACACCGCCACCTTTTTCGCGTTTTTCACGCTCAAAGACATAGCCATGTACTTCGCAAACTTTCTCGGCAATCTCAGGTTCGATCGCTTGCTTGGGACTCACGAAGATTTCCAATGCAATCAGGTCCTTCATGATCTCGAAGCCTTTGAGACCCATGCGGGCAGCGAGGTCTTCGACAATGATGGGAGGCTTTAGAGTGATGATTTTACTGTCTTCTGGAGCTGCCGCTGGGGAAGCTTCCTCCGCAGGTTCACTCGCAGCAGAATCCACCGCGTCCGCATCCCCAGAATCGAGCGAAACAAGATCTGAGTCTTCTTCCTTTAGTTTCGAGATGGGAGCGAGAACATCTTTCCCAGATTTTCTCGTCTTCTTAACGGCAGACTTGGGCGCGGCATCGTCCTCGATCCCGAGGTCTAGCGCCTTCTTCTTTTGCTGCTTAACAGTCGGCTTTGCCGCCTCCTCGGCAGCTTGCTTTTCACGCTGCTTTTCACGGCGCGACTTTTTAGGTGCTTGATCCTCTTCGAGGAGGCTCAGCACTTGCTTCTTCTTTGCGTTTTTTGATTTTCCGTCGTCTGCCATGCAATCGTTTTCTCGTTTTCACCGGTCGCCGTCAGTGGGTGTTACTGCGTTTCTGCTTCTGAAGCCGATGCTGTTTCATCGCTTTCAGTTCCGGCTTCGGCAGCAGGAGTCTCCTCT
This sequence comes from uncultured Roseibacillus sp., assembly GCA_937949965.1. Taxonomy (GTDB): domain Bacteria; phylum Verrucomicrobiota; class Verrucomicrobiia; order Verrucomicrobiales; family Akkermansiaceae; genus Roseibacillus. The sequence goes on from CALFBF010000001.1 coordinate 938, forward strand.
GCAGGAGCTGCTCCACCACCGATTTTCACTTGGGCTTTCCCCAAAACTTCTTCTGCTAAGGCTCGGTCACCATCGAGCGCACCTTCGAGATACTCCACGGGCATCTGGGTGACGAGCTCGGCCGTCGCTCCACCGGCGCGGAAGAGCTTGTCAGCAACTAGTGGCTCGACTCCCAACTCATCAGCGAGAGTGAGAGCAGCGCCAGCCACGCGGGCCTCGAACTGCTCGTGCTGGGTCTCGTCCTTGCGGACCTGAACGTCCCAACCTACCAGCTTGGAGGTGAGACGAGCATTCTGTCCGCGACGGCCGATGGCCTTACTTAAATCTTCTTCGTCAACGGTAACGTGAACCACTTTTTCCGCCTCGTCCTTCCGGAAACTACGAATGACCGCAGGCTTGAGGGCATCGGAGACAAATTCTTGCAGGTCCTCACTCCAACGAATAATATCCACCTTCTCGTTGTTGAGTTCGCGGACGATGTTTTTGACTCGTGCGCCACGAAGTCCGACACAAGCACCCACGGGGTCGACCTTATCGTCATTCGTTCCAACCGCCACCTTGGTGCGATAGCCTGCTTCGCGAGCAATCGCCTTTAGCTCAACTGTACGATCAGAAATCTCGGCAACCTCGGCCTCGAAAAGACGTCGCACGAAAGCGGGATGGCTCCGGGAAAGGATAATCTCAGGACCACGAGTATCATTATCCACGGCCACTACATAACAACGAATGCGGTCACCGACATTGTAATCCTCGGTCGAAACTCGTTCGCGAGAAGGCATGCGAGCCTCGAACTTACCGAGGTCAATCATGACGTCGTTCTTCTCAAAGCGGCGCACGGAACCGCTCACGATATCGCCAGCGCGATCCTTGAACTCATCATACATCATCTCCTTCTCGGCGAGACGGAGGCGCTGCATCATGGTCTGCTTGGCAGTCTGGACAGCAATGCGACCAAAGTTCTTGGGAGTGACGTTGAACTCCATCCGGTCACCGACAACGGCTTCGGACTTCCGCTTCTGAGCGAGAGAAAGAGGAACCTCATTGAATTTGTCCTGATGATCGTCATCAGCGACAACCTCGAGGTCAGCGAAGATTTTAGTCTCACCCTTCTTGGTATCGATCTCCGCACGGAGGATCTCGATAGCATCGGCACCAGGCACCATGCGACGGTAGGCTGAGGTGAAAGCATACTCCAAAGCCTCCACTACGCGTTCACGAGTGATGGCTTTTTCTCGTTCGTAGAAATCGATTAGGGCAACGATGTCGTTGGTCATAAGTTCTCGAGGTTAACCTCTTGAGACAGAAAAGAGCGGGTCCTTAGAACCCACCCTTGGCTACTTCAAGTGATGTCTTCGCGCGATGTCTTAGGGTCATGATCGAGTGAAAGCAAGCGCGAAATCCTAGCTAGCATCGGGGAATTTTTCAGTTCACGATAAGTGGGTGAAAGCAATCTTCCTCGACGCGGCAGACACCCTCTTCCAGCTCGCCGAGCCCGTGGGCCAAGTCTATCAGGAGATCGGTCGTCGTCACGGACTCCCCCTGCCGCATTCGGAGATCGAATCTCGTTTCGCGGTGGCCTTCCGGGAAGCACCAACTCCGGACTACCTCGCATATTCTGAAGGACACGATTGCGAAATCCTCTGGTGGCGAAAACTGGTGCAACAAGTGACCAAGCTTCCCGAGGGAGAGACCTTTACTCATTACTTTGATGAGCTCTTCGCTCACTATGAGCAACCGCAAGCTTGGCGACTCTTCGACGACACCCTCCCCTTTCTCAAAAGAGCTGCCGATCAGTATCGACTCGCTGTCGTATCGAACTTCGACGCTCGGCTGCATCAGATCATCACCAGCTTAGGGTTGGATTCTTATTTTGAAGAAGTGATCTGCTCTGCGGACGCAAAAGCTAGGAAGCCATCGCGAGAGATCTTTCAATTCGCCCTCCAACGGATGCAACTCAAGTCTGAAGAAGTTCTCCACATCGGCGATTCATACGAGGCCGATTACGAAGGGGCTCGTAGTGCGGGCCTAAAGGCCTTTCATCTCGAACGAGAGCTCGGAGACACCCTCTTTGACGCGCTTACTAACGACTCAACTCTTGTTGACTAAGCACTTTAAAACCAGCGGAATGCAACACATTGGCGGCAAAATCGCCATCATCGAGGTGAAAGGCCATCAGGGTCAGGCCTTGTGGATGCGGGAGCAGGCCGTATGCAAAATCGATATTCACTTCCGCACAGCGCAAGGTATCGAGACACTTGATGAGTTCCTCACCGACCTCCCGAAAACCGACCACCACAAGCTCACAAACAGTGTGAGGAATCCCCTTCTCGATAAAGAGAGCTTCTGCAGCATCGGGATCGCTGAGAACTAGCCGTGCAATAGTGGCATCACGCGAGTCTTGCACGCTGAGTCCCAGCACCTCGATACGGGCCCGCTTCAGCAAGTTCGTTAGAGAGACTAAAGCTCCTGCCCGGTTCGCGAAAAGCACCGAAAACTGACGAACGGGATCTCCTGGGGGCAAAATCTCACCTTTCACGATCATGACGTTCATAGAACTAACGCACCGAGAGCTTTTTGACGAGAGGGAGCCCTGACAGTGAACTTCTGCCCAACAGAATGATTACAAAAGGACACTTCCGACAGTCCCATTCTAAGTAAGAAAATGATTTCCCTCCCAATTTGCCCCAAAAGCAGGTTCCCGGAGACACCCTAAAAGTGATTCCGCAAGCTCTTGACTTCCGAACTCCACTTTGTCATAAAATCCGCGTTCACTTGTTTCGCTATATTGTCAGCTTTTTAGCTAGTTCAACCCTTTTTTGCTTCTCGGAAACCATCGGCTCAGAGCCTTTTTCCTACCCCGACGGTCCGTTCGGTGGGCAGCAGGGTGGACAGGGATTTGACTTCGATAACACCACCGACGATGGCGATGACATCGGTCACACCATCTCGCGCTCCCGCTGGCTCCCTAGTGAAGGGATTAGCATAATAGACGCCAATAGTCTCACAACGAACAACTCCCTCATCCTCCGTCCCTATAACGGCCCCACGCGAGGCTCCACCCCTACCGAGGAGGAGAGTTCGGAGGAACGCACCGGCGTCATCTTTGACGAGTCCTTCCGAGGGGAAAGCGTCGTCTACTATGTGACCACAATCATCCCGACGGCGACGAGTGAATCCTTCCTCGTCTCCAGCTTCGACTTCGAAGATCGGACAATTGACTTTGGATTGTTAGCAGACTCTCCCACCCTAGCCATTCGTTACAATGGCGTGACCACCAGTTCGACGTTCACCCCTGTCCCAGGCTCTCCGGTGACGATGGTGAGCAAGATTGACTTCGTTAACAACCAACTGAGTCTCTGGGTCAACCCCGATCTCACCGCTCCCGAACCAGCGCCATTGATTTCCCAAGTTTACTTCGGGAACGAGTTTTCGACTGCAGTCGCCTTATCCTCCCAAGGCCCGACGACATGGGACAATCTAGTAGTCGCCACTACTTGGAGCGAGCTCGCGCTTCCCGACGATGATCTGGATGGCATCCCCAACTGGTGGGAAAACGCATTTGACCACGACCCTAGCACCCCAGATGCGACCCGCGACGACGACGAAGATGGCTTGGACGCTCTGGGCGAATATACTGCGGGCTCTTCTCCTCTTTTGACCGATTCCGACAACGACGGCCTCACAGATACACTCGAAGTCACCGCTGGCACGACGGCCTACCTGCCCGATAGCGACAACGACGGATTGTTAGACGGCGCGGAAGTCAATCTCCATACCACTAACCCTCTGCTGGCAGACTCTGACAACGACAGCTTCTCAGATGGAAATGAAATCGGGCTACGAACCGATCCGCTAGACCCCACCAACACTCCCTCCAATCTCCCTTCATTTTCTCTCCCTACCGCTCTCAACCTCACCGAAGGAACCAACGTTGATCTCATCACTAATAGCAATTTGTTAGATTTCGTCGGCATCCCTCTTGACGACGAAGCTGACCTCGCGCTCTCGCTCGAATTTACCATTCAATGGACCAGCCTCTCTCCACAGAACGGGCTCTTTGGCTGGGGAGGCTTGCAACTCGTCAATGACGAGGGAGTCTTTCTAACAATTGGTAACGCCTGGGGCTCCTCATCTTGGGGTTACTTTGGAGATCCCGGAGGGGAAGCGCTTCTAAATACTCGTTTCGCACCCGAGTTACTGACTACCGAACCCGAGAATATTCGGATTCTCATCAGCTATCGTTCCCAAGACGAAGACCTGTTAGACATTTTCTTTCGTGGTCAGCGAACTCGTCTCCAGGGAAATTTTTCCCTCAACGAAGTGACTGCCGGAATCAGCTTCGGTCAAACTCTTGATCTGTTAGCCTTTACCGCGCGAGCCGAGCCTCCTCTCGCCAACGATGATGAGTTCATTATTCCTTCCGGCCAAAGTGCGCGCTTTCTCCCGCTGGAGAACGACACCGGCTCCCCGGATCGTGCTCGCTTGACCCTCCTCACCACTCCTACTAGCGGCACCGTAACAATTGCCCCCGACGGCTCACTCCGCTACCTCCGCGACACCTCCTCTACCGCTGACGACGTCTTCAGCTACCAAGTGCAACGTGGCGAACAAACGACCACCGCAACCATTACTGCTCGCCACACTACGGCCACGCGCTTCGCCACTGACTTCCATCGCCTCCCAGCCGATCCTCCGGCCGACCTTCTTTCCCTGGAAAACGCCTTCGAGGGCATCACTTTTGATAGTCCGCACTATCTAGCGACTATTGAAGGAGCAGAGACCAACGAGCTTTTTGTCACCGAAGCTGATGGGCGCGTGTTCCTCATTCCTGACGTCACGCAACCCGAGAGTCTGCTCATTCTGGACATCACTGATCGAGTCCTCAATGACAACAACGAACGGGCCTTGAAGGGGATCGCACCTCACCCCGAATTCGCCAACAATGGCTACATCTACGTGACCTACAATCACTGCCCGGCGGGCGTCGATTGCGGAGAATTCTTAGGCGACCGCGGAACGGGCAATGACAACGTGCGGCTCTCGCGCTTCACCTGCCAGACTACCTTCCCCTTCACCGCCGATCCCGATAGCGAACTCATCCTCATCGACCTCGAAAACGAGGACTTTGTGCACGGCATCGGCACCTGTCGCTTCGCGCCCGATGGCTATCTTTACGTCTCGTTCGGCGACGAGGGCAGTCAGGATGCAGACTTTGGCAACACCCAGCGTATTGATCGCGACTTCTGGTCCTCCATCATCCGGATCGACGTTGATCGACGTCCCGGCAACTTGGAGCCGAATCCGAACCCAGCGATCGTGCTCGATAACGGAGTTGCCCGCTACTCCGTGCCGGTTGACAATCCTTTCGTCGGAGTAAGCACCTTCAACGGGCAAGCGCTCGATCCTACTACCGTTCGCACCGAGATGTATTGTGTCGGCCTACGCAATCCTTGGCAGTTCTTCCCTCTTGATCGCAACGAAGACGATATTATCGACGAAATATGGATCGGTGATGTAGGGCGCTTTGATCGTGAAGAAATCAATGTCTTCACCCCCGGAGACAATGGAGGTTGGGGATGGTTAGAAGGTAGCATTCCCGGTTCTCTAACAGGCCAACAAATCAATGGAGCCAATGAGACTGATGCCACCCTCACCCCACCAGTGTGGGAATATTTGCACGTCGATTCTCCCTTTGGAGGCAGCTCCGTGACCGGCGGCATTTTTTATCAGGGTGAGGTCTACGGAGCATTACAAGACACGTATATCTTCGCCGATTTCGTCTCCGGGAACGTTTGGTCGTTAGATAACGCCAACCCCTCCGATATCCAAGTATCACGCATTACTGGCGAGTCCGGCATTGTCTCCATTGGGACCAACCCCGCAACCGACGAACTCCTTTTCCTCAACCGCTCGGATGGGCGTATTCTCCGTCTCGTGTTAGGGAGTGCACCTGATCCGATCCCGGAGACTCTTTCCGAGACCAACTTCTTCGCCGACCTCGCCACCCTCACCCCCAACCCAGGTGCAGTCCCCTACGATATCAACCTCCGCTTTTGGTCAGACCATGCCGACAAAACACGCTGGTTCTTGATCAACGATCCCGAGGACCAAGTCGCCTTCGATGCCGATGCGGCATGGACTCTCCCCACTGGAATGGTCTGGGCCAAGCACTTCGACATTGAGCTCACCCGTGGCGATCCCACCACCAGCCGCCGGCTAGAAACCCGGTTCATCGTCAAGACTGACGAGCATCTCTACGGCCTCTCCTATCGCTGGGAAAACATCACCAATGGACTTCCGCAACGGGAAGCTTTCTTAGTTCCGACGGAGGGCTCGAACCTCGATATTCCCATCCTCGAAAACGGCACCGCCCTCACCCAGAGCTGGCGCTTCCCAGCCCGCTCCTCCTGCATCACCTGTCACAACGTTAACAGCAGAGGAGCGCTCTCCTTCCGCACTCGACAACTCAATCGCATCGGTAATCTCGCTGGGACGAGTGGCAACTTCTTGGACCTGTTAGACAATGCTGGTTTTTTCGAAAACTACACCCCTGGCCCCCACCCTCGCTTTGTGAGCCCCGAGGAAGAGCAATACTCTCTAACAGAACGGATGCGTTCTTACCTCGCCGTCAACTGCGCCTACTGCCACTTCGATGGGGGCTCGGTCACCGGGGCGTGGGACGGACGCCACAGCCTCACTCTCGACGGCACTCGCATCATCAACGGCTTCCCGCTCAATACTCAGCTCGATGCTGCTGACCGACTCATCGCGCCCCAGCTCCCGCAGCACTCCATCATCTACAACCGTGCGACAGCACAGAACGGCTACACCCGTATGCCCCCCATCGCCACCAGCGTCATCGATCCCGAGGGGAGCGCCCTGCTGTTAGATTGGATCAATCAGGAAGCACCGACCCACACCAACTACGCGAGCTGGCGGCAATCTTTCTTCGGAACCCTTCCCACGGGCGAGCCTACTGCCGACCCCGATGGCGATGGTCAGAGTAACTTCGACGAATACCTGACCCGCACCGATCCGCTCGATGCCAGCAGCCGCTGGGAGCCTATTCTCGAAAGCCAAGCTGGCGAAATCCAGCTCACCCATCAGCCCCTCCCCGACCGCACGATTACTCTGTTCACTTCGCCGGACTTAGAGGAATGGTTCCCCTTCACCTTGGATAACCTTCCTCGCAATCCGGCCTCCCCCGTCACCGACACCTTCCCCCTCACCACCCGCGAGTTCTATCGCTTCGAGATCGAGGAAAGGTAGAATTCAGTCTCGCCTCTCTAACGCTAGTTAGGAATCCTATCCAGAGCCTAGATTCCACCCACCACCTTTGACGAATCAAAGGAAATCCGTATCATAATGCACAGGGAAGCTCGGAAAAGTTTTCCCTGCTTACTTTTTCCCCTCTTTATGCCTGCCAAAAAGAAGACAACCAAAGCGACTGAACCCTTCGAAAAACAGCTCTTCAAATCCGCTGATAAGCTCCGAAAAAACATCGATGCCGCCGAATACAAGCATGTCGTGCTCGGCCTTATCTTCCTCAAATACATCTCGGACGCCTTCGAGGCATACCGTGCCAAGCTCGCAGCTGGCGAGACCGAGTATGGCGAGGGTGAATACATCGATCTGGAAGACCGCGATTTCTACGGCGGCGCTGGCGTCTTCTGGGTCCCAACCGAAGCGCGATGGCAGACGGTTCATGACTCCTCAAAACTTCCCATCATCGGAAAAATTCTCGATACCGCGATGGACGCCATCGAGCGCGAGAATCCCACCCTCAAGGGAGTCCTCCCCAAGATTTATGCCAAGGAAAACCTCGACCAAGCCACCCTCGGAGATCTCATCGATCTCATTGCCGATACCGCCATCGGCGACGCCGCTGCGAAGAGTAAGGATCTCCTCGGGCGGGTCTACGAATACTTCCTCGGCGAGTTCGCCAATGCCGAAGGAAAAAAAGGCGGCCAATTCTACACCCCCAAGTCCATCGTCCGCCTCATGGTGGAGATGATCGAGCCCTACAAAGGCCGAGTCTATGACCCCGCTTGCGGCTCGGGCGGGATGTTCGTGATGTCGGAAAAGTTCGTCGAGGAACACGGTGGCGGGCTCGATGACATTTCCCTCTACGGTCAGGAGAGCAATCAGACCACGTGGAAGCTCTCGCGCATGAACCTCGCCATCCGTGGGATCGATGGCAGCGGGATCAAGTGGAATGCCGAGGGTTCCTTCCTCAAGGATGAGCACCGCGATCTCAAGGCCGATTTCATCATCGCCAATCCACCCTTCAATCAGGATGAATGGGGCGTGGAACTTCTCCCGGGCGATGCCCGCTGGCAATACGGCACCCCACCGAAGGGGAATGCCAACTACGGCTGGATTCA
>CALFBF010000002.1 GCA_937949965.1 uncultured Roseibacillus sp.
CGCCCTTGCCCTCTACTGGACTGCGCAGAACATCTTCTCCATCGGTCAGACTTGGTGGATGCAGCGTCAGCCGGAAGTCGATCTTAAGAAACGGAAGCCAGGCCGGAAAAGTCTCATGGAAAAGATGGCTGCAAAAGCTGAGGAAGTTCAGAAAATGCAGGAAGCGGCCAAGAAAGGAACGTCCACCAAACAAACCGAAGGGGCCAAACCCAAAAAGCCACGCGGTCCTAAGACCGGGGGATAAGGGGTTACCGCCCCAAAGACGGGACCTTTGCAGAGGCCGTCTCCGAAAGTCCACCCTAGACAGCAAGGTAAACATATTCCTGGGCATAATAATTATAAACCCGGTAAAAGCCCATTGACTGCTGACCCGAGCGAGCTGGGAAGACATGCTGGAACTGGCCAGCGGGTAGGAAAAATAGATGTTGGGCTTCCTAGCTCTAAAGAGAGAGTAAATTTTGGACAAGAAATTGGAAATTACATCGACCCCACAACAGGAGCGTCTTCAGCTACAACCAATGGGATTATCCACTACGGAAAAAATGGAATTCATATTGTTCCCGCAAGACCATGAACGAAAATTATTCAAGAGCTGAAATCTTATTGGCAGTTCAAAGTTCTTTAGTTGGGGAAATATTTGCTTCTCTGTGTGCGGTGGATGTTACTTGGTCTGAAAGTGAATTGGAGTTGAAATATTTTATTTCTGGAGAGCTTAGTGAGTCAGATGAAGAATGTGTGACTTCAGTTGAAGCTGCATTGGCATCACATTTGGTAGGTATTGAAATCGAGTCAAACGTGATGAAAGAAAAGCCTTCTCAGCAAAGCAGAGGAGCGGTCTGTGTTTTTGCTTTAAAGTCTCCAAGCTGAATCTCCCCGTCACTCTGCCCTGTCGCCAAAAACGTGGCACCCAAGCTGTCCTGCAAACACCGTTCCGTCACGCCTCGTGCTGGCTCCTTCGTCGCTGCGGCACGAGTCGCGCCTCCGCTCGCGCGTTGGTAGTTCGGGGGCGGTCGCTGGGCCTTGATGCTCAACTCTGGCGGCTCGTTCCTCGCACGCCAATCGTTCGCCTCACTCCCTGCGTTATGCGAATCGACTCACTCAGATGGTTCAGAACTACGTCAAAGCGGCGGACATTGGCAAAAGTGGGAGCTGTCACTTGCTACGGTACACCTGTGCAACCTTGATGCTGGAGAACGGAGCCGATACCAGGTTCATCGGGGAACCGCTTGGCCATGCTCGACTTGATACCACCTAGATTTACACCCAAGTCAGCATCCGAAAGCTCAAAGAAATCCATACCGCGACCCATCTGGCGAAGTTGCGCTAAATGACACGCACCCTTCCTTTTTTAAGAAATAGCTGCTAAATTAGCTGCATGAGAACAGTTGAAGAAATCGAACACGCAATCGAGAGGTTAAGGCCTCGTGATATCGACCGTGTCGCTCGGTGGTTGAGCGATTATCAAAAGGAAATCGACAAAGAGCGTAAGGAACGAAAAATAGCAGCTATCCGTGCTACTGCAGGATGCCTCACAGGTGAGGAGGGCGAAGACTTTGCCAAGGCTGTTGAAGAGATTGGAAACGGACCAATGGAAGACCATGCCTGGTAGTCTGGTCGCCCTTGATACGAATGTTGTGGTGTCGCACTTCCGCGACCCAGAGGTTTACGCCAATGCGATGCTTGGTCATGAGTTGCATCTTCCGGTGACAGTTATTGCGGAACTTCGTGGTGGAGCAAAACGAAGTCGTCGACCTGATTACCAGCACAGCTTGATTGACCGATTTTTGGACTCGGTGGATGTGCTCGATACAGATTTGGAGACCGCGAGGGTTTACGGTGATTTATGGGCAGAGCTCGCGGTAAAAGGGAAGATGATTCCAACCAATGACATCTGGATAGCAGCCTCAGCCATCCAGCACGGACTGAAGCTCATCACCAACGATGGGCACTTCACGAACATCGAAGGGCTTGAGCATGAGAGTTGGTAAAATCGGTGAAGAGCGGCTTAATTAGCTGCTGAGTGGAAAGTGCATCTGAAATAAAAAGCATCCTTGGGCGAAACACGCGCTGGTTTTTTTTGCAGCTAGTTAACTTGATTTGGGGAAAATCGCAGCCGTAACCCTTGAAAGCACTAGCGATTTTTACGGTGCTCAACTCTGGCGGCTCTCAGGGCCGTTCGCGTATCAAACTTCGCTATTTTCACAAAATGTTCAAAATTGACAAAATGTTCAATTTGTTGAGGATCTCAGCCATGAGCCGATTAAGTATTGAAATCGATGCGGAGCAACACCGTCAGATTAAGACTCTAGCGACTTTTTCGGGAATGAGTATCAAGGATTTCATCTTGAGTAAGGTGCTGCCTCCGAAGGAGGAGGCTGACACCACCGAGCAGCTACTCTCGCATCCTGAAAATAAGAAACGGTTACTCGAAGCAGTCAATCAGCCTGCGAAAGACCATCTCGTCTTTGAATCCATCGAAGATCTCAAGGATGCGCTTGGAGTTTAAGGAAAGGGCTTTTGAAGATCTAGCCTACTGGATTGCTCATGATCCCAAAATGGCCAAGAAAGTGATGAGGCTGGTTGAAGAGTCCAAGAAAAACCCTTTTGGAGGAATTGGGAAACCGGAGCCATTAAGGAATGAACTCTCCGGATGGTGGTTCAAGCGAATTAACGGTGAGCATCGACTTGTGTATAAAGTGGAAGAAGATGTCTTGGTCGTTGCACAGGCAAGAGGTCACTACGGTGGGTAGTGCTCTTTCACTGTTGTTCGTTATCTCAAATAATCGACTGCGGGTCTCTCTAAGAGAAACGAGTGATTTCTCCTACGGTTGTGCGGGCACGTAGAGGGTACCATTAGCGGGGATGCGGGAGGTGGCAGAGAGGGCGCAGTGATTGAGACGATTGAGAGTGTCGATGTCTGTTCCCACTCTCTCGGCAATTTCTCCGAAGGAAGTGTTCTTGGGGATTTTGATGAGAGTCTTGTGCGTGGGCTCCGCTGCGGGAGGTGGAGTGAGCGGGTGGCTCTGGTAGTGTGGTTGCAGGGGCTCTTGCAGATTCGACTGCGGACTGATGCGAGGCTCACGCTGAATGCTTCTCAGCGGTGGGGAAGCATAGCCTGAAGGCTGGGGACGTTGTAGCTGTTGTGGGCGTGCTTGGGGCTGCTGGTAGGTCTGAACTCTTGGAATGGTGAGTTGCTGTCCCACTCGCAGGCGGTGTGGATTCAGACCAGGATTGGCAGCAACGAGCTGGCTGAGGCCGAGACCGTGAGCCTCTGCAATCTGGGAAAGAGTGTCACCAGAACGGACAGCATAGCTACGGCTACGGTTCCTCGCTTCGGCGGTGAACTGAGCAGCCTGTGCGGCGCCGGGGATGGTGAGGCGGCGTCCAATCTGGAGGCGGAGAGGGTCAACGCCGGGGTTGGAAGTAATGAGTGCTTGTGTCGAGATTCCGTGAGCTTCGGCAATTTGAGAAAGGGTGTCGCCACTACGGACGTCGTAGGCGCGAGGGTGATTTGACGCGGTCGCTCTTGGTGCTTGTTGATCCCAGCGGTGAGTCACCACCGGATTGTTCGGCATAATCACAACCTGTTGCGGGGGTTGTTGGGATTGGTAGGCGCTAGCCGGTAGCTGCGCGGGACGATTAGCTACTTCCTCAATCCGTTTGAGTTGATTAGTAAAGAGAAGGCGCATCTCGTGCAGCTCATTCTCGAGCCGGGTGATACGCTCTCCTTGGGTCTGCATACGTTCCTCGGCCAGGATAGGTGCTGTTCTGTAGGGAGAAGGGGTCTGAGGAGTAGGAGCACTGGGAGAAACGTGATTCGCTTGGGGTGCATTCCCTTCCGGAATACAGGATATCAGGAGGCATGGTGTTGCCAGCAAAGTAGGAATCAGGCGCATCGGAATCTTTAAGCTGCATAAATATTTTATAAAACTTAACAAATGTCGAGCTTAAACTCTCTCAAGTTGGCTAAGAAATAAAAAATCACTCTAATATTTCCCTGATTAATCAAGGTTTCCAGCGATTTCTAAATTTTTTGTGATTTTTGAGTTCGAACCCTAAAAGAGGTCGAGCTGGGGGTTATTGGCTTGCGGCATGTTGTCGTGGGTGTCGCGAGTGTTCTTCGCTTTCGGATTCGACCGCTTGGCATCGGGCTTTTTAGAGTTGAGTTCGAGATGGCTCAAGATCTCAGTGGCACGCTTGATGATGGGCTGCGGGAGGCCAGCTAGCCGAGCGACTTGAATACCGTAGCTTTTATCAGCCGGACCGGGTTGGATTTTACGGAGAAAGACAATCTTGTCGTTCCACTCCCGGACCGCGACGTTGTAGTTCTCGATCCCTTCCTTACTCGCGGCAAGGTCGCAGAGTTCGTGGTAGTGGGTGGCGAAGAGTGTGCGTGCTTGGGTGAGATCGTGCAGATGCTCGGCAACGGCCCAAGCGATCGAGAGTCCGTCAAAGGTTGCGGTGCCGCGCCCAATTTCGTCGAGGATCACGAGCGAGTCCGCAGTGGCGTTGTTGACGATGAGGGCAGTCTCATGCATCTCGACCATGAAGGTGGACTGTCCTTGTGAGAGGTCATCAGATGCTCCCACTCGGCAGAAAATGCGATCGACGATACCGATGGTCGCTTTCTCCGCGGGGACATAAGCCCCGATCTGAGCCATCAAAGTGATAAGCGCAACTTGACGAATATAAGTCGACTTACCTGCCATGTTAGGGCCTGTTAGAATGTGCAAGCGACTGGCATTGGGATCCATGCTGGTGTCATTGGGCACGAATTTTTCCTCCACCAAGGTCTGCTCAAGCACCGGATGGCGGGCATTGGTGAGATGCAGAGAACGATCGGTGGTGAGGTGCGGACGGCTATGCTGGTGCAGCTGTGCGGTCTCGGCAAAGGAGAGCAAGACATCGAGGGTGGCGAGAGCATCGGCGGTCTCCTGTAGCGGTGCCAGGTGCTCGCAAACCTGTTGGCGAAGGTGGACGAAAAGATCATATTCCAGCGCCTTGGCCCGCTCGTCCGAGCCCAGAATCTTTTGCTCCATCTCCTTGAGCGCAGGGGTGACGTAGCGCTCTGCATTCGCCATCGTCTGCTTGCGCTGATAATCGTCTGGGACGAGAGAAATCTTCGCTTTCGAGACTTCGAGAAAGTAGCCGAAGACGTTGTTGAACTTAATCTTCAGAGTCTCGATACCAGTGCGTTTGCGCTCGCTTTCTTGCAGTTCTGCCAGCCAGTTCTTGCCCTCTCGGGAAGCAGCGCGGAGTTCATCCAGTTCTGTCGAGTAACCATCGCGGATGAGGTTTCCTTCCTTGGGTGAAGCGGGCGGTTCGTCCTGCAAGGCATTAGCGAAGAGTTCGGTTAGAATGGGGAATTCTTTAATCTGGGTGAGGAGGAATTGTGAGAGAAGGGAGGGCGCATCCTCTTGCTTGCCCTTGGAATGAGTCGTTGCGAGAGAGGAAAGATCCTCACGCAGGGCGGGGATACGTTCGAGGGAAAGATGAAGTGTTTTCAGGTCACGCGGATTGCCGCTGCCTTGCGAAAGCCGCCCGGTAGTGCGCTCGATGTCTCGAATCTCTTTGATGGATTCTCTTAATTTGGAAAGGAGATAAGGTTCAGTGATCAGTTGCTCGACGGCATCGAGCCGCGCGTTCAAGGTGGTGAGGTCCTTGAGGGGATGGAGGACCCAATCACGGAGCTTCCGTGCGCCCATGGGGGTAGCGGTGCGATCCAAGGTCGCCAGCAGAGTGTGCTGTGTGCCGGAACGAGATTGCACGAGATCGAGATTAAGCTGGGAGGCGGTATCGATCAGGACGTGCTCGCTATGGTCGCGCACGGTGAGAGTGGAGAGGTGATCACAGTTCCGACGGAGCTGATGGGCTAGGTAGTGAATAGCCGCGCCACCAGCACAGATTGCGGAAGTCATCTCGGCACATCCAAAGCCTTTTAGAGATTGCACCTTGAAGTGCTCGTGTAGCGTGTGTTGCGAGGTCTCATGGAGAAAGGCATAAGCGTCGTATGAGAAGGAACCACGAAGCCGCCCAAGCTCTTGGAGTTGATCGTCTGGGATGAGGAGCTCCGAGGGGGCGAGGCGATGAATCTCATCTCGCAGTAGTTCAAAGTCGGTAAACTCGGCGAGGGCGAACTCCCCCGTCGAGTGATCCGCACAAGCAAGACCGTAGCGAAGTTTTTTCCCAGACCCCAGTTGGCAGGCAGCAGCGAGGTAGTTGTGCTTGGTATCATCGAGGAGGGTGAGATCGTCGATGGTGGAGGCCGAGATGATCTGAGCAATCTCGCGCTCGACGAGTTGCCCGGGAACTGCTTCCGAGGTCTGTTCGGCGAGGGCCACGCGTTTGCCCGCCTTGACCAGCTTGGCGATGTAGCCCGCAGCGGCGTGGTGGGGGACGCCCGCCATCGGGATGTCGTGACGCTTGGTGAGTGCAACGTTGAGAATAGGAGCGGCCAGCTTGGCATCCTCGAAGAACATTTCATAAAAGTCACCGAGACGGTAGAGCAGGAGAATGTCGTCCGGTAGCGAACGACGAATCTCCTGATATTGAGCCATCATCGGAGTGAGCTTTTTTTGAGAAGACATGGGCGCGTTCTTGAGCTGGGGCGGGAGATTTAGAGATTATTTTCTGGGAGTCGGGGACCGTCGAGTTGGCCTAGCATTAATACTCCCGATCCAAGAGGTAATGGGCAATGTCGCTCAAATGATTGGCTTCTTCGCCGAAGGAGTCGAGGGCTGTTAGCGAGAGCTTGGTCAGGCGCTTGGCTTCTGCTTGCGAGGCTTCCAGTCCGAGGATGGCTGGGTAGGTAGACTTGTTCACCGCTTCATCTTTGCCTGCGGTTTTACCTAGAGTAGCGGTATCGGCAGTGACATCGAGGATGTCGTCGATGACTTGGAAGGCGAGCCCGAGATGGTAGCCGAAGGTGGTTAGATTATCTAACTGCTCCTCAGTAGCTCCTGCCGTCATGGCTCCGAGCCGGATGGAGGTGGTCAGCAGAGCGGCGGTTTTGCGCTCGTGAATGGCGACGAGTTCGGGATGACTGAGGAGGGTGTCTTCGCCTTCGCCT
>CALFBF010000003.1 GCA_937949965.1 uncultured Roseibacillus sp.
GCCGCTATCGGTGCTGCAGGCGGGGCGATCTTAGGAGGAATCGTCGGGAACAACGTTGGGGATCGCAATGCCACTAGAGGAGCATTGATCGGAGGTATCCTAGGCGGTGCTGGAGGAGCGGCGATTGGAAACAACAAGGACCTACAGCAAGGCCGTGGTTACACCGTCCAACAACAGAACCCCCAAGGCGCACCTCAGCAAGTCTTCCCGCGCCAGCAACAAGGCTTCCCTCAACAGCAGCAGCAACCTTTCTTTGGTCGATAAGACAACTCTCGCTTCCCACACTCAGTTTTTAAAAAGCCTCGTTTATCACGAGGCTTTTTTTTCCCAGCAATCACCCATAGCAAGTTCTACATTGATGAAAATTTTTCCAAAAAAGAAGATTTTCCCTTGATGATCGAAAAATCTGGGAATGAAACCATCTGCAAGGCATCCTAGTAGACAACTACACAAGACATGAAATTAATTCCTTATTTACTCACCATCTTCCTCTCCCTCACGGGTTACGCCCTCGGAGAAGAAGTCGATCCCTTTAGTCTGCCGAGTGCAAAGACTATTGCGAAGAAGAAAGACGACAACAAAACGCAAACTTCTCTCATCTCCGAAGTTTCTAGTATCAAAGCAGGCGAACCCTTTACAGTTGCCTTAAAACTCGAACACGCCGAAGGCCACCACAGCTACTATGTGAACACCGGACTCATTGGCGATGTCCTCACAACTGAGTGGACTCTACCGGAAGGATTCACTGCCGAATATATCGGATGGCCCACTCCTCATCTCAGCCAATCCTTTGGTTATAACACCATCGGATATGAAGGAACGATTCATCACCTTTATGAAATTACTCCTTCCAAAAGCATAAATATAGGAGAAAAAGTTCAACTCGCCCTGCAAGCAAAGTGGCAGATTTGTGACAACAAAGGTTGTATCTCCGAAAAGGCAAGCGAGACCTTGACCCTTAACGTTGCAGAATCTGCTAAAAAAGATTCTGCGCAAGCTGATGAGTTCAAAAAAGCGCGCGCTCATTATCCCAAAAAAGATCATAACTTAGAGATTACGGCTCACGAAGTGAGTGACGTTATTACCATTCAATTCTCTCCTGCCGCAAACCTTAAAACTGAGAGCCTTCAGTTCTTTGATAATGACGAACAGGTCAGCGTGCAAGCAGACCATGTCGCGACTCAAGATGGCGATACTATCACTCTCAAAGTTCCTCGTAACAAAGGAAACGACTTTGCCGAAGCTGGTCCTGTCCTCGATAAAGTAAGCGGCATTCTTTCCGATGGGAAAAACGCTTACTACATCTCTGCTCCCTTCAGCAAAGCTCCCGAAGAGAAAACTCCCGTCACGCTCTCAGGCATCCTCCCCATCTTAGGCGGCATGTTCATCGGCGGACTCATCCTCAACCTCATGCCTTGTGTCTTCCCCGTTATCGGAATCAAGATCATGGGCTTTGTTGATCAAGCTGGTCACGATCGTAAGAAGGTCATGATGCACGGTCTCGCCTTCGCTGGCGGTGTCTTCGCTAGCTTCTGGTTGCTCTGCATCATCATGCTGTTAGGCGGCATTAAGAACTGGGGTGGTCAGTTAGAGAGCCCCATGGTCATGCTCACTCTCATCATCGTCATGCTCCTCCTCGCCATGAACATGTATGGCGTCTTCGAAATCGGTGCGAGTGCCACTGGTGTCGGTTCCAAGCTCAGCAGCAAGGACGGACTTGGTGGTTCATTCTTCTCCGGAGTCCTCGCCACCGTTGTTGCTACTCCTTGTTCGGCCCCCTTCTTGGGAGCTGCCCTTGGTGCCGCGGTTGCTCTTCCTACCTTCTGGTTCTTCCTCTCCTTCACCGTAATGGCGGCCGGACTCTCTCTCCCTTACCTCACCCTCTCGGCCTTCCCGAACTTGGTAAAGAAGCTTCCTCGCCCTGGTGCATGGATGGAGTCCTTCAAGCAGGGAATGTCCTTCCTCCTCTTCGCAACTGTCGGTTACTTGCTCTGGGTTTACTCTGCTCAGGTTTTCGACCAAGACTACGGTCAGAAAGGTCTCTTCGTTATGATTGGCCTTTCCCTCATCGGAGCAGCTGGTTGGGTCTGGGGTCGTTGGACCACTCCTATCCGTAAGAACAGAACCAAGTGGATTGCACGTGGCACAACTGTAGCACTCTTCGCGGCTGGTTTCATTCTTGCCAAACCAAGCAACGAAGCTGCTACTGATAACCTCATAACAATCGAGTGGGAAAAGTGGACCAAGGAAAAAGAGCAAGCCCTCCTCGCGGAAGGACGCCCCGTCTTTGTCGACTTCACCGCCAAGTGGTGCCTCACTTGCCAGGTCAACAAAAAGAATGCTTACACCAAAGAAGTGATCGACTTGATGAACCAGCACGACATCGTTTTCCTCAAGGCAGACAAGACCACGACAAACGAAAAAATTGATAGCGAAATCAGCCGCCTTGGTCGCTCTGCTATCCCAGTGAACGTGCTCTACACACCCGAGGAAAAAACTCCTAACATCACTCCTGAACTTCTCACTCCAGGATATCTCATCGACTTGGTGGGCGACAAGTTAGGAGACGCACCTGCACAAACCGTAGACCATTCCAGCAGTAGCGAAGTCGCCGTTCGCTAGTCAGACTCTCATTTATTTCCGCCTGATTAGTCGCGCTCTTGCGATTAATCAGGCGTTTTTTTTAAACTCTTCTTTCAATTTATTACTCTGCTATGCTTTTAAAGTCATGTCTCGGTCATTATATTTCTCTTTTTTCGCTATCCTCACCAGCTGTGTCGGACACAGTCAAACTGATACTGCGACCCCTCCCCTTATTACCCCACCACAGCCACCTGTGACAGACGCTGAACCAGCGCTTAAACCTAAACTAATTGCAGGACAGTATACCGTGCAGCGGACCGAACACGGGAAAATGTCGTGGTACTCAGTAAAAACGAATGGTGGAACCAAAACCGCTTCCGGCAAACCTTTTTCTAACAACGGAGCCACTGCCGCTCATAAAAAAATTAACTTCGGAACTAAAGTGCGAGTCACCAATCTCCGTAACGGTCGTTCTGAGATTGTCACCATCACTGATCGAGGTCCCTTCATCAAAGGTCGTATTATCGATGTTTCTATCGGAACTGCTCGCAAACTCGATTTCATTAACGACGGAGTCGTTCCCTGCAAGGTCGAGATTCTCACCAAACCTTCCGAGAAACCATCATTCCTGCCTAATTAAGGCTAGTTTCTGAGCTCGGCTCAACGCCTTAATGCGAAACTCTTCCTTACTAGCCTCTGAGCGTGTTCCAATCTCCTGCTGGTAGACTAGCTTCAAAGGCAACCGTCCACGCACGTATTTAGCAGCCCTTGGCCCTTGAAGTTGATGTTCTCTGAAACGACGCCCAACGTCAGTAGCGATTCCCGTATAGAGGCTGCCGTCACCGCAAGCAATGAGGTATACCCACCAACCAACCTGCGAACTTCCAGAGTTCTTACTCATCGCATTTTTTGGCAAGGATGACTTAAGTTCGTAAAATTACTCTTCGATGATTCTCTCCGCACGTAAGCGGTAGAAGCGTCGAGCTCCGACGCTTCCTGTCATATCCCGGTAAGTTAAAGTCTCAATATCATCGGCAGCAGTGGAAACGTCAGCTACTTCAGAAATCACTTCAGTAATACTTTCTAAATTTTCTCCAGCGAGCAGGAAATAGTTCACATCAATCGCATGAGCAGGGCGAGCACTCGTTACTGCAGAACGTCGATTATTACTCGCATCTTGCCACCAAACTAGGGAAATTCTGTTTTGATCAGAAGTACGCGGATCGGTTCCGAATGCGTATTCCTCGAAGTTATTCCTACCATCTCCGTCTGGGTCAGCGGCAGGACCTGAAAGTAATTCGTCGTCACGTTCGACAGAGGTGAAGTGAAAATTATCCCAGCCAAAGTAAGCTTGTGCCACCTGATTGTCGGCAACCCCAGGGCTACCTTGAGCGGCAAGACTCAGTCCCCAAACTCTCGAGGAACCGTAGGCACTGTGAGCTTGATTTTCGAGTTCACGAACTACCAAGGACCGGCCATCACCATCACTATCAGGATACCAGCCGTCACGATAATCAAAATCCAGAATAACCTCCCCTACTCGGTCTAAAAGTTGGAGGCGCTCACCTCCATTAGCTAGCTCTCCTAAATAAGGTCCTACTACTGGAACAGTAACTCCAGAATAACGAAGTGCGAAAGCTGTTGGACGGCGTGCCAGAATCAAACGCTCACCAGCAGGCAAACTTATGGCAGGAAAGACAAACTCGATGCCATCACCAAAATAAGCTCCCTCTAGATCAATGGCTCCATCTGAGATATTACTAAGTTCGAGGTATTCGAAATCACTTTCATTAACTCCCAAAAGAGCAACCGATTCTGCTGCGGTTGGTTCAGCAGGATGATACTGAAGTTCTGAGATACGGAGTCCCTTTTGCGCTAAAGTCGGATCAGCTTCGTAAGTCAAACTTGCAATCAACTGCCCAGAACGGTCGCGGAGATTAACGGTCTCTCCACGTGCTGATAACTGACCTCGGTAGCCACCTTGAATCAGGCGACGTTGTCCTCCCCGAGGTCCCTCTGTGCGGTTACGAAAACTAAAGACATTCTTCACTACGTGAAGCAAACCTCGATAGCCCTCTGCAGCAGAACCAGAACCTGCCGGGATAACAGCTCCGCCTTGGAAAGTGTAATCAATTGCGCCATCTAAGGTCCACCCCGAGATATCGACTGCGGTAGAGAGCGTGTTTCTTAGAATGAGATATTCGGCATCTTGGGTGCCATTCGAGGGCAGAAAGTCAACCTCTTCAAAGACAATCGAATTAGGACCTACACTCTGAGGAAGATCAGGAAGTGGAGTGCCTCCCGACAACCCGGCACGCTGTAGAAGAGGGCGATCGGCTCCTTGATTAAACAAGAAATCTCTTCTTCCCGGTAAATACTCCCCAAGCACGCGGTCAACCTCCTGACGAGGGCGATTGTCGGCAAAATCCTCGTGATTACTCCAGCGAGCATGATCCCGGTCACCATCAGTCAGTGGCGAAGGATCAGCTACTTCAGGATCAACCAAGCTTACCAACTGGCGCATCCTCAGCTCTAAAGGACTATCAAGAGCACCTGGGGCTCCCAAAATCTCGTCCATTGCAGTACGCATCCGACGAACAAACATGTCTCGGAACTCGGGAGTACTGAAAATGAGATTATAGAGTCGATTATTACTATTCTGTCCTCTCAAGCGAACATCAGTGACGAGAGCGTCGTTGAAATACCTACCCATGCGAAGGTTCCCTCCGTTCCAAACATGGCCCTGACTAAGATCAACATCCCATACAATTGGCCGCCACAATCCACTTTCATTCGTATCACGGTATAAGTAGTAGTTCTTGTGTCCGTGGTCTGAATCTGAATTCAAAATGCGGGTTACCAAGTAATTGATCGTCGCAGGGATATCGACATTGTCGTAGGCGTATGTCAATCGAGCATCAAAAGGGCGAGACTCATCAAGCTGGGCAGAAAAAAAGATGAGATCATTATTCGGCTCTTCCTTACGGGTCTTCTTATCTGGAAACTCACTTGGATCCGAATTATCGATTTTGTAGAACGAACCCTCGGGGTCGAGACCATTACGTTCTAACATTCGGTCGTCGCCATCTTCCATTAAGTCCATGACGCCATGAAAATTACTATTAAGATGAACTCGAATGGGTTGACAAAAATGGTAAGGAGTTCCCATCCAACTCCCAATCTCATGCGAGAGCGTATTCCGGGTTTTAGTCTTATCGGCGTAGTTGGTTAGAAGGTTCAAATCCTTGACCTTCCGCTCACCATCAGCCCAGTCGAATCGATGGCCATCATTGGAGTCAAAATCGTAACTCTTCTTTGGAAAAGCTCGCGACGACTGGCCATGAATCTTGTGACCAATATTATCATAAAAATAGCCTCGGTAATACATCGATCCTCGGAAAGGTTCGATCACAGGTCCGGTCTCAGGAGCGCCTTCGACAAACCAATCCATGATTGGCAATTGACTCTGGGATTCATCACTCCGAGCAGCAACAGTTCCGAAGTACTCGGGAGAATCTTCTGGGTCTCGGAAGGCTGGCCATCGAGTGACGGTTCCCCGATTATCCTCAACCTCAAATCGCCAACGCAACATCTGGCCTCCACTAACGTTATTAGTCGGGAGCAACCCAGTGTAGACCCCGTCGCCAGCAGTCACATCGGCACCAAGTCCATTATCAGATAACGTGACTCCCGAAAGTTCGCTCTGATAGTCAACTCGTGGAATCACCCTGACTTCATCGACATCAAACCCAGTCTCTAACACCTCAATGGAAACCGTGAGCGGAGGACTTCCCGCATTGCCTGTTGGCCGCGGAATATTAGGATCTTCGGGGGCGGCATTAGAGATTAACGCGCCGAGGGTGACACGTTGTTCAAGAGAATTTGGACTCGGATTCCGGAGGTAACCGTATTCATCTGAATCCTCAAATGCGATCCCTACTACTTCGGGAAGCACCAAGAAATCACTACTACTTGCTGTCCGGTTGAGCCCTTGAATTGCTAATAAGTTATCACCTGCAACTAACGCTTTAGGATCGAGAGAAGTCTCGGTCCACTGTTGCCACTCTGCAAACTTTGCTAAGGAGTTTGCCCGTGAATTGTAAGCTAGAGTATTGGGCGCCCGAAAAGCCGCTACGGGTAAACTTGAGCCATTGAAGAAAACAGCTGCCCCATCCTCGTATCTGATCCGTAAAGTCAAAGAGGTGAACTGAGAAGGATTTGGCACTTCAAACTTCATCCGCAGAAGAACAGAAGAATTCACATTCCTCATTTCGGCACGGATATCCGTTCCCACCAAAGAATTAAGCCGTCCATTGGTGTCGTATCCAATCCCAGTAATTGCCTGAGTCCAAGATGAGTCATCGAAGTTTAAATTCCGATTCCAACCACCACTACTGCCATGACCCAACTGACCAGCACCCAAATTGAGCCCTAAGTATTGAGTTTGCGAAGTAGGGATGAGATAGCGACCTGCACTCCCGGTAGCGAGTAAAGTGGTCTCGCTAGCGACAATATCCCGACCATAGGAGACATCGCTAACCTGAGGAGGATACTCGGGAGAAAACTCCTGCACAACGGAAGGCAAACCGGAATTTGTGTCTGGTTGATAAATTCCTAAATACTCTCCTCCTCTCGAAAGCTTGAAATTCGTATGCAGAGGTTGTCCTGGCACTTGACGGTTCTTCCCAGAAGCCCAAATAAGAAGAGTATCGCCTTCTGCGAGGACGATCTCAGGGAAGGTCCACTTCGCCGGATTGGAATCGCTATCCGACAACCACCATCCAGTCAGATCAACACTTTCGGAACCAGAATTAAAAATCTCAATCCAATCCTCTCGGTCACCATCTTCATCTCGAAGCCCAACGTCATTATCCGTTAAAAATTCGGAAATCACGATTTCACCGAAAAGCGGAGTCACAAGTAAGGGAAAGAGAGAGAAGAGGGACGATTTCATGGTAAAAGATGGCAGTTTACTGAAAATCTTCATTATCAACGCGACCCCCCAATTCGCTTAGTCAATAAAGTAAAACTTAAGAAAAAGCATTTCCAGTAACTGACTTTCGAGAAAAATGATTCAAATTTTCTTAAACCAACAAAGAGTTGCAGAAATTGGGGAGCATTTTCTTGAAATGAGGCTATCGGAGGTGCTCTTAATAACAACTCAAGTCGCTTATAGAAGCGTAACCTCTTGAGCACAAACAGAAAAAAGATTTTGATACCGTTTTCGTCATGCCGAGGAGAAGTCAAAATAGCCGTTCTTACCCACAACCATCTCTCCCCGCAAAGACTTGCTCTGCTTGCATCTGGGGTAATATCACTCGATAGTAACGAGAGATCCTACTTCCATATATTAACCTGTGTTCCCCCGAACTATCTTTGCTTTCAAAAATTCTTTTTCTATATTTTCTTTCCAACCCACAACAATCGCTCTCTTTTTTATAAATATCACAACCTAATTAGGGCTCAAATTTGCGCCTTGAGCTGAGCGTGCTTGGCTTCGGTAGCTTTGCAAGGACTGGCTAAAGGCTTTCTCGAAAGACAAATGTTACGATCTTCACAGTAGTTCCGATTCGCGCAATTATTGCAGATGCTATCCGCAACATTGATTATGGAGTCGACCGGTGAGAGATTTCGGTCTTTCACTTCGCCTAACAGCTCAAGACCTGTCAGGCAGGTGATAACACTCTCCGACAAGCTCTCAAACCATGGTGGCCGTTAACTTGACTCATAACCGCACTGTTTTTCGGGCAGATTCCGACGGAGGGTGTTCTTATTACAAAACAGTTCCTACCAATCCCTACCCACGCCATGAGCATCGGCGAGTTCTAACAACTCGTCTCTCATAGGCCATTCGTCGGGACGTTCGCAGGGACCGTCGTGGCGCTGGCTGGCGCCTTTCAAGGCCATGCAACCTGTATTGTCTCCGATCTGACGAATGCTCTCGATCTCTTCAGGAGTGAAGGTGACGTCTGGTACGGCGGCGAGGTCTTCAATCTTACGCTCTACAGGCACCGCATCTTCGCCTGCTTCTTGGATGAAGGTAGGGACGACACTCTCAACGGGCTTTTGGGACAGATTCCAGATGGAAGCAAACTGTAGCATGGAGAGATCATACTTCTCTGCGAGAGGACGCATCTTCTCGATGCGTTCACAGCCGCGTTCCACCCATCCGTCGGGACGATAGGCACGGTGGTCACCGGGTCGGAAAACGTGACCGGGCTTCATATCATCATGAAAGACACCTCCGTAATCCACCACCCGAGTGAGGAGCTTGATGTCATTCTTAGCCGCCGCATCGAGAACGTGCTGACCGGGCCAAGGTTCGAGCGGATTGAGAATAATCATGGTCCAATCCAGCACTTCGCCAAAGCGTTCGAAGGAGTGCAACATATCGAGAGTAAATCCATTAGCTGGTCCCGGGGCAAGACCGAGACGCTCGGTAAGTCCATCATCGCGAAGCCGGCGGAGCCCCTCCCAGACCGAATCCTTGGTGTAACCCGCTTCGTCAGGATTGTGGAGCATGAGCAGGTCGAAATGATCAGTACCACAACGCTGCAGGGACTTTTCGCAAGCCATTTGAAGATAGGAGTGGTAATCCTTTTCGCTTCTCAAATCGGGATGAGTGAAACGAGGGTAACCCGCGCTTCCTTGCCGCTCGCCATTATAAAAATCATGCCCGAGAGCACCCACGAGACAGTAACTATCGCGTGGGTAATCAGCGAGAGCTTGTCCGAGTAATTCATCTGCCTTTCCTGCCCCATAGACGTCGGCAGTGAGGAAGGTGCGAATCCCCTTTTCGTAAGCATGCCGTATCATACTGAGGTAGCGCTCTTCAGTCACCATCTCACCAAAATGCATGAAGCGGCCTCCGCTCCAGTTTCCATAACAGGTTTTCGTTAAATCCATCTGGCCCTTTATCTAAACTACCTCGCCAAACAGTCAACCCCACGACATTGCAAAGAACGAAACCGATAGTTGCGAGCTGCGAGGCGGTTTGATAACGATCTGAGCCATGCAACCGGGTTGTTTTCTTTTTTCGCTCTTCCTACTCATCCCTCTTCTGGCTTTACCAATGTTCTTTCTACTAGAGCCGAAGGAAACACCAGTCCCCTTACAGGATCAGCCCTCTTCCTCATCCCCTGAAATGTCTGCTTCCTAACGCAAGTAACTCTCTCATGAAATTTCTTCTCCTTTGCTTCCTCCTAAGTCTTCCTCTCTCCGCTCGTTCCCTCGTGGTTCTTTCCTTCGGAAAAGATAACGCACTCAAGACCTTTGAGCTCGATGAAGAGAACGCCGAGCTCACGCCCCTGCAGACAATTGCAATTGAAGGCAGTCCGGGAGCGCTCTGCCTCTCTCCAGACCAGAACCACCTCTATCTCTCACTGAAAAAATCGGGAGAAATCGCCACCTTCCAACTCGATGAAAAAGGACAGTTCACCCTCCTCGGAAAAACTCCAGTTGGTGGTGGGGCCGCTTACCTCCAAGTCCATCCCAGCGGGGACTATTTATTGAGCGCATACTACCGCGAAGGAAAGATAGCCGTGCATCGTATCGGAGAAAACGGTGAACTAGAGAAGACTCCTCTCTACTTTGAAGAAACTGACGAACGAGCGCACGCCATCATCTCAGACCCCAGTGGAGCCTTCGTCTACGTGCCCCACACGAGCCCAAACTCTATTCACCAATTTAAATTCGACCCCACTGGTGGGCTGACAGCGAACGAACCAGCCGTGCTGCAACGGGAAGAAAAAAGCGGTCCGCGGCATCTCTGGTTCCATCCGAACGGACGCTTCGTCTACGGGAGCGACGAACAAGGTCGCAGCGCAACGGTCTATCAATTCCAGGTAGAAAAAGGAACGCTTACTCCAGTGCAAACAGTGGCCAGCCCCGCTCCAGAAGGTTTTGAAGGAAAGCACAACACCTCCGATATCGAGGTCCACCCTTCGGGTAAATTTGCTTACTTAGCGAACCGAGGTTACGACGTGCTCGCCAGCTTCGCCATCGATGCCGAGACGGGGCATCTCACCCCCCTCGCCCACACTCCCTCCGAATCGGTGACTCGCTCATTCAACATCTCCTCCGATGGGCGTTTTCTCATTGCTGCCGGTCAAAACACGGGCAAAGTCGCGGTTTTCACCATTAATGAAAAGGGCGCACTCACCCGCGAGAGCACCCTCCAAGTAGGAGAAAACCCATGGTGGCTCGAAATAGTAACTCTCTAACACGTTACCATTAAGAGAAAGATGCTCCTTCATTCCCAAGGTTCACCAACAACCGACCTCTCGGATGACGATCTTCGCGCCGCCTTACGAGACGCGCTCACGCAGCTAGGTCCTCGCAAAAAAGTCCTCGCCATTCCTCCGGACTTCACCCGCTTCCACTCGCGAGCAGGACTCCTCACTTCCGAAATCTACTCCTACTATGGTGATAGTTTAGCGGATGTCTTACCCGCCCTCGGCACCCATGTCCCCATGCCCGCGCATCAGCTCGACGAGATGTTCCCCGGGCTCCCGCATGACCTCGTCCGCCCCCATCGCTGGCGCGAGGATGTCGTCACCATTGGCGAAGTCCCCGCTGACTACGTGAGCGAAGTGACCGACGGCATCTGGACGAAGGCTTGGCCCGCACAACTCAATGAACTGGTCTGGTCTGGAGAACACGACCTCATCATCTCCGTCGGCCAAGTCGTTCCTCACGAAGTGATCGGAATGGCGAATGGGAATAAGAATCTTTTCGTCGGCACCGGTGGGGTCACTGGTATCAACGAGTCCCACTTCATCGGTGCTGCTTATGGAATGGAGCGCATGATGGGCCGCGCCGACACTCCGCTACGACGCATCCTCAATAAGGCGGAAGAACTCTTCTGCCAAAAATTACCCACCATCTACGTCCAGACCGTGGTGGGCCCTCGCCCAGATGGAAGTCTCGCCACCCGAGGCATCTACATTGGCGAAGGACAAGAACCCTTCGAGGCCGCTGCAGAGCTGGCAGCACAAGTCAACTTCACCCAACTCGAAGAAGAACCCGAGCGCATCGTCTGCTTCCTCGACCCGACCGAATTCCACTCCACTTGGCTCGGCAATAAGGCCATCTACCGCACCCGGATGGCAATCGCTACCGGCGGGCACCTCACTGTTCTGGCTCCTGCGGTGAAAGAATTTGGAGAAGACGGTGAGATCGACCGCCTCATCCGCAAGTATGGCTACCGCACTTCGCCGGAGGTGATGGACTTTGTGGATAAGAATGAAGACCTCGCTCAAAATCTCTCGGCTGCCGCACACCTCATCCACGGTTCTTCCGAAAATCGTTTCAAAATCACCTACTGCCCGGGACACCTCACCCAAGAAGAAGTGGAGGGCGTAGGCTACCAATATAGCGACCTACAAGAAGCACTCGACTACTACCAGCCTGATACCCTGAAAGAAGGCTGGAATACTGACCGGGACGGCAGACGATTCTACTACATCCCCAACCCCGCCCTCGGTCTCTGGGCCGCAAAATCACGCCTGAGTTCGCGTGATTAAGGACTCTTAAAGTTGTTAGGAACTGATAGGCACTGGTATCGCTTCGCAGTAGCTCTTCCAGCCCTTGAAGTTCCACTCATTGGGAAACCCTGCACATTGCTTGGGTTTCACCGTCTGGAGCGAGCAATTGTTCCCCTCTAACCAGACACAAGAGTGATCCTCGTTTTCATTGAGTGACAGATGCTTCCGGTTCGCGCTCAGATGAGTGTGTTCTTGGATAAAATCATGGAGTTCCATCTTGAGAAAAGCGGCGATTTTCTCAGCTTCTCCTTCTTCAAGAATCACGTCTCCCGGCCACCGACAGCACGCAGTGCATCTTTGGCAGACATAACGAATGCCCTTATGAGTGGCTGCTGCCATGTCTCGGTTCGAGAAATGAACTAGCGACGCGCGTAGGTCGCACGACTGCTCACCTGTTGGTGATAACGATTCACCTTCGCGAGGAAGGCCTGCCACTTGGCTCCAGGCTTACCATTCGTCATCAGGAAGTGAGGGCAGTTCTTATTGGGAGGATTTTTGCCCCAACGTGGCCAGTGATAATGAGGAACGACACGAGAGAGAGGAATGTCGTGCTTCACCATCAGATACGCTGCCAACTTGGCCGACCGATCCATAGTGAGGGTCTTGCTACAACCTGGGTGCTCGCACATCTCGATGCCGATGCTAAACTTATTACCCGGTCCATTATGATCGGCGTGGTTGCCTTGCTCACTCGTCGGCAAATGCTGCACTGCCTGCTTATCATCGGTGGTGTAGTGCCAAGAAATCCGACCCAGCTTGCTATTCTTAAGCGCGAGAGCATGGCGGTTAGAATCTGCACCAGGTGACCAATTCTGCGTACTATGAATAGTGATGTAACGCGGAGTCATGTGACGTCCAGTGCGGCCCCGAGCACTGCGGGAAATGATGCTCTGCTTGAGCCGGACTTCAGAAAGAAGAGAATTCGCGCTGCGGCGGCCTGAAGATCGAACTCGAGAAACCAAATGATTAGGAGAACCACCTGCGCTGGGGTAGTAGCTATTGGAGCCGCGATTCGAGGTTACGGAAGACTTATCCCCGCCACAACCAGTGAACGAGAGCCCCAGAAGAGGAGCGGTTAAAATGAGAAGAAAGCGATTCATGAGAGAAAAATTTGCCGTGGTTTTAGAAACTTTAGGCCCATTTTGCTAAAAGTGAAGTTAGGATTGCGTGTTAATTTTCCTAGTGAATAGTCTTCCACGATGACTGACGGCGACGAATTCGTCTCCCAAACCCTTTCTTCCCTGCTCTCGCAATCAACCCCCGCCGCCAATCAGGTCTGGGGGCCGATTGAAGAATGTGCTCGTACTGCAGTAGCCGTTAGCCTCGTGCAAGCTCTTGCTAAAGCGAGTCGTCGGACATGGATTGAGGTGGCAAATCCACGTCAACGTAATCAGCTAGAAGAGGAGTTTTCTTCATTTTGCTGCCCACAGCCCATCGTCATTCCTGCCCCTGAACTCCAAAACGAAACCAACATCGGGCCCGGTGGTGAATGGCAGCTCGCACTCCATCAACTTGCCGCGGACACCACCTCCGCACCTATTCTGCTCTCCCCCAGTGCTTGGCAAGCCTCCGCACCGCGTGCAGACTCCTTGCGAGAAGCTGCCTTGGAACTTTTCCCCGACCTCACGCTTGAACCCGCCGACCTCGAAAAACAACTTCTTGAGCAGAGCTTTGAAAAAGTCCCCAAAGTCCACGCGCGACTCCAGTTCGCTCGTCGCGGGGGTATCCTCGACCTCTTTCCCGCCAACACGAGCCACCCGATTCGGTTAGAATTCTTCGACGACACGCTCGAATCGTTACGAGAGTTCGACATCCACAGCCAGACGACGATCAAACGTCTCGAACACGTCCGCTTACAGCTAGGCTCACCCGACAGCAATACCCACCTGCAAGATTGGTTAGAAAAAGACGATCTCGTCATCACCTTCGAAGACCGAGAAGAAGATGGACCTCCTCACCTCCGTCTCACAGACGAACCCGCTGGCAACGATTACGAAGTCCCCGCCCTTGCCCTTCCCTTGGCGTCACTGGACTCAGGCGACTTCGTGATGCACGACTTCCAGCGCGATGCTGTGCTGCGACAACTTCGGGAGTGGATCGACTCTGGTTGGACTGTCTTGTTAGCATCTTCTAACGAAGGAGAGCATCACCGTTTCCACGAAATCTCGCAGCAACAATTTTCGAAAGAAGAACGAGTCATCAATTGGCAAAAGTGGCTTCCGAGAGGCTTTATCCTTCCTGAGAAAAAAGTCGTTTTTCTCTCCTTGTCCGAACTCTTTGGACGCTTCAACAAACCCGCTCGTCTTTCCGAACTCGATAAGCAACGGGCGCAGTCCACCCGCTTGGAGGTGGAGGAATTACGCGAATCCGAACTCGTAATCCACGCCGAATATGGCTTGGGTCAATTCGAGGGCATTCAATACGATGAGGAAGGACGCGAGGAGCTCATCCTCCGCTATCGTGACGAGGCTTCGGTCGCCGTTCCTCTCTCTCACTCGCATCTCGTCGCTCGCTACATTGGCACGGGAGGAGCCACCCCTGAGCTTTCCAAACTCGGCTCTGGACGCTGGAAAAAAATGCGGGCGGAAGCGGAGAAAGCGATTCGCGATTACGCCGCTCGTTTGCTCAAAGTGCAGGCTGAACGCGAAACGGTAGCCGGTCACGCCCACCCCCCAGACTCCAAATGGATGTGGGATTTTGAAAACGCCTTTCCCTACACCGAGACTCCCGATCAACTCTCTGCCATCTCTGCGGCCAAAGCTGACATGGAATCCAGCCAACCGATGGATCGGCTCATCTGCGGAGACGTTGGCTTCGGAAAAACAGAAGTCGCCATTCGGGCCGCCTTCAAGGCCGTCACCGGGGGCACGCAAGTGGCCATACTCTGTCCCACCACCGTGCTGGCTGAGCAGCATCACCGCAACTTCTGCCAGCGGATGTCCGAGTTCCCCATCACCATTCATCTCCTCAATCGCTTCCGCTCTACGGCAGAAATCCGAGAAACGCTGAAAGGACTCGAAGAAGGCTCCGTCGATATCGTGATCGGCACACACCGCCTCCTCTCCTCCGATCTCTCGTATCACAATCTCGGGCTTGTTGTCGTGGATGAGGAGCAACGCTTCGGGGTCAAGCACAAGGAAGCGCTCAAGGAGCGCTTCCGCCAGATCGACGTTCTCACTCTCTCCGCCACGCCCATCCCCCGCACCCTCTACTTCTCCCTCATGGGGGTGCGCGACATGTCCACTATCGACACCGCCCCCCCAAATCGGAACCCCGTCAAAACCGAGATCCATCAATACGATGAACGCCTCATCAAGAAGGCCATCGAGAACGAACTCGCTCGCGGAGGACAGGTCTTCTTTCTCCATAATCGGGTAGGCACTATTGAGAACTTACGGGACCGAATCCAGAAACTCGTTCCTACCGCTCGCATCGTCATTGGCCACGGTCAGATGGAGAAAGATGAGTTGGAAATCGTGATGCACAAATTCGTGGGAGGAGAAGCCGACATCCTCCTCGCCACCACCATCATCGAGAGCGGCATTGATATCCCCAATGCGAACACCATCCTCATCGACCGCGCCGATCGCTTCGGTCTCGCCGATCTCTATCAGCTCCGAGGCCGAGTGGGTCGTTCTGGCCGTCAGGCTTACGCCTTTCTGTTCCTCCCCCGCGATGCCGTCACTGGTGGTGATTCTCGCAAACGACTCAATGCCATTCGCCAATACACCGCTCTCGGCAGCGGCTTCCGCATTGCAATGCGTGACCTCGAGATCCGGGGCGCGGGCTCCCTGTTAGGGACCAAGCAATCCGGTCACATGGCCTCCATTGGCTTCGATCTCTACTGTCAACTTCTCCGCCAATCGGTAGAGGAACTTCAGGGCAAGAAACACACCCGCCCCGCCGACCTGGTGCTGCGAGCCGACATCCTCAGCTTCACCGAGGGCAGACACGAGAAAGGACAACTCCCGGCCTTCCTTCCCGCCGCCTACATCCCAGAAGCCAAGGAACGAGTGGCTGCCTACCGAGCCCTCGCCACCCTCGGCAACCCTGCCGAACTCACCGCTCTCGGAGAGCAATGGCGCGACCGCTATGGCAGACTCCCAAAACCAGCCAAAAATCTCCTCCTCGCCACCAAACTACGACTCGCTGGAGCCGCCATCGGAGCTGATCTGTTAGAGATTAAAGAGAAACGCCTAATCATTCAAAAAAACGGTGGTTACCTCGCTGGAAATACCTTCCCCCGCCTGCACGGCAAATCTCCCGAAAAACAAATCGAGGAAGCGATCGGCTTGTTAGAGAGCTTTTAGAACAAACTTAGGAAACGGTAGATTGAATCGGCCAGCACAGGAGTTTATTTCTGTCCCGACATGGCATTGACTGCGCCTTAATGACCAGCCATGAGCAGTGGCGATGGCACGATCGACAACCCAGAACCCTCTTCGCGAAACCATTCGACTCGGCATCGGGGGTGCAAAATCGAATCTTGTTCCTGGGGCGGTGCTTTGGCTCATCGGACTGACTTTGGTCATCTCTTATTACCAACTTGAGCCTGTGGCGACGACCTTTGATCAAATTGGTCGTTGGAAAGCCCGCTACTCTCCTTGGTTTGCGATGCTTTCGACGGCAACCTTCGGAAGCCTGATTCCATGGCTCGCACAAGTTCTCTTTATACCAGCAGAAAAGCAAACACCACGACGGCAAGTGCTTCCTCTCTTTCTCTTTTGGGGAATCCATGGCTGGCAGGTTGATCAATTCTATCAGATTCAATCCGCACTCTTCGGCACTGCAATCGACTTCCAGACGATTGCCACGAAGACCTTGGTCGATGAGTTTGTCTGGGTTCCTTTCCTCGCCATTCCGCAAGTGGTTCTCTGTTATCTCTTCATTGAAAATGACCTCTCGCCCAAACGCTTTCGAGCTGCGCTCAAGGAAACTCCTTTTCTTACACGAGCAATTCCCCTCATGATTGCGAACTGGGTAGTCTGGATTCCTTCGGTCACACTGATTTATCTCTTCCCTCTATCCTTACAGCTTCCGTTACAAAACATCATCCTCGCCCTCTGGTGCCTCATTATTAGCTTTTTCACCAAGAACGCCTGAACAGAGCCACTATTTCTCTTAGGAATCAGCACACACTTGACCATTCTTTCCTGCTCGGTTCTGCGCTACACCTCTTTTTTAAACTCCTATCATTCATGACTGAACTCTATCTCGTCCGCCACGGAGAAACGGAATGGAACCGGGCCGGACTCTGGCAAGGTCTAGCCGACTCTCCCCTGACCGAAAACGGCATCGAACAAGCACGTTCTCTCGGGGCTCGTTTTGCCGAAGAAGACATTCTCTTCGACGCCATCTACACCTCTGACCTTGGTCGCTGCCAGCACACTTGTAAACTACTAGTTGAACCCTTGGATCAGCTTGATGACATCCAAATTGAAACTGGACTACGAGAACGTGCCTTGGGTCACCTCCAGGGGCTCACCTTTGAGGAAATTCAAACTCAACATCCCATCGATGCCGAGTTGCACGCCTCGGGTGATCCGCACTTTGCGCCCGCAGGTGGCGAGTCTTGGGCGGACACCTTTGCTCGCTCCTGCAAGACGCTGCGTGACATCGCTCGCCGCCACGATGGCCAGCGAGTGCTCGCCGTCTCCCATGGTGGCGTAGTCGGGATGGCGCTACGCGATGCTCTGGGGATCAACCTTCTCCCCCCTCGCCGCTTCCAGCTCCCTAACACTGCGCTGAATATCTTCCGCTACGCTGACCACAACTGGTCACTGCAAACGTGGGGAGATACCGCTCATCTCACCAATGTCACCTGCCTCGATGAGGTTGTGAAGTAGACCCTCCCACATGAGCACCTCAATTGTCAAAATTCCTCGCGAACGAGAAATCTCACCCTGCCCCTGCAATCGAGAAAAAACCTACGCTGAGTGCTGTCTCCCCTTTCATTATGGGCGTAAACGCCCCGAAACGGCTGAACAACTGATGCGCTCGCGTTACAGCGCCTACTTCTTTCGACTCGTCGATTACCTCGTGGCCACGACTCATCCAGACAAGCGAGACAAAAAGCTCGCACACAACATCGACGAAACAATCTGGGAACCAAGTTGGAGAAAATTAGAAATCATCTCCCAGTCCAAAGGAGGTGCCGATGATAAGACGGGGAAAGTGGAGTTCATCGCTACCTATTCCCTTGGAAAAGAAACTCGCCAACTTCATGAAAAATCCCGCTTCCGTCGCTTCAAAGGTAAATGGATGTATCTAGACGGGAAGGGTTAGCAGTTAATGAAATAGTTCCAGAAAACGAACACAACACTCATCAAAATAATGGCAATTGAGACCTCAAATCGCCAAGCCTTCCCTAAACATTCCGAATAAAGATCACAAGACTTACCCCCATCTTCTAAGGAATCTAACAGTGATCGTAGTAGACCAATTCTGGCACTCTGACATCACCTATACCCCACTACAGAGCAAGTGATCTAAAATCCATCTCTTACCTAGGATCTGGAATTTCGGTTAGTCCGGAGACAGGCCTTCGAAACTTGACTCAACACGTTATGTCGATGCTGACTTCGCTGATGAATTGAAGTTCCTCGTCCATCCCGCGAGGAACACGAGCTCGACCTCGCGATCAACCTCATCGACTCCATCAGTCAACGTGCGCAATCTCGTCGGGAAGAAGTGATCTTGTGATCAACCTCTTCGGCTATACTCACTATTCATTACATCTACCGTGCTTTGATCTGACCTTCGCCTCGGAGGCGATATTGGTAGCTGGTGAGTTCGCGCAGTGCCATGGGGCCGCGAGCGTGGAGCTTGTCAGTTGAGATTCCAATCTCGGCTCCGAAACCGAATTCTTCACCATCGCTGAAACGAGTGGAGAGATTGTGGAAGGCGCAGGCAGAGTCCACTCCACGCAGGAAGCGTTCCGCCTCCTCCTTATCTTCGGTCACGATACAATCGCTGTGCTTGGAGCCGTATCGATTGACGTGTGCCATGGCTTCGGTGACGGTAGAGACCACTTTGATGGCTAGGATGTAGTCGAGATATTCCATCTCCCAATCCTCTTCACTCGCGGCTTTCACGCGTTCGCCTAGGATTTGTTGAACAGTCGCATCACCTCGCAGTTCCACGTTCTTCTCTTCTAAAGCAGTCGCTACGAGAGGTAAAAAATCGGTGGCGACAGCCTCGTCAACGAGCAGAGTCTCGAGCGCATTGCACACACTCGGCTTCTGAGTCTTGGAATCGACAATGACGTCGACGGCCTTCTTAAAATCGGCTTGAGGTGAGACATAGACGTGACAAATGCCATCGTAATGCTTGATCACGGGCATACGAGCGAGAGAAACCACGGTCTCAATGAGACCTTTTCCTCCGCGAGGGATAATCAGGTCAAGATACTGGTCCATCCCCGCCATGACCTTAACGCTTTCGCGATCAGTGAAGGGAATGAGCTGGATGGCATTGGCGGGAAGTCCTGCCGATTCTCCCCCACTCTGCAAGGCCTGAGCAATAGCGCGGTTGGAATGAATCGCCTCGCTCCCCCCGCGCAGAATGGTGGCATTGCCACTTTTCAGACAAAGCACCGCCGCATCACTGGTGACATTGGGTCGGCTCTCGTAGATGATTCCAATCACGCCAATAGGCACCCGGATTTGCTCAATATCGAAGCCCTTGGGATGCTGCCACTGAGCTAATTGTTCGCCCACCGGGTCATTGAGTTGAGCCACTTGCTCCACGCCAGCAGCAACCGCTTCGAGACGAGCATCATCAAGACGCAAACGATCTAACATCGCTGAGCTCAGACCACGTTCCTCACCTGCGGCAATGTCCTTTGCATTTGCGCTTAAAATTTCCGCTGCCTGTGTCCGTAGTCCTGCGGCCATCGCGCGTAAGATTTCGTTCTTTCTTTCCGGGTCGAGCACGGCGAGTTCGAGAGCTGCGGCACGCGCTTTAACCCCCATCTCCAATACCTGTTCTTGCACTTCTTCTGGCGTCATCACTTCTTTAATCTACTAAAAATCTCGTACAGACTCCCTCTCCTTTCACAATCTCAGCGAGCCTTTCAGGGTGGCGACCATTTCCAATCACCACTTGCACACCAGTTGCTAGTGCCAGCTCAACTGCATCGAGCTTAGAACGCATTCCACCGATAGAAAACTTGCCTGAAACTTCCCCCACTTTCGCCCTGGCAGTCGCAAGGTCAGTCACTTCGGGAATCAAATCTCCTCCCACTCCATCGCAAAGACCATCGGCACTGGTCAACATCACAAGGCGATCAGCCTCCATGAGCTGAGCTACCCTCACCGAGAGCATGTCATTGTCTCCTTTACTGAGTTCTTCCACCGCTACCGAATCATTCTGATTAATAATGGGAACAACTGTCTTTTTATCGAGAAGGCAGTCGATCGTTCTGCGAACTCGGGTGCGCACTTGCTCCTTATGAAGATTATCTCCGGCGAGAAGAATCTGGGCAACGCTGAGGCCGAATTGGGAAAAGAGATTCTCGTAAGTATGCATCAAGCGAGCCTGACCGACTGCGGCAGCCGCTTGCTTCTCCGAGAGTTCACTCGGGTATTGATCGAGACCTAAGGCTGAGACTCCAGAACCAACTGCTCCGGAGGAAACGAGAATTAATTTTTGGCCCTCATTCACTTGTTCGGCCAAGGCGGTGACGAGCTTGACGAGAGCCCCCCCGTCAATGCGGCCATCACTTAGACGAGTGAGCACTCCAGTCCCCACCTTCACAATAACTAAGTCTCTCATCCTTAATCTAGGGTTACCATTTTACCCGCCGCAGACCGGCACGCGCCGCACACAGCGGGGAATACTTGTTTCTTACGACTGACTACTCCTTGCGCGAAATAGACGTCCTCCTTCACTCGATACGGCAAAGCATCTAACAACGCTTGGTCACCACTTGCCAGAATGAGGCTATCGTGTTTCGAAATATCCGTAATCACAAGAAGAGCAAGATTACAGCTTTCCTTTTGACGCAGTTCCTCAAGGGCTTTGGTCAGCGTTTTCTTGCGCTTCTCAAAACCAGCAAGACCACGCTCCTCAATTTGTGAAATACTAATCTTCACTCCATCTTCGAAAAACTCTTTGCGGTCTGTAGTGAGAATGCCCTCGGGGGTTCCTCCGGCGAGAAGAGAGCCGACCGCGAAGAATTCGTCGGTAAAGGCTTCCGGCTCGATTCCGGCAATAGGAGCCAACCAGTCTAACATTTCTCGATCCAACTTGGTGGTGGTTGGAGAAGTTAGCATGAGAGTATCTGAAATGAGACCCGCACAGAGACACATCGCCACTCCTGGCGAAGGCTCCAAATCGCGGTGTAAAAACTTACGCGCTACAAGAGTACTCGTAGAACCTACCGGCTCGTTCAAAAATCGAATTGGTTCACGTGATGCCAAATCCCCTGCCAGACGGTGGTGATCAATGACCTCATATATCTCAGCCTCGTCTACCCCAGTCACCGCTTGCGCATATTCATTATGGTCCACGAGGACTAGTCGAGTCCGCCTTGGTTCAACAAGATCGGACTTCGAGAGCACTCCCATCATGGTGCAGGTGCCCCGTTTCACGACGGGGAAGAGATCCTGATTCTCTACTGAAAGACGCTTCCGTAAGCGAGAAACTACTTCCCCTTCTTCAACCATGAGAAAGTCACCTGAGACGACACTACTCACCTTGCGAGAACATTGAATCATCTTAGCCACACTGGCGGTATCCAGACTGGTTAAAATAACCGCTACTCCATTCTCACGCGCCTTGGCCAACAAATCGGTAGAAACGCCAAAGCCACCAGTTACCACCATGGCACGCACTTTGTAATCGATCGCAAACTCTTGGATACCGGGGCGATCACCACAAATGACAAGAAACTTATCCACAATTCCTTCTGACTCGGCATCCTTGAGACGGCGCTTCACAGTGCCTTCACTAGAAGCCCCCACAAGAAGATGAATCTCTTCTTCATCACCATCAGCACAAGGAGCACCTACGGAATCAGCCTGAAGAGTGGAGCAAATCTTCTGTAAATTGGCCTGCACCGTTCGCACTGCAATCCCCTCCATCTGGGCGGGCAAGAGTAATTGCAAGAGGTCAAGATAACGGAGTAACCCCTTCACCTCCCCCTTCTCGTCGAGCACAGGTACGCTTTTCACCCCGCTCGCTAACATGCGACGATAAACAGTGAGAAAAC
Source organism: uncultured Roseibacillus sp. (assembly GCA_937949965.1). Classification (GTDB taxonomy): domain Bacteria; phylum Verrucomicrobiota; class Verrucomicrobiia; order Verrucomicrobiales; family Akkermansiaceae; genus Roseibacillus. The sequence goes on from CALFBF010000003.1 coordinate 22,342, forward strand.
TATCTTCGGTCGAAACGGAAACCACTTCGCGACGAGCAATTTCTCCGGCATTGACTCGCACATCGGTGACTAGCCGAGGAGTCTCCAGCCCCGCTTTTTTCAGAACCCAAGCCGTTCGGGAAGGCACTTCGCCACATCGAATCGCTTCGGCCTCGTGATCAGTCATGCGGAGGAGTTCCGCTTGCCCGATGGCCGAACAGATGGCGTCGGTGTCGGGATTCCGGTGACCGACGACCAAAAGTTTAGATTCTGAACTTTTCATTATTTTACGATTTCCCGAAGCAACAGAACATCACATTTTCTCTGGAACTCCAATCCCCAAAAGTCCCAGACCCAATTTAAGCACACGGGCAGTGACATCGCAAAGGGTGAGACGAGAAGCTTTCGTAACACCCTCGGACTTGAGAACAGGACAACTTTGAAAAAAAGAGTGATAAGCGCGCGCCAATTCTAACAAATAACTAGCCAATACATTAGGCCTCAACTCTTCGAGAACTTGCGGAACCACTTCCCCAAAGCGAGCCAACATCCGCGCCAGATGCACTTCCCGAGCATCCTCTAACACTAAGTCTTCACCACCGAGATTCACCTCCTCCTCTAACTTGCGGAAAATGCTGCGGCAACGCACGTAGCTATATTGGAGGTAAGGCGCGGTATCCCCCTCTAGCGCGACCATCTTCTCAAGGTCATACATGTAGTCTGATTCGCGACGGTGGGAGAGTTCCATAAACTTGATCGCACTCAGCCCAATGAGTTCGGCGAGTTCTTCTTTCTCTTGCTCGTCTTCCAAGAAACTCTTTTCCGCCACTGACTTGCGAGCAGCGGCAACCGCATCATTGATGACATCTTGTAACTCCGGTAAATCTCCAGCACGGGTCTTCAACGGGGTGCCGTCTTTCCCAAGAATAGTTCCAAATTTCACATGTACCAACTCGGCCTCGCAGCCACGGCGTTGGGCTACTTCGAAGAGACGGGCAAAGTGCTCCTCCTGACGAAAGTCGACGACATACCAGATGACCTCGGCCTGCCATTCTTGCAGTCGGTAGTCGATAGTCGCGATGTCCGTGGTGGCGTAGTTAAAGCCACCGTCACTCTTGCGAATGATGAAGGGGTAATCTTCGATCCCCTCTTTGGTATTCTTGAGGAAAGGATCCTTCTTGGGAGGCAATTCCCCGTTAGAGAACACACAGATAGCGCCATCACTCTCGCGCGCCATACCACTGGCAACCATCTCATCGACGAGAGGCGCCAAGCGCTCATTGTAAAAACTCTCTCCTAACCAATGGTCGAAGCGGACATCAAGACGGTCGTAAATCTCATTGAGACCTTTTTTGGAAAGCTCAATACAGCGTTCCCAGATGCTCCGATTCTCGGCATCTCCCTGCTGTAACTTCACTAGCTCCGCTCGACACAAATTCGCGAGGTCTTCATCATTCTTAGAAGAGCTACTCCCGAGGCGGTAAAGCCGAAGAAGCTCTCGTAGTGGTTCCTTTTCGAGAGCCTCTTCGTCGAGTTCGCTCTTCCAAGCCCAAAGGACCATCCCGAACTGAGTTCCCCAGTCTCCGATGTGATTATCTCGAATCACTTCGTGACCCAGAAACTCGGTGATACGAGCAAGAGACTCCCCAATTACCGTGGAACGAATGTGTCCCACGTGCATGGGTTTGGCGACATTGGGAGCAGAGAAATCGAGAACGATTCGTTTTGGAGCGGGATGCTTGGAAACTCCCAGACGTTCATCATTTAAGATCAGATTAAGGTGAGCTGCGAAGAAAGCGGGCTCGAGTTTAAAGTTAATAAAACCAGGTCCTGCTAGTGAACAAACGATCTTACCAGCGAGTTCGGACTCTAAGTTAGCGACCGCCTCCTCCGCAAGAGTGCGTGGATTCTTCTTCGCCGCCTTAGCCAACATCATAGCGGCATTGGATTGATAATCTCCATGGCGCAGATCAGAGGCGGCTACCACTGCTACGCGCGTGAGTTCCTCAGGGGCTATCCCCGCCTTCTCAAATGCTGTTACTAAAGACCCTCGTAGGGTTTCCGCCAAAGTCATGGCGTTAAGTGCCTACAAATGGTTACTTTTTTCAAGTCTTACCACAGAAAGACCCACAATCGATCGCTACTTTTGTTTGGGAAGTAATCCCTATTCCTCGATAGGGTGATCTCGTAATAATTCATCCGGAGACCAGAAATCAGTTCGGGTTTTATATTTTTCGCGAACTTCCTTAACTTCTTCAGGTGTTATTACTGAAGCATTATTTCCCCAACTCATCCGGACATAATTCAATACTGCAGCGATCTCCTGATCATTGAACATGCCTCCCAAGGGAGACATTGGCGGTGACTTGGGAGGGCCATACTTGACACCATTGACTTCGATTTCTCCAAAAAGTCCGTGCAAGGTTAATTTGATCAAACGCTCCTTATCCCCGGTAACCCAGATACTATCGACAAGCGGAGGGTAGACTTCGGCCACCCCTTTTCCTGTTTCCAGATGACACGTCACGCAGGAACCTTCTTTCATAAAGACATTCCAACCCTCATTATAAAGAGCTCCAGACATCTTCTTTTTCGATTGCTTCGTGCGGTAGCTTTTGTGGGTCGCTACTGCGGGCAATCGTCTGGACTTCAACTTTTCGAGTTTAACCGTAAGGGGGTAATCTTTCTGAGATAAAAGTGCTTCCACATCTGAGCTCATTAGCTCCATTGCCGAATTCAAAGCGTTATTAATCCATTTTCCCGTTGGCTTTGAAGCAACCTCTAACAGTAGCTGCGCTCCTTCTTCCCCTCCCAACCAAGACGCTGCCGAGAGAGCTTCGAGACGCACTCGCGGATGCTCATGTTGAGCCGAGCTTGTGAGTAAACTACTGGCATCTTCGAAGAGATGGAGACTATGCCGTAAAACTCGAGTAGCACCGCTAGCAACTCGAAAATCTTTGGCCTGGAGACATTCTTGGAGTAATTCACGGTCAGGTTTTCCTTGCCCCCAAGTCGCCCAAAGCGCTTCTAACACTAAGCGCTCATCACTCTCATTTTTTTGCGCAAAAGTTTTTGCCGCAGCAATGACCTCATCCGAACTTCGTAAGCGGAGTTCTTGATGAGAACGCTTGCGAGCATTGAGCTCGGGTAGCTTTAAGTTCTCAAAAAGATGTTCTAAGCTAGCTCCTCTAATCTCGGGAGCCTCTACTAGAGGCCGCTTGGGATAGGTTATACGATAGATTCTTCCATACTCACTATTCCGAAGTGGATCACGAGCACTGTGCTGCATGTGTCCGATCAGAGTATTATGCCAGTCGATAAAGTAGAGCGAGCCGTCGGGGGCAACCTCAAGGTCACAAGGTCGAAAATTACCGTCACTAGATTGAATCAAGTTCTGGCGATGCTTTCCTTTCATCTCGGGGCCATCGTCCAACACATCATACTGTTTGATACCAAGAAAACCAATCGTATTAGCAACTAGATAATCCCCTTGCACCTCGTCCGGGAAATGACGCGAATGCAAGAACTCTGAGCCAGAAGTAGGTCTGACTTTATGTTCGTAATTAAAGACCCCTACTTTCTTCATCTCGCGTGAGTGGGGCATTTTAATTGAATAGCCGGCCATCCAAAGCTGGGTGCCACCGGAAGCATCATTAAGAATATTTTGCCCATATTCATCGTGAGCCACACCCCAAGGATTGGAGACATCAGTTTGCAGCACCCGTTCCACCTTCCAAGACTTGGGATCAAATCGCCACACGCCTCCATCGGTCATACGCTGAGGTCCCCACGGAGTTTCGACTTGGGAGTGAAGAAAGCGCCCCTCGGGAAGAAACAATCCTCCCCCATGATCAGTATCAAAAGAGCAAATCGCGTGGTGAGTATCATGTGAATCGAAACCATCTAACAAGTAATGCTTCTTGTCGGCACGGTCATCACCATCAAGGTCGTAGTGAATCGTTAAAAACGGTTCCTCTGAAACGTAAACACCTCCGTCATTTGCAAAATCAAACCCTATTGGAGTATGGAGTTCTTCCGCAAAAATAGTCTCCTTATCAGCACGACCATCACCATTGGTGTCTTCGTAGATTAATAACTTATCATTCGGCAATGGTCCTCCTGGCTTGTAATGAGGATAGCTGGGAACGGTCGAGACCCAGAGCCGTCCTTTGGTGTCAAAACGCATTTGCGCGGGATTGCCCAAGTTCGGGAAATCTGCTTCGGACGCAAACACGGAAACTTCATACCCCTCGGGTAGAGTGAATTTTTCGAGCGCAGTCTTCTCATCTACGTAGCTAGAAGAATTTGATTCCTCATCCGCTTTGTAATTCGTCGTGATAGGACTGAGCTTACGAGTGATCGAATCATCTACTACGAGAGAATCCGTCTCACCTTGTGCAATCTCCCAAATTTTCCGATCACGAAGCACAGTCATCTGGCGTATCTTCTCTATCTCCTCTGGGTAATTTACATTCCCAAAAGGAGCCCAACGTTGACCATAGACGTGGACGCCATTGAGCACGCGATAGTCATTACGCCACATCCAGTTCTTTTGGTAAACTGCCTGCTTCAGCAAAGAATCTGAGGAATCATACGAAGATGATTTCTCAAAAAGAGAATTTACTAGAAACGGAGCAAGCGTTCGATAACCCTGTTCATCGAGATGGACTCCGTTAAGAGTAAGCGGTTCTTCTTGAGCTTGGGCATACCACTCGCGCGAGGGAGTGAACAAATCAATAAAGCCAATCTTCTTCTCACGTGCAACAGCCGCAACTGCATCCGCGTAGAGAGCAATTACCGCGTTCCTTTCCTCAGCGTCAGGGAGGTGAAAAGCAGGATGCTGTTCCATCGCCACTGGAGTTGCGAGAACAAGCCGTGGCGCCTCTTTTCCATTATAAGAACGCGAAAGAGTATGATCGGCAAAGGCCGCCAACTCACTTTGAAAATTCTTAACTCTGTCTGGCCCATCAAAAGACTCATTAAATCCGAAAAAGGCGACAATAGTATCTGCTTTTAGAATCGTGAGCCATTCGTCCGGTTTAGGGTAATGTCCAATGCCGTGGTGTTTCAAAATTTCAGGACGAAATTTCTTACCACCCTCAAAGGCCCACGGATCGGGATTCCCTGCTTCTGGGCGAAAGGATGGGGTGTGACCAGGAAACCCCATATTACGAAACGCAATTTTTTTATCTGGAAAAGATTTATGCAGCAAGGTTTCAAAGTAACCGAAATGTTCCATCCGTTGAGAGAGACTATTTCCCAAGAAAACAATCGTTTCCCCTTCCTCAATTTGTAGCGGCAAAGTGGTTGGTTGAGCTGGTTCGGCTAACTCCTTAGGTTGCTTATAGCTTGGACGCTCTCGATCATTTTGCTGCGCTTCGATTGTTGTCAGAGTCGAGACAATTTCCGGCTCCTCAGAGAAGAGAATCGTAGGACTTAAAACAAGAGAAAGACTTATCCAAGGAAGGTTAAATTTAGAAGACATTAATTAATGCGGTTAAGCTCAAAAACGAAAAAACAACTACTCTTAACGAAAGAAGATTCACTGGCCTTACAACAAAGCTCTCATACTCAAGTCCTAGTCTTAGATTTTCGAAAAAACTAAAAAGTGAAGAGTGCGTTGAGCTTTTTCCGCAATTCTACAAAGCCATAATACTTTTGTCCAAGACGGTAGTTAGTCTCCGTCATCTCACGACGACGTGGTTCATCTCGCAAGAGAGCTTTCGTCTGCTGCACAAGTTCATCGGTCACGTAGCCATCTATTGTTAGAGTCTCAAAACCCTTCGGTTCGATATCGTTCGCGAAGACCGAATAACGATTAACCACCACTGGTTTCCTGAAATAAAAAGCTTCTAACAAGGCATTCCCAAAGCCTTCATAAACACTCGGAAAAGTCACTATATCAGCATGAGGATAGATATCCCAAAGCGGGTAGACTTTTCGTCCCTGCTTGTCACGCTGCCGGTTCTCGCCAATCCGTTCGCTGACGAAACGCAGGTCTACCCCCTCCTCATCAGCCAAACGCTTGAGCATCTCCAAATAAGCAAACCCCTCATCACCAGCTTCATGAGAGATCACGAGCTTACAACGTGAGTCCTTTAACCGAGCTACAAGTGAAATTGCCATTTCAATCCCTTTCCGAGGAATGACACGAGTTGGCTGCAAAACGAAAGTATCGTCTTCAGCAAGACCGAGCTCACTTCTCACATCGGCATTATAATCATCAATTCCAGGCGACTCCTTCTCGAATTCGAAAACGTTGGGAATGACTTCTGAACTCACTCCCTTGCGGCGAGCGAGTTCTTCCCCAGCCTGCCGATTGATCACGCTGTGTCGCAGATTCGGCAGACGAGGGGGAAAAGCCATGTCGAGGAAATCGGGCACCGCATTAGTGACAAAACGGTCACGCTCCCAGGAAAAATCATGATGATGAGCTACCGCTTTCATATTAGTCTCAGCGAGGAACTCCGTAATCGCAATCCCTAGGGGAAGATGCACTGGGATGGCGAGGGTGTTCTCTAACACGAGAACGTCAATTTGGAAACGATCCACAAACCGCCGTAGCATCTCCTTCAAATAGCCTGCCAGGTCGTGAATGCGTTCGGTCACGATGGGATCGCGTCGAGTAACTCCCCAGATTCGTTGCCCCAACCAGACATTCTCGGGATGACCGAAAAACGCTTCAGGCACACACATTGAAATCTCATTAGGCCGATCACTCAAACCAGAAAACCAGAAAACCTCGGAACCCAGTTCGGCTAACACCTCAGCCCATTTGCGAGCTTCTAACGACACTCCATCGGTTCCAGCGAACCGGGTTGAAACGAATCCTAATTTCATACTGTCACAAAAAGGGCACGCATCATGCATTCCTCCCCAATGAAATCCAATTCATACTGCACCTTCATTAAAAAAACCTTCACGATTACCCCTTTCCAAACAGTTCTTTCATCGACATTCTCTTAGCAGTCCTTGCGCCACTTTAATAAATCCATGCACACCCCGACCGAACTCCGCGACAAACTCCAAGCCCACCAAGAACTGGTCCTGGCTAATGCTCTCCTCCTTGGGGAATTCCCCTCACCATCAGGAGCGGAAAAAGATCGAATCGATTTCGTAGCGGAACGGTTCTCCTCACTGCAAGACGTCTCCATTGATGAACTGGGTAATCTGCAAGCAATCATCCCCGGCAAGAATCCAAATTTCAATATCCTCATCGCAGTACACGCTGACACCTTGCTCACCCAGAAGCCTGAGCAACGAAATACGATCAACGTAGGACCTGAGGGAATCACCGGACCAGGGATGGCGGACAACACCATCGGTCTCGCCGCCCTTGCCACCCTGCCAGATCTTCTCGAACGCTTGGGTATCGAACCGGAAGCAAACATTATCCTCCTCGCCCATACCAAATCTCAGAACAGCCACGATCTAGCAGGCCTGCGCTTTTTTCTCGATAACTTCAAACGTCCCATCCACGCCGGGTTCGTCCTCGAAGGCATCACCTTGGGTCGCCTCAACCACAGCTGTCTCGGCATGGTGCAAGGCGACATCATCTGCCGAGTTCATCAGGAACCGGGCACTCGCTGGGAAGCAGCGGAAAACGCGATGATCATCATGCACCGCATCATCAGTCGCATCCTCGCCATCCCCATTCCACAAGAACCTCGCACCTCGGTCATTCTCGGTTCCTTACGGGCTGGAAAAACTTTCAATCGTCCTCCTGAGCTTGCGCGCTTAAAACTCGAAATCCGCTCCGAAGAACCGGGTAAGGCTAGGGAAATTCGCCACCAAATCTCCGATATCCTTGATGAAATTTCCTCCGAGACCGCTTCGGTTTGCGACATCACCTTCCCTGCCCTCAGGAGACCTGGCGGTATTCCTTTTAATCATCCCCTTGTCTCGGCAGCGCGAGAGGTCCACCAAGAACTAGGAGTCAAGACCACGACCGGCCCGAGTTACTCCGATCTCTCCATTCTGATTGAACACGATATTCCAGCGCTCACGCTCGGGCTCACCACGGCCACTAACCTCAACGAAGCAGACGAGACCGTTGCGCTTGAACCCTTGTTCACGGGCTTAGCTCAACTCGTGAGTATCCTCCAAAAAGCAGACCAACTGGAGTCCACACTCACTACCCAGTAAACAAATCTCTCTCACCTATTTCCCACAAACCTATGTCTTGGCTCAAATCCAACACCTATCATCACTCCGACTTCGCGGACCTCGAAGCACTTTGTAAAAAGAAGAAAGAGAGTGGTCTCAAAATTTCCCTCTGCATCCCTACTCTCAATGAGGAGGCGACCATTGGTAAGGTCGTCGTCATTCTGAAAAGTGAGCTCATGGACCGCTACCCACTCATCGATGAAATCGCGGTGATTGATTCTGGTTCTACGGACCGCACGGGAGAAGTGGCCAAATCCTTCGGTGCAGAATTCTACTACTCAGGTGACATCATGCCCTCTACTGGCTTCAAGCGAGGTAAGGGGGAGAACCTTTGGAAAGCGATTCACCAACTCGAAGGTGACATCATCGCCTACGTGGATGCCGACATCGCCAACATTCACCCCCGCTTTGTCTACGGATTGATTGGACCTCTGTTAGAGAAACCAGAAGTGAGCTACGTGAAGGCTTTTTACGAGCGCCCACTCGCCTTCTCACAGGGTATCCGACCAACGGGTGGAGGACGAGTTACGGAAATTCTAGTAAGACCCCTCTTTAGCCTCTTCTACCCCGACCTCACACAACTCTTCCAGCCTCTCTCAGGTGAGTATGCCGTTCGTCGTGAGACTTTGGAAAAGATTCCCTTCCCCATTGGCTACGGTGTGGAAACTTCTCATATCCTAGACGTTTACAAAGACGACGGAATGAAGGCTTTTGCGCAAGTAGACCTCGACCAACGGGTGCACCGCAATCAGGACACCAATGCTCTCGGGAAGATGTCCTTTGGTATTCTCCAAAGCTTCCTTGGCCGCCTGCAAGATCATGGCAAAGTAACGGACCTCGCCGAACTCTCTTCTGTCTATCGTTCCCTGCAAGCAACCGGAACGGAGTATGAACAAATCGAAAAAGAAATTCTCGAAGAAGAGCGCCCCCCGATTAACACCATTCCAGAATACTTGGAAAAGTATCCTCGTTCTTAGTCAGGGCGGCAAGACCCTTTGCGAAAGCTCATTACCGTCATTCAGCCCAAACGCTTTATGATAGCAATGAGCGTTCTCAAAATTTTTTGGCAAAGGATCTCAGAGCATTCCTGCCGTGGTCAACAGTTCAACCTTAGACGAATGACCGCATGTCAACTCCGAAGGAACAAATTGATACCAGAATAGCCCGCAGGGCTATTGAATAATCAACGTCAAATAAGAGGTTTGAAAGACCGTGAGATTCTCTGGACCTCAGACACAACGAATCATTTGAATGTGTTATTTTTTCTTCTTTTTGGAGATACATCCAGCGGTCTTTCAGACCTTCAATTTTCTACTGATAGGGTCATAGCCCTGCGCTACGCTTCGGACTATGCTGGTATCGAGACGCTCCTACGGAGCTATGGAACGATGTGCTTCTGTGGGACTACACCGAACGAAGCGTTTCTCTGGAACTACTGAACGAAGCGCTTCTCTGGAACTACTGAACGAGGCGCTTCTCTGGAACGACTGAACGAGGCACTTCTCTGGAGCGGCGCAACAAATCTAAACTCTTCATCGAAACCTCATTGCGGTCACGGGATCAGCAAGTTGAGTAGTGGCAATTATTTTTGGCAAAGGGGTTAAAAAACCTACTCTTCGTCGAGTCGGATTTGTAAATCCGAGAGTGCGTTCATGAAGTAAAGGTAGGCATCGTAGGCGCTGGGATAGGGTCGTAAACGCTCATGAAAAGCAGCTACTTCTCCGTCCTTCGTGCTCATGTAGTAAAAATGTTCTGCAGTCTGCATCTTCCGCCATTGATGAAGCAACTCGGGATTGTTTTTAGTCTTCACCGTATCTTCAATCAGTAAGATTTTGCGATGAGCCTCGCCTTGCATCGCATTTCCTCCCCAAGCGGAAAGGTCTTTATCCAAATAAGCCCACGAAGTCGGCTCATGACAATCATACTCCCCGGCCACTTCGAGAGCGGCTGCCACTTTACTAACAGTTAGAAAATTTCCAGCTAGCTCTTGCCAAGCTTGAGGCAGAGCACGGAAGAACTCAAAAATCCCAGTCTCCGCTCCCTGATGCTGACCGAGGCATTCGTAATCCATAAAAAGATTTATCACTTCACCGCCACTCCCTTGGCACCACTGCACGAACTTTTGAGCGGTAAGAGGGTGCTCGGTCCAGTCGCGATCCCCAAAGCGAAAGGCGAGGTCGTCAGAGAGAATTCCATTGCGAAGATGAGTCTTAAGCTCTTTACAATTCGGCGAACGATAAAGACGATTTGCTTCCCGGCCAGCTAGAGGAAAGGCTACTGCTTCCGCAAGCATGGACTCAAACCCTAAATCTTCCACGCAGGTGGCTAAGGCATTGTAATAAACGCAAGCAGTGTGACGGAAGGCTTTAGGCTGAACTCCAAAAACTTCCTGAATTTTCGCCATCTGCTTCGCGACTTGCTCCGAAAACTCGGTCTTACTGCTGCGGAAGTTCATCGAGTGGTAATAGGTCTCCGCCACGATCTCGACCCCACCAGTAGCATGTAACTTCTGAAAACTCGCCAGCACATCAGGACGGAAGTGCTCTAACTGCTCCAAGAGAACTCCACTCACCGAGAGGGAGAGCTGGAACTGCCCTGCCCCTTCCTCGATAAGCTCGGTGAAGAGTTGATTAGCGGGGAGGTAACAGGTCTCACAAGCTTCGTCTAACAGACTCTGATTTAACTCATCATCTTCGTAGAAAGGATCGTTCCCAATATCAAAAAAGTCATAGGCTTTGAGACGATTAGGCTGGTGAGCCGCAAAAAAGAAACAAATGGGGGGAAGCTGGGGCCTGCTTGCTGATTTTTCTTCACTCTGCTTTTGTGGCTCCTTCTTCGACTTTGGTGATTCGGAAACAGAATCCACCTGAGGATCTGGAACGAGAATTTTGCTCAACCGATTAAAAAAACGCTTCATGCTGGCTGTTAGTTATGAATTCCGAGTTGATCGCGGTAGAGTTCAACAATGCGAGCCGAAGCTGCTTCCCAAGTGCAATTTTTTTGATCTTCTAACGAAAATTTGACGGCTTCCTCATAAGCCTCTTCATCCCCAAGTAACTCGGTGATGTGTTGAGCCATCAAATCGACATCCCAGAAATCAGCTTTGCGAGCATGGGTCATAACCTCAGAGACACCCGACTGCTTAGAGAGCACCGCCGGGATACCATACTGAGCGGCCTCGATAGCAGAGAGACCAAAGGGTTCGCTCACCGAGGGCATGCAGTAGACATCGGTCATAGAGAGGAGTTTATTCACCTTCTCTTTGTTCAAAAAACCGGTGAAATGCAGACGATCGCCAACATCTTTGAAGGCACCGTATTCAATAAGCTCGACCATCTTTTCCCCCGTTCCTGCCATCACAAAAACAACGTCGGGATTTTTTTCGAGAACTTTGGCCGCAATTTCGAGAAAAAAGCGTGGCCCTTTTTGACCAGTAAGACGACCAAGAAAGAGAACTAACCCTGCTTTGAAAGGACTCTTACTACGATAGGTTTCCACGGGATCAGCACCGTTGTGAACGAAATGCACTTTCCCTGCATCAATCCCGTAATGGTCGATACAAATGCTACCAGTGTAACGACTAACCGGAATCACCAAATCGGCAACAGTCATCGCCTCGCGCTCGATGTCGTAAATCCAGCCCCGCGAATCTGGGCCTCCCCGGTCGTAATTGAGAGAATGGACATGGAGCACGAGAGGCTTTCCGGTGCGCCTCTTAATCTCCAGTCCCGCGACAAAAGTCATCCAGTCGTGAGCATGAACAATATCAAAGTCCATGTCTTCAGCCAAAGAAGCGGCGACTTGAGCATAGGCCCAAACTCGTTCTCCCACATCATCGCCATAGAGCGTGCCATCATTGAAAATAGCGAGACGTTCATCGAGACCAACGGCCTTGAGGCGATCGATGATCTTCTCTCCAGCAAGAGCTTTTTTATCTCTTTCGACACGGTATTGGTCCATCTCTCGATGACCTGGAGCGCGCTCTACTTCTTCACTCTGGTAAGGAAAGAGCCGTTGCGTGACCTCTCCTTCAATCCACTTCACATTGGTAAAATCGGCGAGACTTTTCTCCACCCCTTCTCGGTCAACAGAACGTTCATTGAGATCGTTCAAGCCAATCAGTTCCAGCTGCTCAACCAGAAAGGAAGGATCCACTTTGGGTAAAATGAAGCTTAACTCAACCTGCTGAGCCATCGCCCGCCCGAGTCCCAAACAAGCAATTCCGAGACCGCCATTAATCAAGGGGGGAAATTCCCAGCCCAGCATCAGTACTTTCATAGTTCCCTTGTCCTCAATGATGTGCAGATTCCACACCAGCAGCCTAGTCAAAAGTTATTTTTTGAAAATATCTCTTACGCTAACTGACAAACCCCATGTCTCCTCGACACTGGCTCCCAGCCTGCTAATGCCATAGGTCTTCCGCTAAAATGAGTGATAATCACGATGCCCAATCCGACGAGTCTAACACCTTCGACAAAGAGAACTACATGGACTCTGCGAAGAAACTGCGTGCAGAGGATCTTTTTCCTGGAAAGGTCATCAAAACGGAGCAAGAAAACCTTCGGGCAATCCTAACTTGTGACAATCGGGTCAAACTTGCGATTACTGCGCTGAGTGAGGAAGTGATCCACCTGCAGTACGCGCCTGACGGATATCTCTCTGACAATTTTTCTTATGCGGCTCTCCCCAAAAACTTCCCGAGCCGCAAAGCGCCAGAGTTCATCGAATCAGAAGAAAGCATTTCCTTTGTAACGGAAGCGTTGCAAGTAGAGATTTCTAACAACGGGCTCGCGCTTAAGATCTCAGACGCGGACGGTCAGCTCATGAGCGAAGACGAAAAAGGATTCCATTGGGAGCCCAACGAAATCTTTGGTGGTAATATCGTGCAATACTCGAGGCGCATCCAAAGTGATGAACTCTTCTATGGCCTCGGGGACAAGTCCTGTCATTCCGAACTGAGCGGTCGTCGCTTCGAGCTCTGGGGCTCGGATACCTATGCCTACGGCTCGGAGACCGATCCACTCTATAAGAACATTCCCTTTTTCATCGGGATTCACAACGACCGGGCCTACGGAATCTTCTTTGATAATAGTCATCGATCTTTCTTCGATTTTGGAAAAGAGCGGAAAACCACCTCTTCCTTTTGGGCGCAAGGAGGACAGATGAATTTCTACTACCTACACGGTCCCAGCGTTGCGGAGGTTGTGCGCCGTTTTGCTCAACTAACAGGTGTCCCCGAACTCCCGCCCCTCTGGGCCCTTGGTTTTCATCAATGCAAGTGGTCATACCGCACTGAGAAAGAGGTCACCGATCTTGCAGCGGGCTTCATCGAGCATCAAATTCCTTGTGATGCCCTCTATGTGGACATTGATTATATGGATGGTTTTCGCTGCTTCACTTGGAATCTAACATCCTTTCCCAAACCCGGAGAAATGATCCGAACGCTAGAGGAAAAAGGGTTCAAGACGGTCGCAATCATCGACCCCGGCATCAAGGTTGACCCCGGATATTCGGTCTATGACGAAGGGATTGCGGGAGACCACTTCTGTCGCCAGATGGATGGGGATGTTTACACGGGGCAAGTGTGGCCCGGTGACTGTCATTTTCCGGATTTCACGAAACCTTCGGTCAGAGATTGGTGGGCCGGGTTGTTCGGCGGACTGATCGAAGAGAACGGTATCGCGGGTATCTGGAACGACATGAATGAGCCTGCTGACTTCAATGACGATAAGACCTTTCCGAATCATATCCGACACGATTACGACGGCCATCCCTGCTCCCACCGGCAAGCGCACAATGTCTATGGCACGCAGATGATCCGAGCGACCCGAGACGGGCTCACTCGTTTCAACAATGGTAAACGACCCTTCGCGATCACGCGTTCAGCCTACGCAGGAGCTTGGCGATATGCCTCCGCTTGGACCGGTGACAACATCTCGTCTTGGGAGCACCTCAAAATCGCGAACACGCAATGCCAACGGCTGAACCTCTCAGGCTATAGCTTCGTGGGATCTGATATCGGAGGGTTCCTGGAGCAAACAGATGGTGAGCTTTTCACCCGCTGGATTCAACTCGGCGTCTTCCACCCCTTCTGCCGCGTCCACTCCTCGGGCGAACATGGGGACCAAGAACCGTGGTCCTTTGGCGAGCCCTATACGGGCATTGTTAGAAAATTCCTCGAACTTCGCTACCAACTGCTCCCGTATTTTTACACCGTCTTCCGCCAACATATTGAGACGGGCGACCCGATGTTGCGCCCCCTCATCTATCACGATCACACCGATCATGAGACCTTCCACCGCGCGGAGGAATTCTCTATCGGCGATCACCTCTTCGTCTGCCCTATTTCGGAAAAAGGAAGCACCAGCCGCCAACTCTACCTCACCACCGGACAGTATTACAACTACTGGACTGAGGAGCTGATAGAGGGAGGAAAAGAGTTCACCTGCGAGGCCTCTCTCGAACAAACTCCCCTCTTCGTTCGCGCTGGGGCCGTGATTCCGATGGACCCCGTGCGGCAGTATTCTTGGCAAGAAGCGGAAGATCCTCAGGTCTATCATTTCTACCTCCCTACCAAGCAATCGACTCCGATCCACTCACAACTCTACCTCGATTCTGGCGATCACTATGATCACCTCGAAGGTCATTACGTTCTCGTCAAATTCGCCGCAGAGAAAGTGGATGAAACTACGATCACTCTCACTATTTCCCGAGAAGGTAGGCACCCTCTCCCTCCCACTCTCTTGCAAATTCACAGTAGCGAGAACTACCGTGAAGTGAGTATCGATGGCCAAAGCCAAGCCCTCACTGAAGCGCTTGAAATCGCTCCAGACATGAAAGAGATTCGCATCAAAATCTAACGAGAACGCTCTCTCCGAATCCCGAACGCAAAGCTCCCGGCAAGAATCGCTAACAGGCTGAGAGCAATTACTACCTCGACGATAGCCCATTCGTTAGCTTCTTGAAGCACCATCCCCAAGACCAAAGGCTTGTCCTCATCTACCCGCACTGTTCTGCGAAATACGAATTCTCGTCCCTCTTCTGGAATCGGTACCGAGATCGCTTGCGGAGCAGGCTCGGTTGCCTTTTGGTGACGAACTAAGCGATCTGCAATGCGACGCAAAAATTCGTTTTCTTCCACCGAGTTTCCAACCAAAAGAGCATCTAACTCATCAGGACGAAAGTTGACTTCTCCCAGCAAAATCGTGTTGGAAGAAGCAGCGAGCTCTAACTGACTATTCCGAAACCCGACGGCTTCCTCGATCTGGTTCTCCAGATAGACCCGTTGGCGTCGTGAATTGAGGCCCGCCACCACTTGCTCGGTCTGCACCCGATTCAACTTCACGCGAGCATCCTCATTAGTCGCTTCATCAAGATTGTAGTTATTAGCCACATTTTGATAAAGTTGTAAGGCTTCTGCTTGCAGCCCTTGGCTCAAAAATTCATCTGCTTTCTCGAAGGTTTCTTGCGCCTTCTCCTTCTCTAACAAGGCCCGCGTCTCAATGCTTTTGACATAAGACATTTTCCCGAAACTCTTGCCACGAATACTTTCCTCCAAGTCCAGGTCGCCAGTAACATCTGTGATACCGTATCTCTCTGGGACAATCACGCGCCACTCAATATTCTCAAGAGGCACTGAAATCTCAGGACTCTGCAGAGAGAGCTTATGCCCTGGTTGACCATCCACTGCGTAGGCGAACTCGACCTCGGCGGTGTCGCCTCCAATACCGGGCACGACATAGAATTGATAGTTCGCGCCATCCCGCACCACGTTCACACTTTCCCCATTCACAAAGACATTGAAAAGCTCGCCTGTTTCCTCGAAGGCAATCCTTAACGGACTGCGTTGAATCACTTCTAACTGTAACTTGACCGCAGTGAACAAATCACCCTTCGGGGAAACAACCGTTGTTAGAGAGCCCTCGGAAACACGCAACTTGAGAGCCTCGGCAACAGCATGACGTGCAACCTGAACTCCGAAGACCCCTTCCCCGGAACGCAAGGTTAAGGCTGGGATTCCGCCCTGACTAACATCACGAAGTTCCATCGGCACTGCACTCCAATCCAGACGATACCAGCCCTCGGACAAGCCCCCTGCCTCGACCTCTAACTGCGCTCCCGCCCAGAGAGCAAGATAGGAGGATACCTGGCGAAGCTCAGGAAACTGAGGAGTGACTATCTGCTCCTTGCCTTCATCCCGTTCACCCGTTCGTTCCCACTCGATACGGAGATCTTGTCTCCCAATCACTCGGCGCTTAAAGCTAACTTCCCAAAGCTCATCCTCCCCAGCTACCGGCGAGATTCCACTCACCGCTGAGCCACTTGCTCGCAGCGTCTTAGCAACCTCTTCACCGAGACCAGGAATGCGAACGCTCACGCGACGCACGGCTGCATTCTCAATCTGCAAAGTGACTAACAGCACATGCCGAGTCTGCCCTTCTCGCAAGGTGAGTTCCTGCAACAGCTGACCAGTAATCCATGGTTCTAACTCCTCAATCCCGAACCGCAGTCTCCAATCCTTTTGTAAGAGACGATAAGCCAAGGCTGGACTATTTTTGTTAGAAGTTGCCAATGCCTGCGGATCAACTTCGGAGACCCCTTGTCTAGCCAGTGTACGCAAGCGAATCCCTTGCTCAGTGCGAATGATTAATCGACCCGACTGGCGAGCCGCTTCCTGCACGGCAAAACGAGGGGCGGTCCAGTCGTCGCCTTCGCTCGTGACTAGCTCTGTGCTCGCTTTCACAAACACTAAGAAAAAATCATGCTGCCCTATCGTCTGCCCATTGAGATGCACGGTGACTTCACCTTGTTCACCTTCCCCGCTCTCGTCCCAATGGCTGACTTCGGCACCACTGAGGGACTCGACTTCAAAGCCGGCAGGAATGGGAAAACGGAAATTAAAAATACCGGCCCGAGCGACATCAAGACGAGCATTTACGCTATAGAGAGTTCGCTCCGCCCCCAGAGAAAGAGTCTCTTCGGTCACCACTCGCACTTCTGGTTCCACCGCGACGAGCTGGAGAGCCAACTCGGCGGGCTGCTCACGGTAACGATAGGCTCGATGCAGAACCGCGGAGCGGTCCTTTATAAGTTCGCTCTGAAAGTCAGCCAAATTCACTTCCAAAAGCCCCTCGGCAGTCAATCCTTCCGCTTGAGTCTTCCCCCGAAAGGCAATCCCCATCGTTCCTACTTCTCGCTCACCGCCCAAGACTCTCACTGGCTCAACTGCCAAATCGAGAGGCAGTGCGCCGAGACTTTTCTGAGTGATCACCTGAAAGGAGAAAGGTTGCCAAGGAGCATCCTGCAGCTCCACGGTGAGTTCGCTCAGTTCGGCACTGAAACGCCAGTTCGCCACCGGACCATCTTCTACTGTCGTCACTGCCAATCCTTCAGGAATGGTTAATTTGAGTTCTCTAACAACTCCTTGGGAAGGGTTCACTTCCACACGATGATAACCTTCTAACAAGCCCAAACCCGGCAGGTAGGCATTACTCACTTCTACGAAAAATGCGGTCTCTTCTTGTAAAGGATCTCGCTCACGCGGCTTCATGACCACTCGGGCATCACTACGAGGTAGCAGAATGATCTCGGCTGCACTGCCATCTGCCCGTTCCTCCTGCGTCACTTGTGCCGCCGTCTCACAATCAATTGCCCAATTCGCTTGGTCGAGTGTGACTTGTAAAGTGTTAACTGCCGCCGGCGCAGTCGGCACCGAGACCGCGCTTTCCGGCACCTGCATTTGATAAGAGAAGGTAAAAGTTCGCCGTTTGTTCTCCGGTTGCCGTTTTCCTACATTCACACTCTCTGATGCATTCTCAGCTTCCTCTTCTTGGGGCGGCAGAGTGATAAAGGTCACCAGGTATCCGCCATCGTCCTTCGAGAGACGAAGTCCGCGGCCTTCGAAATTCTCGAGCGTCACGGAATCCTTTAAGAAGTAGAATTGGTCTCCTATTTCTCCACGACAAACCATCTCTCCCTCTGCCACTAGGCGCTCCTCGGTGATCGTCCATTGCTGGCGAAGACTGTCGCCACTGGTGATAACTTCTCCCAAAATCGATTGCGACGAGAATAAGAGGAAAGCGAGGGCGAGTAAGACGGTCGCGGCAGCAGCAGAATGGCCTCCACTAGAATCCTCGTCCTCAGAAGAAGAACCGCCCCCGCCCCGACGCAGCATCTGATAAGCCATCCCAACCAGCAAGACAGCGAACAAGGCGAAGAACCAAAAAGCGCCCCCAGGCATCCACAGACAGGTACCTCCAGCTACAAGGAGTCCCAGAAAGCGTAAAAAAGCGGTTTTGAGAAAAAGTCCTACCCCAAATACTACAACCCCAAGGGCAAGAAACGCGAAGCCTGGCAAACTCCATCTCATCTCATTAGTAGCCAAGTTAGAAACCTCGGCGGCGACCGTCTCGCCTGCGGAAAGGACTGGCACCCCAATCTCCAAGGAAGATCTTCCTAGCGAAGGAGCATAGGCAGAAGTAACTAACAGAATAGCCAAGATGGCAAAAGCGACCACTGCCAAGAGAACTCCAAATACTCGGCTACGACGGCCGAAGGTTGCCATCAGAATGACTAACAACACTAGGCACCCAACAGATCCCAAGGCGCGAGAAACAATCCAACTCGCGCCACCCCAGCCTGACTGCCAAGGCGATTTCCCCTTTTCACGGAGAAGGAGTCTGCGACGTTCATCTCCTTGGAGACGCCATTCAGTCTTCAGCACTGGAGCGGCCACCACAGGCAAAGTCAGCTTGGGATAGCGGGGATCACCGGCACTTTGTCCGTAACGCACCTTTACCTCCAAGGTCTTGTTAGCATCGGCATCAGCAGGTAACGGCACCAGA
The DNA here is from genome assembly GCA_937949965.1 of uncultured Roseibacillus sp. Classification (GTDB taxonomy): domain Bacteria; phylum Verrucomicrobiota; class Verrucomicrobiia; order Verrucomicrobiales; family Akkermansiaceae; genus Roseibacillus. Next base: position 41,331 of record CALFBF010000003.1, read on the forward strand.
GTGGAACTGCCATCGGCCCGGGCATTCACGGCCTCTCCGGCAACCCGCACTTCCCACAGACGAGTCTCCGCAGGGAGGTCGAGGCGTAGAATACGTTCTCCTCGAGTTTTGACCTGATAGATGGCATCAGTGACCACTTCGCCATCACGCGAAATACGGCTCTCGGCCTCTGCAAACTCGACAACCTGTGCCACCGTTTCGCCAGGAGCAAACCACTCCACATCCATCGTCAGCGCGAAAGGACGCTTTGTATATTGGAAGGATGCTAATGAAGGCGCAGAACTGGCGAGACGAAACTCGGCAGGGAGTTCGAGCGCATCAAGCTTCAGCAAATTCTCGGAAGCGTTGGTAAGCTGAGAGTTCACCTGCGCAGAACTCACAATCTGAAGATAGCCCCGTTCGCCACGAGTACCGAGAGGTTGCACACGACCAGGTTGCACCGTGCCCTGCTGGGAGCCCACCGGCTCTTCACAAGTCAATAACAGCGTATACAAACCAATGACAGGCTGCTGTAAGGTGACGATCACAAGGTCTTCCTCGCGACGCCAGCTGCGCACATTTTGGCCATCAATAGCGACGTTGCCAGCCTCGGGAGGAACGCTCAGTCGCCACTCATCTACGGGACTTCCCGTAACGAAATAATTAACCACCACACTGCCAAAAGCGGTGCCATCCTTGAGGGCATAGAGGTGGAAGACATCGGCTTCAATACTACGAGGAAGACGCTCAACCTGCAACTTAGCAGACCAGCTACGCTCGCGAATCCGGAAGGCTAACTGCAGCCCTTTAGTCTGTTTGGGAAAGATCGAAAGAGGCTTCTCCACAACATCCTGCAAGGAAGTAATCGCAAGGCGAATTCCAGGTTCTGCGACTACTCCGATCGTTCCTCGCACGGCCTTGGCATCTTGATAGATAAGCGACGGGAGAGACCATTCTTCGGGCGCGAGAGAATCACTTTTCTCCAGATCAATCTTCACTAACTGTCGCCCTATCAACTCTTTCGCAAAGATAACACGCAGAGGGCGCAGTCCCTCGACAGCCTCGCTCGCGACCACATAGTCGGCCACCTGGGCACCACTCACCGAAACCACGGAATACTCCGCCGGGACTTGCAGCTGCCATTCACGAAGGCCTGCCTCTCGAATGTCTAGCTCGATATCAGCTCGAATACGGCGTTCGCTTTCACCCAACTCATAGACAAGAGTCTCGGTCACGGAGACTTCTGGTGAGATCTGATCAACTGCAATCGTTAGATTATAATCAGCAGTCGGAAATCGATAAACGAACTGTTGCCGGGCGGACACCGCTTCGTTGGGAAACTCCTCAGGAGCCAGCTGCAGCAGTCCGGTCGCCTGCTCCAGAGACAATCGCACCGAACCTTCATTACGAAGCCGCAGGAATCCCGCATGGCGAACCGCATTCGCCGGGCTCAACCGCAAAGCAGTGCTCATAGTGGGCAGTCCTTCTAACGGAACCTGACTGCGCACCAACAATTGCAATTCTTTCTCCTCCGCTTCCCGTAGACGCACGCGAAGACCTCCCTCTTCTCGATCCCAAGAGAGCACCTTGACTCCCTCGACCGAGAGAATTTCGCCCGCTCCTGCGGTCTCGAAAAAGATCTCCTCTAACTGCCCCTGAAGGACCTGCACCTTCAGGCTCGTATCTTGGCGCAAAAGCCCGGCTCCCACTCGAATATCGACTACGGATTCACTGGAGAAAAAGAGTGAATCCGCCTTTTCGACATCCTCACTTTTCCAGGCCAGTGAAACCTCCCCCGAAGCAGGAACAAAGCCCTGCCAAATCCCGTCTTTCAGGACCGGCCGCACCGATCGAGCCTCCGAAAAAGTCACTTCCTGAAGTCCCGCTATATCAAGAGGCAATACGGTGGTCGAAGGGGTTATAAAATCGAGTGCGCGGTAGTCAGACCCGCGAGTAACCTTAGCCACAAAAGGCAGTGAGAGGAGATAGCGCCCTTTTTCTAAAGCCTCCACATAATAGGAATCATTCTTCACGTAAAAGCGGAGTCCTGCCACACGCGGCAAGTCGGTGACTGCCGCATTTCCGCTCAATAGAGGCAATTCCACACCACCACGGTATGCGACCAACTCACCACGAAGGACGAAGGCCGCGGCATCATTCGCTTCATCGATTCCACCTGTTAGAGAAGCGCTTAAGAGCTCAATCTGAGCAGAAGGAACGCCGGCAGGGCGAACTGCGAGAGAGATCCGGCCTCCAGTAGTAGAAACTAACTTGCGAGAAACCGGGCCCGCCCCAAGAAGATGCTCCCATCCACTTTGCTCCTTCTCCTGGCGCTCGGGAGTATGGCCTAGTAATTTCTCAAACTCCGCCGTCGTTCCAGCTGCTACTTTGATCACGAGAGAGGAATCGAAAGCAATGGCCTCACCTGTTCCCAAGTTCCAAAGCCAAATCTCTTGAGGGAGGTCTGCCAGTTCTTGTTCTGCCCGAACTTGGAAACGCAGCTCGGGAGCGTCCGCTTTCACCGCTAGATCGAGAAAAACTCCCTGTTCACCCTGTCGAGTGGCCCAGCTCTTAAGATAAGAGGAGTCTTCACCCAGGGCGTTCACTTCAATGATTTTTCCGCCGCCGAGAACTTCGAAAGAAAAGGTTTCGGCCTCTCCTTGGATCACCTTGAGTGAAAGCTCGGCAGTGTGAGAGATGAGTTCTGAACCGACTTCTGTTCTCTGCGCGACGACTGCGGAATAATATACCGGCACGGGCGCGGACTCCTTGACGTCGATTTTCACCGAAGCCTCTTCCACTGCCACTAAGGAAGAACCGAACAAGCCGGTGAAACCTAAAACCGCTTGGCCTACTGTTCTCCACGAAGCAGCTCCCCTCTTAAACACATTTTTCATCATTCCAAATTCTTTGCTTGTTCAATCATCACTTCCAAATCTTGCACTCGTTCTTCGCGCGGAAAATGGATGCGCAGTTGGCGAGTCACTTCTAACAAATCTTCCCACGCGGTCTGGGAGCCCACCGCACTGCGTGCTAACTTCTCAGCAGTGAGTCCCGCTACCGTAGCAAGGCGCAGCTTGGCATCGGCCTCCGAGAATGGGCTTGCCTCCCCCTTGTAATCGATCCGCCATGAGCGCTCTACCATCTCCCCTTGAGCGACATCATAGAAACGAGTCCGGACTACGCCGATAGGGCCTTCCCCATCGGGCTTCACCTCCACGTGGTAAAGGGCGACCCCGGCCTCAGCAGCAGCGAGTTCAGCAGCATCGACCTGATCATTTCGGAAATCTTCTTTCTGGAGCTTATGATTCTCGAAGCCATAAAGCCGCCACTTCCCCACTCGATCTGGATTCCACTCGATCTGGACCTTTACGTTTTTGGCGGCAGGACGGAGAGCCCCGGCCACATTTTTGGCAAAAGCTGCGCTATTTTCTTCGGCATTTCCAAGGAGGTAGTAGCGACCATCACCCTTACGAGTAAGGGCCTCGAGGATGGCGTCGTTCACTCCCTGCACTCCCACCCCACAGGCATCGAAGGCGATTTCTTCTTCTCTCATCTGCTCAATGAGCGTCATCAAATTCTCGGGCACCGCTTGGCCCAAATTGGCAATACC
>CALFBF010000004.1 GCA_937949965.1 uncultured Roseibacillus sp.
TAAACACGACTCTGGTTCATCGGAGGATTCCCCTATGATCTGAGTGGAAAGACTCCCTTAGTGGACGTTCAGATCAGCACCCGCAATGCGGATGGTTCGTTACGTGATCGCTTGAAATCGTCGCGAGTAAGCTGGGACCGAGAGACTGGTAACTGGAGCTTTTGGGATGCTACTCGCCTTCAAGTACAAGCCGAGCCCACCCCTTACTATGAAGAATACATCCCCAACCCTCTCGTCTTCTCCGGTTGGACGGAGACCCCTTCTCAGCTGATCCAAGAAGGGCTCGATGCCCGTAACCTTGGGATCCCCGGCATTCAAGATTGGCGATTGAATAACCCCGACCGAGAGACCTTCCTCGCCCGAGCCTTCGAGACTCAATTCCACTACCGCTGGTCACAACCTTGGCTCTGTCTCATCACAGTTCTTCTTTCCGCTCCCTTGGGCATTAGCTTCTCCCGTCGAGGACGTGGCGGAACTGTGGTGCTCGCCATTGTACTCTCTCTTTTAATGCTATTCTGCTCAGAGGTCTTTCTTGCTTTTGGTGACTCTGGTCAGATTCCAGCCATCCCTGCAGCCTGGGCCACCAACGCGATTTTCTTCGTCTTTGCTCACCTCCTAATTCATCGCCGGCTAAAAGGCCGTCCCATCTTCCAAACCTTCCGTCGCGTGTGTGGCGAGTGACACGGCGGATATGAGTCTTTCATTGTTCCTACCCCACCAGTCCACCACACTAGCAGCGCTATCACCCCATGCTCGAAAGCTACTCCATCAAGTCTCGCTCACACAGTTGCCATGTCACTGGTCAACAATTTGCCGAAGAAGAACCCTTCATCACCGCGCTTTTTCCCGATCCTGATTCTTCAGGTTATCTCCGCCGAGACTTTTCTCTCCAAGCATGGGAAGAACGAGATAAAGAAGAAATCCCCTTCTCCTTTTGGCGCACCCTCTATCGGCCACCGGTTAAAGAGGAAGAAGCACAAGTGACCCCGCATGATCCGGAAAGCCTTTTTGCTAAGCTCGTCGAAGAAGATGAAGAACACACCGAGAACGCCCGTTTCATCCTCGCAGCCATGTTAGAACGCAAGAAAGTGATTCGAGAAACCGACACGCAACAGCTTCCAACAGGCTTACTCCGAATCTACGAAAACCGGAAAACCGGTGACGTCTTCATCGTCAAAGATCCGCAAATCGCCCTCGCTGATGTAGAGAGTATTCAGGAAGAGGTGCAACAACTCCTCGACCCAGAGATCTATACCCAACCCGAAGAGACTCCTATACCAGAGGAAAACAAAGAGGCCTCCATCACGGAGACCTCTACTGAAAACTAACTCGTCTCAAGAGGTCTTACGCCCTCTTTAATGATGAACTATAACTCAATCCGGAAAAAAGCAGAATTACCCAAGAGACTAATATCGATAGTCGCTCGATAGTTACCCGGCGTCACTTCGTTAACAGTAGCAAGAGCAGTCACATCATCAACAAACTCTTCGCTTTCAAGATCAGAAGTCATAATCCTAAAATTGGTCTCACCAGCAGCTGAGCTGAAGTCGATTACAAAATCAGAACCCTCAACAGAAACACCTCCCACTGCAATATCGGTTGGTGCTGGAACTACCGTCGGAGCAAATCCAACACTATTAATCGCTTCGAAAATCTCGTCTACACGAGCATTAATTTGCGGGACTACTTCAGGAGGATTATCCCCAGTCGGAGTAAAGGAAAAGAGAAGTTCACTTGTAGAACCATCTACAAGAACAATACGACGCTGCACAGCAGTAGAAGACAATTCGGTACTTTGCTCCCCTAAACGGAAGAAATTATAAGCAAACGAAATATCTTCTTGTCTATTTTCAATATCTGAATCAGTCCCTACAAATTCGTAGGGATTCCCTGGAACAAAAAAAGCATTTGCAACAGTCATTCTATCAAAGAAGTCGCCAAACTGATTAATTAACACCATTCGGATAGGGACTCCATTATCATTCCTCCCTTGAAGCTCCCCTCGGCTAGGACTAAAAAAGGACTCTGTAACCACAGCAAACTGCCGTGCAGTCCCAAGACACCCTCCTCACCACGGAGTGTGATAAACCGTCGCTACAATTTCATTCTCAAAATCGGAATATGATACTTCTCGAAGAGCTGGAAATCTAAAAGTATTTCCCTCCGCACCGGCTTGGGTAAGTAAATCGGACGCGGGTATGTCTGACATTGCGTAAGTAACCTCATCTGGAACAATCGTCCCAACCTCAGGAGCATTTGGACCATTTGCTACGTTCAGAAATTGCTGTCCATGAGCTACTGCTCCTCCCAGAAAGAATGAGTATAGTAATATTTTTTTCATCTTTATTTCCTAATTTTTAAAATGCATAAGTGTAAGCCAAGCGAGCTGCAATAAACTCGCGGTCTGAAAAAAGTTGTTCAAAATTAGCATTAGCGAACGAAACAGGATCAAACTCTGTGTCCAAATATGCTACTGATGCTCTGACCGAATGTCCGCCAGAGGTCCACAGAAGAGACGCGGAGACTTCACTCGAATCAAAACCTGGGGCAGAAGTATTAAAATTCGCAGTCGTCACCTCCCCTGAGTCAGTGTAGAGACGATACCCAACAGAAAGAGCAAAATTATTAGATATCTGATAATCAAGAGTTAATCCTCCAAAAAAGGCATCGAAATCAGGCTGCTCAATAGTAACCCCATATTCACCTCGCAAAGTCAGATTATCCAGAATACTCCACGCTGCTCGCACCCGTAATTGCGTTCTTGCATCGCGATCGCTCACAAAAGAAACCCGTGCCGACCATTCAGTGGTAATCTTGTTAGTAAGATAAAAATTACCGGTTACTGAAACTGCTACAGTATCTAAAGTATCATCACCAGTGATAATTTCGAAACCAGTGAAAGGATCAAAATCACCCTGCTGAGCCGGGACAATACGATCTCGAGAATAACTTAGTCCAACATTAACACTATCGATCCCATTCGCGAAAGTGTAAGTATTTCCAAGTGCCACTGAAATCCCAAAAGGATCTCCTAATTCTCTAAATCCAGGAAAAGCACCATCATTTTGGCGAAAAAATTCAGGAAACCAAAGCGAACGAAAACTAGTGAAACCTTGATAACCGCTCAAGCTAATACTACTTGAATAAGTATCATTCCAATCGTGAGCCAGACTTAAAGAATAATTATCCGTCTGATCGGTAAGATTAGTATCAAAAAGCCCAGGACCACTGAAATCGACGTCATACAGAGTACGACTGTAGCTGATTCCAAAGGTCGTATTGCCCCAAGTAACATCATATTCGGCTGAATAACGTTGAATCTCAACATCATCAGCAAAGATGAGATCGGCATCTGTGGAGAAAACTCTGCTAATGCTTTTAGGAGCAGAAGGAGAGGGTTCTGTTACTTTGTTAACGAAATTATTGCCGTCAAATCCGCCTAGAAAGTCGCCACTGTTTTTGGCCACCGCGAACGAAGGAGAAAGGATGAGGCAGTAATAGAAAAAATGATGCACGCTGTACTAAATTTAAATTGTTTGAGCTGATGTAGGTGGACCCACCTACAAATTAATTACTTGATCATGTTCATCCTGCTCCTCCGCCTCCAACGGATGAAGAACGGCCGCGTTCGAATTGCGAGACCAGTGTGCACTCTGCTAATTCTGCTCCCTTGTGATCGAATCGCATTGCAGCTCTCCCGAGTTGAATCTTATCAACAACTCCCAACTCCCTCGTGCCGCATGCAGTGAGGACCATGCCCACTCCTGCTACGAAAATAACTAAAACCCGTTTCATTTTTTATCTCCTAATATCGCATCCAGTGAAATCACATTGTATTCACCATCTTCCTTATGCTTGAGTCTCCACCCAGAGAATTATTCCCATTTTTTTCAGAATGATTCTAAATTACTTCTTTTAGGGCACTTTCAACAGCCCCATTCAAAGAAAATTCGGAATCATGTTTTCTCGAAAATGAGCTACCTGAGGCGCCCTCAAGAAAGTCCTTGCTGCCAAAAAAATACGGAATCTCGTCATTTTCATTCCATAAAAAAAACGTGTCCGAGGGCATTAAGAGAGACTAATGGGTTGGCCAAGAGGCCATTTGAGAAGTCGATAAGAAGTCTTATTCTACCACAGGGGCACACTATGGCATCCGTCTCGTCTTTAAGGGTGAATACTCCTATTCCCCAGTGGGAGAACGAGATGACAAAATGCTCGTACAAGGCATCACTAATCTCGTGAGCAAAACCTACCACCTCAAAGAAGACGGCAACATCCTCAGCGATAATCCCAACTTTGGCCCCGATGTCCTCCCCGGCACCTACTCTATTGGACATCGGAACCCACAAGGCTCCGTCCTCCATCTTGATCACTCAGACAGCCTGATCCACCGAGTGCTGACCTCGTGGTGGCAACGAGCTTGATAGACCAGATACCGCTATCAGGCTCGCCTCAGCAGAGTAAGCTCTACCGGTGGGTATATTTCTAACGCTCTAGGTAGCGATCTCGTTCTTCGCAGAAGACGGTTGCGAGTTCGAGGCAACGTCTCGCCACCTCGCGACCACGACGCGGGTCTACTAAAGAGACCCCTTCTTCTTCCAACTCGCCTTGGTAGATCTCCCACGCTTTCGCTGCAGCTTCGGCGCGATCGATAGCTGGTCGTTTTACGTTCGGTTCCTCGCGATCTTTGCCACCACGACGATTTCTGCCACGACGATTTCTACCCGAGCTCTTTTCCTCACTGTTCTCATTCCCACCCTCGTTAGATTCTTCCTTGTCCTCTGCTTTGGCTTTATCACTCTCCTTAGCTTTCGCCCTCTTCTTGGGTGGTTCGTCGTGGACAGAGTCCTCTTCCACGACTTTGATCTCAAGTTGGGGTGATTCTGCCTGAGAAGCTTCCTCGTTCTTGGGCACCTCTTCGACCATAGTTGCAATCGTTTCCTGAGCAGTTACTCCTTCTGCAACAGCGGACTCCTCTTTCTCAGATTCGTCCTTTTCTTTGACAACTGTTTTCTTCTTCGGTGCTCGTGAACCACGCACTCCTTTTTTGACTACTCGCTTCCGCGCCGCCTTCTTGGGTGCTTTTTCTTCCTCAGACATGGGCGGGAGTCTTTGACTTCGAGAACCACTTGGCAAATGCCAAATGAGCTTTGTCGCTAAAATTTCCTCCCCTTGAGTCCGATGCAGACTTGATCCCCCTCCCCTGCCTGTTATCCCCAAAAGCGGATGAGTGATTTTCTTCCTTTTCGTCAAAAAATGGAATCAGCAGGCCTTGGAGAAGCCGCGATTGGAGCGTTCGAACGCGGATTCACCCTACTCACCGCAGGTGAGAAAGGTCTGATGCCCGAAGAAGCCCTCAACCCTGCGAACCAAGTCCCTAGCTACGAGGCTATTACCGACAAACTCACGGACTGGAACCCTCAGCACCTTGCCGAGACGGTCGTCCTAAAGCTCAATGGAGGTCTTGGCACTGGAATGGGTCTTCAAAAAGCCAAGAGCCTACTAGAGGTCAAAAATGGGGAAACCTTTCTCGATCTTATTGCGGAGCAGATTGCCACTCTGCGTATGGAAACGGGAGCACAAGTACGCTTCCTCCTCATGAACTCTTTCTCGACTAGTGAAGACACCCTTGCCGCGCTCAAAGGAGGACCGCTTGAGAATGAAGAGGTCGAGATGCTTCAGAATAAAGTTCCCAAAATCGACGCTCAGACGATGACACCCGCTACCTGGCCAGATGATGCTGAGCACGAGTGGTGCCCGCCAGGACACGGAGACCTCTACCCCGCACTCGTTGGGAGTGGCTGGCTCGATCGTCTCCTCGTGGATGGAATCAAATACGCCTTCGTCTCTAACAGTGATAACCTCGGCGCAACTCTCGACCCCGGCCTTCTCAACTGGTTCGCGAAAAGCGGTGCTCCTTTCGCCATGGAAGTCACTCGGCGGACCGAAGCCGATAAGAAAGGTGGCCATCTCGCCATTCGACACAGCGATCAACGTCTCGTGCTACGTGAAGTGGCTCAGTGCCCAGAGAACGATTTGGACGCTTTTCAAGACATCTCCCGCCACCAATTCTTTAATACTAACAACCTCTGGCTTAATCTCCCAGCTCTCAAGGCGGCCTTGGATGCCGAAGGCGGAGTCCTCCCCCTCCCCGTCATCCAAAACCAAAAAACTGTCGATCCTCGTGAGAAGACTTCTCCTCCGGTCTGGCAACTGGAAACTGCGATGGGAGCCGCCATCGAGTGCTTTGATGGCGCTCTAGCCGTAGAAGTCCCTCGCTCCCGCTTTGCCCCTGTTAAAACTACTGCTGACCTCTTCGCTTTACGCAGTGATGCTTACGAAAAAAGACCGGACGGGAGTGTCGGGCTCCATCCCTCACGCGAAGACAAACCACCGGTGGTCAAGCTTTCGAGCGAATACAAGCTCGTCGACGCCCTCAACCAACTCGGGGCCGTTCCCTCTCTACTCGAGGCCGATTCGCTAACCATCTCAGGTAAAGTCACCTTTCAGCCCGGGGTCAAAATCTCAGGAGACGTCAGCTATCACGATCAAATCGTGTCCCCATCAGAATAGATAAGATTGCACAAGACGATTGAGCCAGGGACTAAGCAATATTTTGTAATGCTGTAGAAAGAAGAAAGACACTCCAGGACGTTGATTCAGCATTTTCTGAGGATCTCCATAGCCGCGTCTGGACACCAGCATAGCCCACAGGACTACGGCCTTATCAGCGTTTGAAAGACTGCTGGATGTAGCAGCCCATCATTTTTAGCACCAATAATAGTCATCCATTGTTTGATGCAGATACGATACAAGAAAGCGACGCCATCTGGATATGTCCTCATTGATGAGAGGGCGCCTAAGAAACGGGCCAGAATATTATCGAGCTGTCCAATAGCTCTTCGAGTTACTGTGGCACCACTTCACTTCTTTGGAGCTGATTGAGATGGCTATCACTTTTTTCCTACAAAACTCCGCTGAATCCACCTTCCTAACTTGATCGCCCTAGGCACGACTTCTGGATAAAAACCTTGCTCCTAGCGCTAGGCACGCTCAATTAGAGGGCGTGATTCAAGTTGCGCACATCCCTCATCACATTCTGGATCTCTTCTGGAAACCGAAGTGGAAGAAAGAAGCACTCGCTAATCTCAAAGGCGGACAAAAGTTCCTTCACTTTAAGCGCGATTTACTCGAGCCCGACCGGGTCGACGAGATTTCCTCCCGCATTAACGATCTTAAGAAAGTCATTCGTGAACGAGACCAAGCGGGAGTTCCCGAAGCCTGCAAACAACTACAAGGAACTTGCGAACATTCTCTCAAATCTTATCGGCCACCGGACGCGCTTTCTGATAATCTCGAAGTCTTCTTCGTCGCAATCGCGATCGCACTTGGGATTCGCGCCTACTACGTGCAGCCTTTCCGCATCCCCACTGGCTCCATGCAGCCTACCCTCAATGGGATTGTTGGACATCCCCAGCCCGTCGATAAGGAGTGGAAAAAACCAAATATTCTAACGCGAGGTTTTCACAAAGTCACCGAGGGCCGCACTTACGTTCAGATCAAATCTCCCGTGGACGGGCACGTTGTCGGCCTAAGCGAGAATCCCAAACACCTCTGGTTTTTTCAACGTACCTATCTCCACTTCGACAACGGGGAAAAAGTAGGCGTCAACGGTTCTCTCCGCTCCATCTTGGACGGGCTTCATCTTGGAGAATCTCTCAACCTCCTCGGAAGCGTGAACGAGATTGGTGAAAAACAGTATCAACTCCCACGCAACCTCCGAGTCAAAGTCAAAAAAGATCAGATTCTTGCGCAAGGATGGGTCGATACCGGCGACCTCGTCCTCGTTGATAAAGTCTCCTACCATTTCCGCCAACCCAAACGCGGGGAAGTCTTCGTCTTCGAAACACGGGGCATCGAACGCATTGTCTCCGAAGCGCGCTTGAACAATCAAAACCGAGGCTCACACTACATCAAGCGCCTGGTCGGCATCCCTGGCGACCGTCTAGGATTAGATGAGCCTTCTCTCACCGTGAACGGGAAACTCCCTGCCGAGAAAGGAATGAAAAAAGTGATGTCGTTAGAAAATGGTTATCACGGCTACTTCAATGTCTCTGAAATCGTAGCGCGCACTCCTAATAATCCAACTGGCTACCGCACAGTTCTCAATACTCCTGAATCCTCCATCACTCTCAATAAGGGCTTAGACAAGGATCAGTATTTTGCTATGGGTGACAACTCAGCGAACTCTTCAGATTCGCGCTACTGGGGACCAGTCGACGAATATCTTCTTGTCGGCCCAGGTCTCTTCACTCTCTGGCCCTTCGAAAACTTCGGATTTATCCGTTAGCTTTCCCAATCCTTCGCCCACTCTCTCACCCTTGTCCGAAGCCCAAGAAATCACCCGCAAAGCGAAATCTAACCTCGCCTTTGCTCTCCTCAGTCTCCCGAAAGAAAACCGGAAAGACGTCACCACCTTCTACGCCTTTTGTCGTGTTATCGATGACATTGCAGACGATCCGAACAACTCACTGGAGGTAAAAGTTTCTGGCCTTAATCATTGGCAAAATCTGTTTCAAGAAAGCCAGCCCCAAGTCACCGGGCTCGAAGCTGCAGTCCTAACTCTGCGCGACAAGCACAACATCCCTGTCCGGCACTTCCTCGACCTCATCGAAGGCTGCCGGATGGACCTCCAGCCGCAGCGTTTTCAGACTTGGGAAGAGTTGCAGACCTACACTCATCGGGTAGCTTCTACCGTGGGTCTCGTCTGTCTCCCCCTCTTTGGGTCCACTCACCCAACCGCTCCGGCCTACGCCGAAAAATTAGGCCACGCTTTACAACTCACTAATATCCTGCGCGATATTTCCGAAGACCTCGAAAACGAAAATCGTATTTACCTCCCTCTCGATGATCTAGCGCGTTTCGACTACAGCGAAGTCGACTTGGCCGCTCAGGTCTACGATGAGCGCTTTAAAAATCTAATGAGTTACCAAGCTGCGCGAGCACAACAACTCTTCGCAGAGACACTGGCCTTACTCCCTGCCGAAGATCGCCAGCCTCTCATGGCTGCCGAGATCATGCGCTCTCTCTATCAACGCCTGTTAGAGAAAATGGAAGAAGACAAGTTCCGCGTCTTCGACCGTCGCTACCGCCTCTCCAAGGCACGTAAACTAGGCACCCTCGTCGTGCATGGGTTGCGGGCTCGCTTCTCCGATCGGTAGCGCGAAGATAGCGTGAGCATTACAGCCCCACTGCGGCCAAAACCCTTTCCCGTGACCACCCCCGTTCACGCAGAGTTGCCAGAGCGAGGGCATCGTGCCTTTTCGCTAAACGCTTCCCTGCCTCATCAGTGATTAAGCGATGGTGGAGGTAACCAACCTCAGGAAATCCTAACAACTCCTGCAAGACACGATGAATGTGCGTCGATGATAATAGATCCTCGCCACGCACCACCTCGCTCACTCCCTGCGCGGCATCATCAATGACCACAGCCAAATGATAAGAAGTCGCAATATCCTTCCGTACCAAGACGGGATCACCCAATACCTCGGGCTCTACATGAACCTTCCCAAAGCGCTCATCAACAAACGAAAGCGAACCTACCTCACGAGCGGCCTTCGTCATATCAAGACGCCAACTACATGTCACCCCACTCGCAAGTTTCGTCTCCCTCACTTCCTGCGTCAGGCTTCGACACTGGCCACTATACTTGCTCACTTCATCTCCCTCTTGCGGGGCCGAAGCAGCCAAATCCTTACGAGTGCAGAAACAAGGATAAAGCAGCCCCAGATCTCGTAACTGCTGCAAAGCCTCTTCATAAATAGCCAAACGATCCAACTGCCGCCAAGGCTCATCCTGCCACCTCATCCCTAGCCAGCGTAAATCAGTCTCAATCCCGGCATAGTATTCCTCCCGCACGCGAGTGTGATCAATATCCTCAAATCGGAGCAGAAACTCACCCCCACTCGCCTGCACCCGATTCCACGCTAAGCAAGCGGAATAGACATGACCGAGGTGAAGACGACCAGTAGGGGAAGGAGCAAAGCGGCTAACCACAACACGAGTCTCTCCCTAACCCCTATTCCACCGCAAAGCCTTTATCGCAAAATCTTGCTTCTTCTCACCAACTCGGGCACCCTCAGCGTTTCCTTTCATTTCATGAAACATCTTCTTTCCATCGAAGAACTCTCCGCACCAGACCTCACCGCCTTCATCGATCTTGCGATCGAGATGAAGGCACAGCGCGGCAACCACTCCTCCCAGCCCCTAGCGGGCCAGACTTGGGCCCTCATCTTTACGAAAGCCTCCACCCGGACACGCGTTTCCTTTGAAGTCGGTATTCGCGAGCTCGGCGGCACCCCCATGTTTCTCTCCAAGAACGACATCCAGCTCGGACGCGGCGAACCCATCAAGGACACCGCCCGCGTCCTCGGGCGCATGGTGCACGGAGCGATCATCCGGACCTTCGCCCAGGATGACGTCGTGCAGTTCTCTCAGTTTGGACAGATCCCCACCATCAACGCCCTCACCGACGACGAACACCCCTGCCAGATCCTCGCCGATCTCCTCACCATTAAAGAAAAGCTTGGCAGCTGGGAAGGACGTAAAGTTGCCTTCATCGGCGATGGCTTCTCTAACATGACCATCTCCTGGATGTGGGCGGCCAAGCATCTCGGCTTCGAACTCGCCGTCGCAGGCCCTAGCGAGCATTTACCTCCGGCCGAATTTCTCGAACAACTCAACGCACCCAACGTCTCCGCCTCGACCAATGTGCAAGCAGCAGTTGCGGGAGCGCACGTCATCAATACCGACGTTTGGCTCTCCATGGGGCAGGAAGGCCAAACCGAAAAAGAAGCCCTCTTCGAGCCCTATCAGGTCAATAACAACCTCCTCGCGAACGCTGCCGAAGGCCACCTCGTCCTCCACTGCCTCCCCGCCTATCGTGGCAAAGAAATCAGCGAAGAAACACTCGAGCAACACGCCGACACCATCTTCCAACAAGCCGAAAATCGCCTCCACGCCCAAAAGGCCGTCTTGGCAAAATTGGCGACGAGCAGTTAGAGATTAATCAAGATCTTCGCGGCCTTTTTGGAAATAGGCTAATGCCATACTCCGGTAAGGATGCTCGGCTAAGATCCCATTCAACTCGTCAATTTTTGCTAAAATCGGCTCCCCTAACCTTTCCACAAGCAAAGCGTGTTCTGCTTCCAAGCTTGCTTCTTTGCGAACTCGGGCCTGCCAAGGGGCGGTAAAAATCAAATGGAGTTCATCGTGAAACTGGCGCTGGCGAAGAGCTTCCCATTCTCCTTCGTCGAACCAGATACTCCCAGACGGTGAGCGATCGACATGAAAGGGAAAACCATGCCCAACGCGATAACGCTGCATCA
>CALFBF010000005.1 GCA_937949965.1 uncultured Roseibacillus sp.
GATTCCCGGAAGTTCGTCGTTCGTATCAAGACGGTAATTCCAGTCATAACGGGGAGTGCCCCAACTTCCCTGGATGGTCATCTGATAAATGCCGGCAAACCGAACCCCATCGCTAAACCGAAACCCGCTCTGGCCACGCATCCTAATCGTGCAGACTACGCCCTCACGGCTCTCTCCGATGAGAGAGACGTTGGACTCCATATTCACCTGTGCGTTGATGGTGTATTCTCCATTTCTCAGTAATACCGCCCCTCCCCCAGCTTGCCTAACTCGACGGATCGCGACGTTCAGGTCGCTACTCTCACCCCCCGTCAGCTCTTCGCGTATGACCTGGTCTTGGCGAGGAGGAATGCCGCCTCTTACTCCAGCGGTCGCCCATTCGCGCATTTGCGGGAAATTGAGGTCATCAAAGAGAGCTTCGTTGAAGGTTACGCCAGGATCGCCAACCTGCATCTGACCAGGAGCTAGCGTGTTCTGAAGAATAAACAGAACCATGAGCAAATATTTTGACTGACCGAACTTCATTTTTCAGATTTTTTGAAAATAACATCCAAGAAAAACATCCTCTAAAAAGCCACGAATCACACTTGCGACAAGAGCTTATTCGAGAAATTACTTCCGCCTTAATAATAATTTTTTAAATATTATCAATAAAATTTATAAAAATCGGAATCACCGTTGATTGAGTGAAAACTCGACAGAGGATCAGCACGCAAACCATCCTCTTCTGGACAAAGCGATGGAAGGTCGTAGCCTCCTGAAGAGTAATCTTATTGTAATGTCCGATAATTCTTCTGAAACGCCGGGAAGTGTTCCCGCTACTCCCTTCCCCTCTGGCAATCCCACTGGGGCCGTATCCTCGGCAAACACGACCGCTCCGACCAACCTGAGCGAAAGCTCCAGCACCAAGCCAAGTTCACAAGATCTTCCAGAAGATGATGTCGCGGCTATTAACCAACTGGGTAAAACCTATCAGTCTTTAAAAGACGAACTCGGCAAGGTCATTATTGGGCAAGAAAACGTTATCGAGCAGTTAAGTATCTCGCTCTTTGCGGGGGGGCACTCGCTCTTGATGGGGGTCCCGGGCCTTGCGAAGACGCTGCTTGTTTCCTCCGTAGCGGAGACGCTAGACCTCAGCTTTTCGCGCATCCAGTTCACTCCCGATCTCATGCCTGCTGACATTACGGGCACCGATATTATTCAAGAATCGGGAGTGGGTGGAAAGCGGGAGTTCGAATTCATTAAAGGTCCCGTCTTCGCCAATATCGTTCTCGCTGATGAGATTAACCGTGCTCCTGCTAAAACGCAGTCGGCGATGTTAGAAGCGATGCAGGAAAAGAAAGTCACGGTTCTTGGTCGTTCCTATCCACTCGATCAACCCTTCTTCGTTCTCGCCACTCAGAACCCGATTGAGCAGGAAGGAACTTACCCCCTCCCCGAAGCACAACTGGACCGCTTCATGTTCCTCATTGAAGTCGATTATCCCTCGGCGGCAGAAGAAGGCCGCATCGCTCGCGAGACCACGGGTAAAGCTCCGGAAACACTCTCCAAGCTGATGAACGGCGAGCAAATCAAAGCTTACCAAAAACTGGTGCGCCGCGTGCCGGTGCCCGATCATATCTATGACGATGCGGTGACCTTAGTGCGACGAACGCGACCAAATACGGAAGATGCGCCGAGCTGGATTAGCGAACTCATTGGCTGGGGCTCGGGGCCTCGGGCGATTCAGAATCTGGTTCTCGCTTCAAAAGCACGGGCCGCGCTCCACGGAAGCTATATGGTGCGTCGCGAAGACCTCCTCGCAGTCGCTAGCCCGGTGCTCACTCACCGCGTGATTCCAAACTTCGCAGCCGAATCACAAGGGATGACTTCCCAGAAAATTGTGCAGCGTCTGTTAGCAGAATTGGACGAGTAAGCTCACTCTAGCCTCCATCACTTCCTGTTAGTTCGATCATGCACGATTTCCTCGACCATGGGCTCCTCGCTCGCCTTTCTGCCCTTCCGTTAGAAAGCCGCCAGGCGATGATCGGTAGCGTGGCCGGTAAGCATCGCTCTCCTCACCGAGGATCGTCAGTCGAATTCGCAGAGTACCGCAAGTATGTTCCCGGGGACGATACGCGGCGGTTAGATTGGAAAGCCTTTGCCCGCTCGGACCGATTCTACATCAAAGAATTCGAGGCTGATACCAATCTGCGGGCTTACTTCGTAGTCGATTCCTCTGGTTCGATGAATTTTGCCAGTGGCGAAACAGATACCAAGATTCAATACGCACGGCGCCTAGCAGCCTCACTCGCTTACCTTCTTGTTAGACAAGGTGACGCGGCAGGGCTCTCGGTTTGCAACGAAAAGATTCACCTCGAAATCCCGCCCTCCCGTTCTGCTTCGCAGCTCCAGCATATCTTTGACAATCTCAGCAAAGTGGAGCCCACTGGTGAAACTGGTCTCACTGAGGCCCTCCACATCATCGCTGAAAAGATTAAGCAACGAGCGCTCGTCGTCATTCTCTCGGATTTCTTCACCGACCCGGAAGAACTGGGAGAGGCCTTCCAGCACCTTCGCTACCGCAAGCACGACATCGCCCTTTTTCATCTATTAGACCGACAGGAGTTAGATTTCGCCTTTGACCGTCCACACCGTTTTATCGACTTGGAGGACAACTCCACCCTCGTCGCCGAGCCTAATCTGATCGCTGAAGAGTATAATGCCGCTTTGAACGATTACCTCGTCTCTCTCGAAGGAAAAGCTAACGACGCCCAGGCCGACTACCGGCGTATTGTGACCGACCAAGACTACGAGGAAGTTCTCTCCGACTTCCTCACAAACCGTTTACGATAGATGTCCTTTCTTCAACCCGCCCTTCTCTGGGGACTGCTCGCAGTCGCTCTCCCCATCATCATTCATCTCCTGAATCGGCGACGCCACCGCACGGTCAAATGGGCGGCGATGGATTTTTTGCTAAAGGCCACCCGAGAATCTCGTGGCAAAAAAAAGCTGAAGCATATCCTCATTCTCACCTGTCGCGCTTTGGCTATTGCCGCCCTCATTTTTGCCATCGCACGCCCGCTGTTAGGAGGCTTCTTAGGCTTAGGGGCGAGCGTCGATACCGTCGTTCTCATTCTTGATCGCTCAGCCTCGATGGAGCGCCGCGAAGCCGATGGCCAACCCACAAAACGAGAACTTATTCTCGCTCAGGTCAAAGATGCCATGGCGGAACTAGAGACCGCGCGCCTAGTTCTGTTAGACTCTGCCACCGGGACCCTTTCGGAAGTTCCCTCTCCCGACATTCTGCCAGAACTCTCGACCACTCAGCCCACCGATACCGCGAGTGACTTGCCTAGTCTGTTAGCAACTGCCTTTGACTACTTACGCGAGTCGCAACCCGGGCGGAGCGAAATCTGGCTCGCTACTGACATGCAGCTCAGCAATTGGCGCACCGAAGACTCTCGCTGGCCTGCCTTTGCACAAACTCTCAACGACCTCCCTTCCCCGACCTCACTGCGTGTGCTGGCCCTGCCGGCAACTCCACGTGATAATCGGCATATCCGTCTCCTCTCCTCACGAAGAAACAGTGACGGAATCACCTTAGAGTTAGAAATCACGCGCGACGAATCAACGGGCCGAATCAACTTACCCGTCACCATCAATCTCGATGGCGCACCGACTACTGAGACCCTCGTCGTCGAGGGGCAGACTCTCCGCTTCAGTCGCACCCTCCCTCTTTCTAGCGCTCAAGCTACGGGATGGGGCCGGGTTTCCCTCCCACCCGATCCCAACCTTCGCGATAATCATCTCTACTTCACCTACGGCGAACAACAGCCCTTGCGCACCACCATTGTACACGACGGAACTTTGCCTGAAGAAGCGCTGCAAACTCTCTCCCGTGCAGCCGCTCCTCCCGGGCTCACCCATTTCACCGTCGAAGAACTCGTTCTCGCTGGCCCCAACCCCGATATTGCGGCGCTTAATCTCACCGAAAGCGCCCTCCTGATTTGGGCAGCACCTCTGCCTACTGACACTGCGGCGGTGATTGTGAGAAGCTATCTCGAGAGTGGAGGAGAAGTCCTCTTCCTCCCTTGCGAAAGTGACCTCGAACCCACTTTCGCAAGTTTAGGATGGGGACCAATCGAGAATGCTCCTGCTGGTAAATTCTTTATCACGAACGAGAACTGGCGACGTGACGAAGGCCCCTTCCGAGACGGCCAAGACGGAAACTCCATTCCCCTCCAGCAGCTTCGCGCTATCAAGCGGCTCCCTCTTCTCCCAGCCAGCGACGCCATCCCGCTCGCAAGTTGGGATGACGGTTCTCCCCTCATGGTGCGTAAAATCCTCGGTCAAGGCACCGCACATCTCCTCACCACTTTGCCAGATTACCGTTGGTCCGACCTCGAACAAACAGCCCTTCACCTCGTGCTAGTACAGCGACTGTTAGAGGCTGGCGCAAAGCGCCTCGACGAGAGCAGCCAAGTAGCCGGACAAACACCTCATACACCCGCAAGCCTCGTTGAAGCCGCGCTAACTCCAGGCAACTACCCCATCAGTGCGGGAATCTATCAAACTGAGGAAGGCCTGCTTGCGCTCAACCTTCCAGCCGGCGAACTCTCGCTCGCTAAGCTCGATCCTTCTGAGATCGAGCAAACCCTCTTACCCGACACCAAGGTCAGCTTCTTCGAACAAAAAACAGAAGCAGACCAAAGCCTCTTGCAGGAAATCTGGCGGCCCTTCCTCATCATCATGCTTCTCCTTCTCTTGATTGAGGCAATCCTGACTTTGAACAAGAAACCTGCTTCTCCAAAAGTAAATGTAGATCCCTCGAAATCACCTACTCATTCCTAGCGTCAGGAATGATCAGTTAGCCTGCTATAGACCCTTCTTTTGAGTTGCTCCTCCTCCGGCCCTTCGTTTCAATCCCGCGCCGCTATGAGCACTGAACCCACCCTCACTCACCTCTCCGAATCTGATCAGCCTCGCATGGTTGACGTCAGCGCAAAAGCAGTCACCACCCGGACCGCTACTGCGACCTGTCTAGTGACCCTCGGACCAGAGCTCATCTCACAGATGAATGGTGGCGAACTAAAGAATAAGAAAGGCCCTGTCTTTCACACTGCCATCTTAGCCGGCATCCAAGGCACCAAACTGACCTCACAACTCATCCCTCTCTGCCACCCTCTCCCCCTCGACTCATCTTCGGTAGAAGTGCAACCCTTGGATGATCAAAGCGTCGCCGTCTCCTGCACCGCCCGCACCACTGGCAAAACAGGGGTCGAAATGGAGGCCCTAACAGGTGCCTCCGTTGCCGCACTCACGCTCTACGATATGTGCAAATCCGCTAATCCTGCCATCGTGATAAGCGATTTGAAGCTAGCGACCAAAACAGGTGGCAAATCAGATTATCAAGTCTCGTAGCGAACAATTTTTTCAGCGAAAAACCCCCTGAAAACCCACACAAAGCCACCGCCTAATCCTAGACTTTCTCCATCATTCGCAGTCACTCATGAGCTCCTCTCCTCCTCTCAAAGCCCTTCTCCTAATCGGAGGAAAATCCCAACGTATGGGCAGTGATAAGGCCGCCCTTGTCTTCGAAGGAAAAACGCTGTTAGAGCGCATTCTCGCGACTATCACTCCGCTGATTCCGGAAGCCTACCTCTCGATTGCCCATGACGATGAGCGAGAATTCTCTCACCCCACCATTCGTGATCTGACCCCTAACCCCGGCCCCTTGGGCGGTTTACAAGCAGCCTTTCATCACGATCCCGAGGCCGCTTGGCTGGTGCTGGCCTGTGACTTGCCTCTCTTTGATTCCACCACGCTAGAGAATCTGTTAGACAAGGCAGACCCGACTCAGAAAGCGACCTGTTATCGAAACCGGCTCGACCAACGCGCGGAACCCCTCTGCACGCTCTATCAACCGGCAGCGGCACATGCACTGACCAACTACCTAGCAGACGATCGCCGGTGTGCTCGCAAATTCCTCGAATCCCTTGAACCCGTGATGCTCCCCCTTCCTCATCCGCTCGCGCTCGATAATGGGAATCGGCCCGAGCAACTGCACGAGCTCACTATTCTTGCCAAGGAAGGCCTCCAGGAAAAAGAAGTGACGGTAACCTACTACGGCAAGCTCTCTGCAGAAGCACCTGCCGCGACGGAGACTCTGACCACCACCGCAGCCACCCTTGCGGGGCTCTATGAAGAACTCCGGCTCAAGCACTACCTCAGCCTCGATCTCGATACCGTCAAGCCCGTCCTCTCCGATGAATTTGTCGATTGGACTACTCCTCTCCCCGAGGACGCCCAAGTCGCCTTCCTCCCTCCTTTTGCAGGCGGTTAGTAGAAAACATTTCTGACTCACACACTATGTTTCAAATCACTGATAAAGCGATTACTACGAGTGAACTCGTATCATTGGCCGAGTCTCCATCTGCCGGCGCACTGGTAGTCTTTGAAGGTCGAGTCCGCAACCATCACCATGGTAAGGAGGTCACTGCACTCGACTACTCCTCCCATCCCACCCTCGCGCAGCCGGAAGGCCAAAAGCTGGTAGCGGAAACTCTCGAAAAGTTCCCTGACGTCGAAAAGATTGCCGCGACTCATCGTACCGGTCACCTTGCTATTGGTGAGATTGCAGTGTGCATCGTCGTTACTTCACCACACCGTCCCGCTGCTTTCGCTGCCTGTGACTACCTTGCCCTCCAGCTCAAAAACCGTCTCCCAGTCTGGAAGCACGAGCATTTCGCTGATGGTTCGCAAGATTGGACTTAAGCCTTATTCCAAAAGCCGAAGAGAGCGATCAGAACAAGAGGTAGATAGAGGAGAGTCGCTAAGAAGAACTTCCGAAAGTGCGCCCGTTCTCCGGTCTTAAGAAAACGACGTCCGGACGCCACGAGCATTCCGGCGAGAAGGACGCCGACTATGACAAAGGGCCAACTCGCGATCCCGAATGGTAAAACCAGAACAGCTAAGACAGCCAAGCCAAGGGAAAAAGCCACGGCGAGTCCTACACTATGCTTGCCGCTGACATCCCCATTGGACCACATCTTGTAACCTGCTAATTCATACTCCTCACGGCAAAGCCAGTTGATGGCCACAAAGTGCGGAAGCTGCCAAAGAAAGAGGAGAGCAAATAAATACCAGCCCCCTACTTCCCAGAGACCACCTCCTCCTGCAGTCCAGCCGATGAGTGGAGGCAAAGCGCCAGGGACGGCACCTACTAGAGTATTAGTAGAATGCCACTTCTTCATCGGGGTATAGATGAAGACGTAAGTGGCAATCGTCGCAGCCGCAATCCAGCCGGGGGCGGTGCCAACCTTCACCCAAAGGTGGACGATGCCGAAGGCCGAGAGCCCCCAACCAATCATGAAAGCCTTGACGATGCCCATGCGCTGCGAAGGGAGGGGCCGGTCGGCGGTGCGAGCCATCAAGGCATCGCTATCCACCTCGGAAAGCTGATTAAAAACCGCCGATCCAAAAGCACAGGCCGTGGTCCCGAGAATGAGATGGAGCAGGGTCCAGAACTCCCACCCACCATGACGGCAAGCAATGGCGTAGCCAAAGAAGGTGGTGATAATTACGAAAAGGTTGAGACGAGCCTTCACGAGCGTCTTGAAATCCTCCAAGGCACTGGGCACCTCTTTGGCTACCTTTTCACATTTGTCTGGAAGTTTCTCACTCAAGAAGTCGAAGGTGCCCCAAGGCAGGATTTTGAAAAAGCGTTTTTCCCGATAAAGTGGTCCCCAGCTAAACCGCTTTTAATCCAGCATCAGGGAACGAGTTTTCCTTGGCCAATTTTACCCGAAGGTTCATCGTCAGGGCACAAAATGATCGAGATCGAATACTGCGCTAAGTGAAACTACCTTCCCGAAGCTGACCGGGTGTCAGCTGAAATTAAGACGGTGACCGAGGAGGCCATCACCCTCGTGCCAGGAGAAGGAGGGATCTTCGAAATCCGTATGGATGGAAGACTCCTCTTTAAAAAAGAGCGCGGAGGTCACTTCCCTGCAGATGGAGAAGCCGCCGCGCTTTTCTCGTAAAACTTTACTTAACAATCACAGTCGCTCCCGGGCGGATGACCTGAGGAATACGGGCCGCATCCCAGTTCGCCAATCGGAAGCATCCAGAACTACGAGCACGACCAATGGTGCGTGGGCTGTCAGTACCGTGAATCCCAATTCCGCTTTTGCTTAAGCCTGCCCAGAGAACACCCACTGGGTTGTTAGGTCCTCCCGGAATATTGAGTGCTTCCTTGCTGCGCTTACCTTTGGTGAGGAGCTGCTTGTCGTAGCGCCAAGTCGGCCATTCGACGGTGTTACGAAGCTTCCAAGTGCCGCGATGAATGAACTTCTCCTGACCGGGGGTGGTTGGGAAGCTGGCGACGAGACGGTAAGAGCTATCCGCACTCGGGAGAGCGGCAGCTATACTCGCAACCGACTTATCGGGAATCTCGTAAATTTGAATCTGACGTTTCGCGGTATCAATAATGACTTTGCGGCGAGCAAGTGAGCTGCCTTCTCCTTTGTAGCTGCGACCACGCTTAATTTCTTCAATTTTGAAGGGCTCAACATTAGGCACGATGAGAGTGCGGCCAGGAACAGCCGCCCAAGTGGTCTTCTTACCATTCAGTTCATAAAGCACGCTCTCTGAAGTGTGATAACGTTCAGCCATGAACTCGTAGTAACTGCGATAAGTAAGAGCCTTAGCCTCGGCCTGCTCGACGCGCTTGTAGGAAAGCTTGGGATTGACATACTGCTTCGCAATCTTAGGAACCGTTGCGGTAACGTACGTGTGTTCAACTAAAGCGTCCGCCTCGGCCTGAATACTGACCAAATCGTCTTCGCTACGACCCATAGATTGGTTGTAAGCCGCAATTGCTCGTTGGGTGAAAGTTCCCGGTTTGCCATCAATGAAACCAGGGCCGAACATTTTCTGATCGAGTAAAATTTGAACTCGAAGCGCAGCATCACGCTCCGTTCCAAGCGAGATGTCCGTTGCAGAAGCAAACGACGTCAAAAAAAGGAAGGCCAAGAAAAAAAATTTCATTATAATAAGGTGAAAGCTACTCGAAGATTAACAATTTATTTAAGAAAAGCAAAATAAATTGCCGCTTTGAGTGATTTTTTTAGAAGAATCTTTCTCCCCCGAAACAAGAATTCTCTCATATAGAAGACGTGTTTAGGGCACGATTTCTTCCATGAAATCGCGTAATTTTCCATCAATAGAAGGCGAAACAACCGCAGTTAAAAGAACGTCGTTCTCTTCGAAGTCGGTAGCAATCACCTTTCCTTCTTGATGCAGTAAGTTAATGAGATCCCCCCGGTGTTGTGGAACTCGATAACGACGGCGTTTCACCCGATCAGCAAGCTTGTTCTCCGCAGCCTCTATCAGCTTGTCTATTCCTTGGCCTTTTTTCGCTGAAATCTCGATTGCATTGGGAAAACGCTCTCGTAGTCGGGTCAATTGGCTCTCTTCTGCGAGGTCCACTTTATTTAATATTGTGAGGGCGGACTTGTCGCCCGCGCCCAGCTCATCGAGCACCCCGATAGTGGTCTGATAGAAAGCCTCCACCCCGGAATCACTGGCATCGAGCACGTGTAATAAGAAATCCGCGAGGACAGCCTCTTCCAAAGTCGATTTAAAAGCCTCCACCAAACGGTGAGGTAGATTGCGAACAAAACCTACGGTATCGGTGAGCAAAAGAGGCTGACCTCCGGGTAACTCGATCCGACGCGTCGTGGGATCTAAGGTCGCAAAAAGCTGGTCGGCCTCGTAGACATTAGAGCCAGACAAGCGGTTGAGCAAAGTCGACTTACCCGCATTGGTATAGCCCACGATAGCTGCCGCGGGCACTTCGAAGCGGTCGCGGTCCTTACGCCGAGTGGCGCGCTGACGCCGCACGACTTCGAGCTCTTTCTTAATTCGTGAAATCTTGGTACGCGCCAGGCGGCGATCGATCTCGATCTGTTGTTCGCCCATACCGCGCGACGCTGCGCCACTCCCTCCCCCACCACCGCCTTCGCGGTCGAGGTGGCCCCACATCTTGGCCATCCGCGGGAGAGCATATTCCATACGGGCCAGCTCGACCTGTAGCTGAGCTTCTTTCGTGGAAGCGCGTTGCGCAAAAATATCGAGAATGACTTCTTCTCTATCGATGACTGTGATTTCGGCAGCGCCTTCCCAGTTCCGCTGTTGAGATGGGGAGAGTCCATTATCAATGATGAGGCAGTCGCAGTCTTTTTCGCGCGCGAGATCAACGACTTCCTGGGACTTTCCGGTGCCGCAGATGAAAGCTTTGTGCTGGGAGCGGACACGAATCAGCTCCATCCCCACCACCCCAATGCCGAGCGTATCTACCAGCTCTTCAAGCTCTAACAACAAAGCACGGGCCTCGCCCTCTTCTTCGCTTTTGAAGTAGAATCCTACTAACATCGCCCGCTCCACTAAGTCAGGCTTTTCTCTTACCTCGAACATCGACGTCGTTAATTAATACCGATTCGAGACCTGGAACAAGGAAGGAGGAAGGGCACGTGAACTCTCAATGAGTATTTCTAAGAGACTCCCATTGCATTCCGACCGGAATCCACTCCTTGAGCGAAGCGGCGGCAACAGTGGGAGCAGAAACGCGCCGTCGTTTTGCAGCAGGATCGCCCACATAGAGAAGATGGGAACCAGCATCTAAAAGAGCTCCCGTGCTTTCGAGGAAGTCCATTCCGATGATGCCGTCTACGATACGTCCATTCTGATCGTGGAAATTTTTACGCACTACAGGAAGCGGTATGACCGCGACTTGGAACTCGGTCACCACCAAACGATCGAAGACAACATTAGTAAAAGTAGCCGAGCGTGCAGGAGTATCATCACCAGAGGCATCAATAATCCGTGCTGAGCTTGAGGCGGTCTTGAGGCCCAGTTGACGGGCACTCTCGGCAGAGAGGACAGAGACTTCTGCTCCGGTATCCACAATCCAAGTGACCAAACGACCGTTCCACTCCGACTCCAAGACAAGATGAGGAAGACTCTTGGCTGGTCGGAGCGTTAAGACATTAAACCCCAGATCGTTTTTCTCCCCAATCGGTTTAATCCGCTGCAGTTCACTCCCCCCCTGAGGCCGTCTCGGGACCCACATCTTGCCACTACCCAAATCAATCAAAGCTCCCAAAGCCTCTAGAGCATCAAGGCCAACCTGACCATCGTAACGCGAGGTCGCAGTATCTCCTAGCGGCTCGTTCGCGAGCATGAAGGGAAAAGGGAGCGCCGAAACTGGTCCTGCAGAGAGCACACCGAGACCGACACTAGAAGTAACGGGGCGACCGAGGGCACCGCGAGAAATCACTTGCGCACTGGAATCAATCCGTAGCTTGAGCCGAGGTGCTAGATTGGTATCAAGGTCAGTTGAATTCGCTCCCGAATCGATGAGCAAGTCGACAGGTTCTCCATTAACTAGAAATTTACCCGAAAAGCGGGTATCCCGGCTAATTTTCTTAAGCGGCAGGGGGGTATAACCGAGTGAAGTTAATTTCTTTTCTCGGAGAGCGCTCGAAGATCCCGCGAAAGAGCCTCGTTGAGAATTACCCCCACAAGCTGCTAAAAACAGAACAGGGAGAAGGCAAAAAAGAAGTTGGGGGGCTTTCGAAAACATTAGCTGGCTATGAGTCTACGTGCGTGTGATGAAAAAGAAATCATCCTTATTCAGGAAAAAGAGCATTCTGGAACAGAGATAATGTTTCAAAGACCGCATCTGCCTCCGAAAAGTCACTCACCTTCGTAATTTTATTGGGGATGGCATACGCCCTCATTCCCGCACTTTTGGCTGACCGAACTCCATTTAAGGAATCCTCGACCACGGAACAATTCGCAGGAGAAACGTCCAAAGCAGTCGCAGAGGCGAGGTAAAGAT
Source organism: uncultured Roseibacillus sp. (assembly GCA_937949965.1). Taxonomy (GTDB): domain Bacteria; phylum Verrucomicrobiota; class Verrucomicrobiia; order Verrucomicrobiales; family Akkermansiaceae; genus Roseibacillus. Next base: position 11,885 of record CALFBF010000005.1, read on the forward strand.
CTGGCGCAGGCTTAATGCGAGGCGCATCGCCGCGACAGGTGACGTTCTCAAAGAAAGAAGCCATCCCCAAGCGTGCTAACCAACCATCGACCCAACGATGAGACGATGAGGATACAACTGCGAGGCGAGTCTGCCCTGAGAGAGTTTGCAGTAACTCAAGAGCACCCTCGATAGGGCCTTGCTCGCGGAGACCAGACTCAATCTCAATCTGGCGCTCGGCATCCATCGCCTGCCAATCAAATTCGCGTCCGGTCAGTTCTTCGAGATGAGTTTGCGGAGACCAGGTTTGAAAATCCGAACCAATGCATTGCACATAAATCTCGATCGGAAGCTCCTGCTGATAGCGTTCAAAAGTCCGCACCCAGGCCTGATAGATCGTCCACTCGGTATCAACTAAGGTGCCATCAAAATCGAAGAAAATGGCCTCAGGAAGCATTTGAAAGAGGAGTAGGAGGCTGAGATTTGGGCGGCGACTTAACGAACATGAAAATGATTCCTAAGATGAGAAAAATAAAGCCAACCAAACCAAGAAGAGTCGCGGTCCCTACGATCCCGAACAACTCCTTAAAACCCTCGCCAAAAGTTCCTTTAGTCAGGCTCAGATAACGCTGCTCGCCGGCTGGGCTCGTAACCACGAGTTCATAGTCGCCTGGCGTTGTTATGTGGAATACGCCCACAAGAACTTTAGAATTATCACCAATCCTCACTGTCGTTACCCCGTGAGCGGACCTCATCATCGTCTTCCGACCAGTCGCGACTTCGATAAGCTCAAAACCGAAGCCACTAGGTAAAACAGGGTCATCGTTCACCGTCACACCATCGACAACACCTTGATAGTTATGCCATAGAGACACTTTACCCGCTTCGGTGAGGGCGAACTCCGCATTCGCAGGAGCAGTGAGGGTGGCCAAGGTCTCATTGCGTTCGGACACGACTTTCACAAAGTGAACAATCATCACGCCCGCAAGCACCCAGCAAACGAGGGCCACAATGCAGAATGGAATCCCTTTCTTCATCGATATTCTAACAACTAACTCAGACCGAGATCTTCTCGGAAGTAGGCGATCGTCTTTTCCAAACCATCTGCGAGAGGAACTTCTGGTTGCCAAGCGAGCTTTTCTTGCGCCACGGAAATATCTGGCTTGCGCTGCTTGGGGTCATCCTGAGGCAGCTCTTGGAAGACGAGCTTAGAAGAACCTCCCACTTGTTTGAGAACCTCTTCCGCGAGTTCTAACATCGTGAACTCACCGGGGTTTCCGATGTTCATGGGCTGAGTGTAATCACTCTCCATGAGTCCCATGAAACCACGGATCAAATCATCAACGTAACAGAAGGAGCGCGTCTGAGTGCCGTCACCATAGATGGTGATGTCTTCCCCCTTGAGGGCTTGCACGATGAAGTTAGAAACCACTCGCCCGTCCTCCGCATTCATACGCGGACCATAGGTATTAAAAATTCTAACAATACGGATATCGACTCCATTCTGGCGATGGTAGTCCATGAAAAGAGTCTCCGCACAACGCTTACCCTCATCGTAACAAGAGCGAATCCCGATTGGGTTCACATTCCCCCAATAACTCTCGGGTTGAGGGTGGATTTCAGGGTCCCCATAGACTTCAGAAGTGGAGGCTTGGAAGACCCGGGCCTTGGTCCGCTTGGCAAGGCCGAGACAATTAATAGCCCCCATCACGGAGGTCTTAATCGTCTTGATGGCATTATACTGATAATGAGGCGGGCTGGCAGGACAGGCTAGATTGTAGATGCGATCGACCTCTACCTTGAAGGGCTCGATGACGTCATGGCGCATGAGCTCAAAATTCGGGTTTCCGAAGAGATGAGCCACGTTCGCCTTCCGTCCCGTGAAGTAATTATCCAAACAGACCACATCATCACCCTGCGCTAACAAACGATCAATCAAATGGGAGCCTAAGAAGCCTGCTCCCCCTGTCACCAATACTCTCATCGCGGGCGCTCTTAGCGGAAAGGTGAACGTTTGACCAGTCCGAACGGATTCGAGACCAGTGGTTAGCAGAAAGCCCGCATCCTACGACGCGGGCTTCGGGGAAAAGCTACTCTAAGAGTACGAAAACTCGTTTAACCCTCTTTCTTCTCATCTAACAAAGTCACCTCCCCAGTATGGAGAGAGTAGAGCGCGCCTACGATTTTGATTTTGCCCTCTTTTTCAAGATTCGCGAGGGTCTCGCTGCGCTTGCGGACATCCGCGACGGTGAGGTGAACGTTTTCTTCCACCACTGCCGCTACGAAGTCAGAATTCTTGGAAGTCTTTTGGTCATCCTCAAAGCCTTCCACCGCGTCCACTGCCGGAGTGATCTCGGCTAACAGATTCGTGAGATTACCGAGTTCGACATGATCACAAGCGCCTTTGACGGCACCACAAGCCTCATGGCCCAGAACCATCACCAGCTTCACGCCCGCTGCGGCAGTGGCGAACTCCATAGAACCGAGCTGATCGATACTCTCCACATTCCCTGCGACACGACCAACGAAGATATCGCCAATACCTTGATCAAAGACCTGCTCAACTGGCACGCGTGAATCAACGCAAGATAAGACGTAGGCCTTGGGGAATTGACCTTTGGAAGTCTGCTCGATCCGAGCCTCGATATTGGCCTCGGTCAATTGACCCGACATGTAGCGCTTATTCCCCGCCATCAGATCCTTCAGGACTCCGTCTGGAGTGAGTGTTTTCTGAACCTCCGCAGAAGGGGCCAAGTTCTTGTCTTCAGCATGGAGAGGGGCAGTGAGCGCAGCAGCACAAAGCGCAAACACGGGTAGTTTTTTCATCAGTTTACTTAATTTTTGTTACAAGTGAACAACCTGAATAGAGATTGCTAGAATCATTCTAATTCTACTTTGGCACCGCGCAACTACTTTGCGGACATTCCTTTTAGACATCGCCACATGAGCAAAAATGAGAAAATTCCTGCTGAATACACCCCGGCCGATTGACGTTAAAGACCAGCACACTAAGATACCATGATGACCAAACTACCTTCCTTGCCGACCCCCTCTTTAAAGATCGTCGCTTTGAGCACAGCCGCAGCCTTCGGCCTTGCTAACTGCACCACTACCAACGCCTACACAGGCGAGCAACAGGTTTCCAAATCTGCCGTGGGAGCAGGTGTCGGCACCCTCATCGGAGCTGGTCTGGGCGCGCTCATCGGTAGTGCCAATGACGAAGCGGGCAAAGGTGCCCTCATTGGTGCGGGTGTTGGATTCCTCGGTGGATTGGGTGTCGGTCAATACATGGACCAACAGGAAGCCCTCATCCGTCGTCAACTGCAGGGAACTGGAGTCAGCGTCACTCGCGAAGGCAATGAGATCATTCTCAATATGCCGCAAGACATCACCTTTGCAGTCGCTCAGGACAGCTTGCGACCTGAAATGGGGAATACCCTCAACTCGGTCGCAATCGTGCTCAACAAGTTCGACAAAACCGTGGTTACCGTCGAAGGGCATACCGACTCTGACGGCAGCCACTCTTACAACCAAAACCTCTCCGAACGACGCGCCTTACGGGTCTCGAACTACTTAGCGAGCCAGCGCGTCCGCTCCGAACGCCTCATCACACGGGGATTCGGCGAAACCCAGCCCGTGGCCTCCAATGCCAGCCGTGCCGGTAAAGCGCAAAACCGCCGTGTGGAGATCCACATCGTGCCACCCCAGCAGCCTCGGTCTTAGTTGAAGATCCTGCTGTTCGACTAATAAACCATGACAGACAAAGAAAAAATCGAGGTGATTGTAAATTCTCTCACCATTAACGCCCTTGGTGATATCAATCACGCGTCCGCCGGTGGTTCGAAGATGGGAGCGTTTATCCTTAGCAGTTGCCTAATCGATGCGATCTCAGGATTCGAGAAGGGCGCAGATACGACTAAGGCTGATTACATCGCCTTTGTGCAGAAGCGCCTACCTTCATACGACGCGACCAAATTATATGAAGATTTAAGATGCAAGCTTGTTCACAGTTACTCTGAAGGAGGATCGTATTCTTTTGTTGATGGAAAGCCTCAGCTGAATGGGAATCTGTGTGGGGGTAAGACCATTATTAATCTGGAGAATTTTGTGGATGACATAACCACGGCTTTGTCTGCGTTTACTTCCGATATTAGAGGTGCAGATCATGCGTTACGAGCGAACGCTATAGCGAGACTAGACGGTAATGGAGTAATTCGGGTTCAGACCGTACAGCTAACGGAAGATTCGCTCTCATCAGGATCAATTCCATTGTCGAGTACATAGAAGATGTCGAACAATACACCCCATGTAAGAATGATTTGCGTATGGGTGATTCGTGAGCAACGCTTCTGCAACAAGGGTTCCTAGCCATTTATGGGCTTTTAGCTTTGTGCCATCATACTCCGTGAGCTATACATCTATCTGAAAGATCCATGAAAATAGCTCCTCCAAGTGAGTTCACATCACTCGCGAAGACGAAAGGAGAAGAATTCTTTCTTTGGCAGGCTTCGAGTTACGAATCTGGGAGGTTTTTGGCTCTAGTAGTCGCAGTCTTTTGGTCTGTGGTTGTATCGAAAGATGACGGTCCATCGGTAATCTCGTTGTTCTGCCTTGCTTCTTGGGCGCTTACGCTGATGGGGTTTATCTCACACAGCGTTCTACATGTGCTACGGCGTCAGCTTCTCAATACTTCGGAAGAGCATAACGAAGTCGAAGCTCGGTGATCATAACGAAGGGCATTTCAGCCGCGGTCAACAGTTCAACCCTCAGACGAATGAGCTCACATCAGCTCTGAAGGAGCGCTTAGATACCAGAATAGTCCGCAGGGCTATTGAATAACGAGCGTCTATCAAGAGGTCTGAAAGACCGTAAGATGCTCTGAGCCCCAGATACAATTAATCACTTGGATACGCTGGTTTATCCTCCGCATTTTTGCCGCATCCAACGGTCTTTCAGACCTAAAAATTTCATTACTAATGAGATCGTAGCCCTGCGGGCTACGCTGGTATCTAGGCGCTCCTTCGGAGCTGTTGAACGAATCTAAACTCTTCAGCGACACCTCATTGTCGTTACTGGGCTGTTAAGCTGAATAACAGTAATTATTCTTGGCAAAGGGTCTCACTGCGGGAACTCGCGCTAACCAAAAAGCCCCACCTGAATCAGGCGGGGCTTTTTCTTTAAAGAACTTGTGGACGGAGGAGCCGTCTTACTGGTGGAAGGAAATGTAAACCACCAAGACCACGACAACTAAGATACCACTGACGATCGGAGCCCCTTTCCAAGGAGTCATGTCAATCGGAGTATTGGTCTCAATTTGCCAAGGCTCGGAGCGAGGAGACACCTTGGAGGCTACGAACATAATTCCAATCAAGATGGCGAAGGTAATCCCCATCAAGTGGAAGTTACTGAAGCCAGTCACGGTGCTAATGTCGTTTTTAGTTACCGCAGGGAAGACAATCAAGGTTGAAATCATAATCACTAACCCGGTAATCAAAGCTGATAGGGCGGCCTTGGAAGGCACCCAGCGATTGAGCATCCCCATTACTACAACCGCGAAGATCGGGATGAAGTAAATCGCGTTCATGGTCTGGAGATAGCTGAAGAGACTTCCAGTCTTCGACAACAGAGGCGCTCCAAACATTGCGGCGATGGCAATCACGGTGACGAAGAGTTTTGCGGTCTTAACCGTTTTTTCATCATCAGCCGCTGGATTAATAAAGCTCTTGTAGAGCCCGATGGAGAAGAGTGCTGAGGTGGAGTTCAAAGCGGCATTAAAGGAACTCAAAATCGCACCTACCATCACGGCAGCAAAGAAACCAGTGAGGTGAGTCGGAAGGACATCCGCTACTAACTTACCGTAAGCATCATCGTTCGCGACATCTTGACCAAAGTAGAGGTGATAGGCAATGAGGCCGGGAAGAACGAGGTAGACTGGTCCAAGAAGCTTGAGGGCACCAGTGAGGAGAACACCCTTCTGACCCTCGGCGAGGGAGCTCGCCCCGAAGGTCCGCTGGATAATCTGCTGATTGGTGCACCAGTAGAATAAGTTGAGAAGAGCAACTCCGGTAAAGAGAGTAGAGAAAGGAACCTCTGAACCCGCTTCCCCAGTAGAATCCATCCGCTCAGGATGAACATCCTTGAGAGTGGTCCAACCGGCAGAGACACCGCCATCACCACCAAGGTGACCGAGTGCAAACCAAGCAATCATAAAGCCACCGATCAAGAGGCCAATGCCATTAATGGTATCGAGAACGGCCAAAGTGCGCAGACCTCCGAAACGGGAATAGAGCATCCCTGCGATCCCGATACCGACACAGGTAATCTGCAAGAGAGCATACTCGCCCTCGATCCCGGTCAAAGCCTTGAGATCCATGATATTGATAAGACCTTTCGCACCACTATAGAGAATAATAGGGATGAGAAGGAGCGCATAGGCGGCGAGGAAAACAGAATTGGCAACCGACTGAGTACGCTTATCAAACCGCTGCTCTAGGAACTGAGGAACGGTGGTGATTCCGGTGCGCAGGAACTTAGGTAGGAAGAAAATGGCCATCAAGACGAGAGCAATCACGGCCACGACCTCCCAAGCCATTACACTAAAACCATTCTTATAGGCAGAACCATTGAGACCGACCATCTGCTCGGTTGAGAGGTTGGTGAGGAGGAGTGAACCCGCAATGATGGGGAAGGTGAGGCTGCGCCCCCCTAGGAAGAAACCGTCGGAACTCCCCGTATTGTCCTTACGCGTCAGCCACCAGGTCAGGCCGGCAGCAAACGCGGTAAAAGCGATGAATGATATGAGTGTTGGCATGGATGATTGTAATGTTGCTAGATCCCGTCACCATCGCGACAGGGCCTAGCACTCTAATGGCCTAATCTTGCCCTTGGAAAGACTGAAATCACCTCCTATGCGCTAGAGCGATCTGCCCCGAGATTACGGACTGCGATTTTATCTTTTGTGAGGGGAATATCGTGTCCTTCGTCGGGTCTTCTATTCTGTTTTTTCACGGGAGGGGTTTTACGAGAAGGGTTCGTTAAAGAGTTTAGACTCATTGAGCAGCATCAAGGGAGCTCCGAAGGAGCGCCTGGATACCAGCATAGCCCGCAGGGCTATGACCTTATTCCGAGCAGAAGTCCCAAGGTCTGAAAGACCGTGGGACTTCTGCATCTATCATTTTCAGGGCCAAAAACCGCCATCCGTTTCTTCATGCCGATACAATACGAGGGAATGGTTCAAAAACATTATCAGACAAGAAGCTCAGACGCATCTTGCGGTCTTTCAGACCTCATGACTGACGCTTGTTGTTCAATAGCCCTGCGGGCTATGCTGGTATCCAGGCGCTCCTTCGGAGCTGATTGAGCTGATTGAGCTGATTGAGCTGAATACTTACCCTTTGGCGCCGATTAGGATTCCTATTATTTTCCTCCCTAGTATGGACGCCTTGTCCCATGTTCCCTCACCAGAATGAGACACCAAATCCTCGTCGTCGGGAAACCCGCGCTCACCTTCGCCAAATCGGGAATCGAAGAGTATCTCCAACGGCTACGTAAATACGGTCACTACGAACTGCGCACTCTCAAGGACAACAAACCAGAGGCTATTTCCCAAAAGCTCTTATCCGAATCAGCCCACTCCTTTCGTATCATTCTGGATGAGCGAGGCCAACAGCCCACCACGCGCCAATTTTCCACCCTGATGCAGGGCTGGATCGAGCGACCCGACATTAAGCAAATCAGCTACCTCATCGGACCAAGCAATGGACACCTCTCCGAGACCCGGCAAGCAGCTGACTATATGCTCTCGCTCTCTTCTCTCGTGCTGCAGCATGAACTCGCCACCCTGATGCTTGCGGAACAGCTCTATCGCCTCGCGACGATCCACGCAGGCACTCCCTATCATCGCGATTAGAGGCTCACTGTTGACGACACATTCTCGCTTTCCTGTTTCTACAAATCGCGTTTAAACTCTACTATGACCATTCCCCGTAGCTTGGCCTTCGCATTGCCCCTTCTCCTCGCCACTTGTTCCCCCTCAGGTTCTGGTGGTGGCCTCTTGAGCAGGCACGACCACTCTACCCCTCGCGGAGTGAACGTTTCCCTCATGGTCCCGGCGGGTCAACACGGACGACACAAGATGCTCCCAATGTCTCCCCGCTACATCACCATTCATACTACCCAGAGCTACGGTGCAGGCGCAGGGGCCCGCACTCATGCCAAGATTCTGCGACGAGGTGGGCTCAAGTCGAAGAACAACTCTCTGGGCTATCTCACCTGGCACTTCAGTGTCGATTCGCAAGAAATCTACCAAAGCCTCCCCACCAACGAGCAAGGTCAGCATGCCGACTACGAAGGAACCGGTAACAAGTATTCTATTGGGATCGAAATGTGCGAAAACCGCGATGGCTCCTTCACTGCGACCAAAGCTCGCACGGCAAAGCTAGTAGCTCAGCTCATGAAGCAGCATAACATCCCCATCAGTCGAGTGGTCGGTCACAATAACTGGGAACGAATCCGCTACTCCGATGGCAAGAATCTAGGCTTCAAATCCTGTCCCAAGCCTCTCCTCGATGGGAATAAATATGGCGCTAAATGGAATGCCTTCAAACGGCAGATTCAGGCCGAACTTTAGCTCGTCGTTCATCACTCCTAATAGTGAAATAAAATCGCGGGAATAAACGATTTCGGCTTTGCTCTCATCATTATCTAACCGAACGAAACAATGTCTGTTGAAATTAAAAAATTAGGTGATGCAAACTTTGAACAAGAACTCTCACAAGTTACGGGACCGGTATTAATCGACTTTTGGGCTGAATGGTGTGGCCCTTGTAAGCAGATGAATCCAGTGCTCGACCAACTTGCTGAAGAAATTGGTGACACCGCTACCATCGCGAAAGTCAATGTCGATGAAAGCCCCTCCCTGGCAGGCAAATTCGGGGTGCAATCACTTCCAACCTTCTTAGTCTACAAGGACGGCGAAGTGGTCAAGCGACACAGTGGTGTCACAAACAAAGACGCCCTCAAAGCACTGCTTGCTTAACGTATATTCTCGTTGGTTATTTATTGGTTGACCAACTGAAAGGGAGAACGTTCGCGTTCTCCCTTTTTTCGTATTCAGAACATTACTTTTTCAGGCGTAACCGCACCAAATCCGAAACAATATCTCCAATAAAAACGAGAAGAGATCCCATGATGATCCAAAGTAAGAGTTCATCATAAAAGAAGCTCACTCTGGCCTCCGAAATCAAAAAACCCAAAGAACCCACTCCTAACATCCCGAGGATAGTGGCTTCTCGGATGCAAGTCTCCCAACGATAAAATAAGAAGAGAACCATGCGGTTAAAACCCGTCGGTAAAAGAGCTCCTAACAGCGTCGCACTGCGGTTGCCACCACTCGCAATCATCACTGTCGCGGCACCGCTCCGATTGTTGTCAATGACCTCACTCCCGAGACGAGAGAGGATCCCACTGTTGTGGATGGCGAGGGCGAAAATTAAGGCCCACATTGTTGGCCCAAAAATCTGCAGCAACAAAAAAGCCAAGAGATACTCTGGTGCCGAACGGCCCAGAACGGCTGAGACACGAACTCCTTTTCCAAGGAGGCTGCGCAGACGCCCGCCATCAACTCGAACTTCTCGTGGGCTCCCGGTTGCCAGAGTACGAGCGCTCAAGACGAGGCCTAACAAAGCCACTGCCCCTGCTAACAAAGCGGCTGCAGTGCCGAGGTGAAAAGTGCGCCAAAGGGCAACCAGGCCTTCTTCTCGCATCAGTCCCATGAACCATCCCCAGGTGTCCCCCCAGTCCCCAGATTCTCTGACCGGATAAGGCACCAGTTCAGACCAGAACCGGCTCAAGTTGGCCATGCGTTGCTCATAAGAAAGAGTCGCGCCCCAACTATCCTCAAGCAACCAACCCACTGCGATCAAGGTCACAAGAGACAACAGAGTGAGACGGAGAAACCAGGACTTGCCACGTGCCTGCCACAGCTCTGCCAAGGTGCTCTTCTTTCCGAGATTCACTTTCGGAACAACTCCCTGCACTAACATGCGACGAATCCGCCCACCCCACCCCTCGAAGAAAAGAACGATTAATAAGAGCACAAAGACGAAGGTCCAAATTTCGTGGTAATGCCCATCCTCGAAAGAAACCTTGATCTCGTAACCCAAGGTCGGCACGCCGACAAAGCCCAACACCGCAGAGGACCGCACCGCGCATTCCAAGCGATACATGGCATAAGTCAGAAGGTCAGGCAAAGCACCGACTGCAGTTCCTAAAAAGGCGGCAAAACCACGCCCGCCTCCCGCTTGCATCACCTGCGCGGCTCCCTGATCGGCCTCGTCTAACAACTCAGAAAAGACTTTGGCTAATGTGCCACCATAGGGCAAGGCCATCGCCAACATGGCGGCGAAAGGAGAACTCCCGACTGCTGCTAAAAAGAGGATGGCCCAAATCAACTCATGAACTGAGCGCAAGGCGGTGGCTAAAAGACGAACGCCTATCCGCAAACTCGTTAAAAAAAGAGAGCCTCGCGTCCACCAAGCACGGGAACCTAACACCCCTCCGAAAATTCCTAAAATTAAGGCCAAGCTCATTGCCACCACGGCATACTTCACGGTGAGCCAAGCCGCTTTGGCAACCTTAGTCGCGAAGGGTTCTCCTACGGAACGAATCGCCCGATCCTCGTAATCGAGGGCAGGCCGTAAGGCGGCTCCAAAGAAGTCACTCGCCAGCTGGCGTCCTCCCTCGGAGGGAACGAGCTCGCGCGGATGAGCCTTGAGCACCCACAGACCGAGAACGAACAAGGCGATGCCTCCTAATAGAAACCAGCGCCTTCTCATGAGACTACGGAGGGGTCTGGCATTGCTTCTCCCCCGAGTCGATAGAGATCGCGCACTCCAGCATCATCCGCCCGGCCATCGAAGACAACACGACCATCACGGAGACCAATCACGCGGTCAAAGAACTGACGCGCGAGGGTCAAATCATGCAAACTCATTACAAGGGTGACTCCTTCTTCCTTGGCTAAGGTGGAGAGGAGTGCGACGAGATCGCGAGCCCGTTCGGGATCGACCGCGCTCACGGGCTCGTCTGCTAGAATGGCACTCGGCTGCTGATAAAGGGCGCGCGCGATGGCGACCCTTTGTTGCTGACCACCGGAGAGATGGTCCGCCCGTTGAAAAATTTTTTCCTCAATTCCCACTCGTTTGAGGAGTTCGTGAATGACCGCTTTCTCACTCGCTCTCATGCCCAGCAAACTGCGAAGGAGACCCCAGAAGCCCTTCTCTGCCACGCGACCACAGGCCACATTCTGGTGGACACGTAAGCTACTGACTAAGCCGAGATCTTGTGGAACCCAGGCGATGCGGGAGCGGAGCTTTTGAAGCTCCTTACCGGAGAGCTTGGCGAGGTCAGTCCCTTCTACGGAGACATGGCCACTCGTAGCGGCAGTACGCCCATTGAGCAATCCGAGTAGACTGGACTTCCCTGCTCCACTGGGGCCGATAAGGCAGACTTGTTCCCCGGACTTGATATCGAGATCCAATCCATCGAGCGCAACGGTGCCACCGTAGCGTAATTCAACTGATTGGAGAGTAAACATTGGGAATGAAGAAGGGCAGACGCTGAGCCTGCCCTTCTTATTAAAGTTAGATTTTAAGACGCGAGCTTAGCGCATGAGGCCAACCTTCTTAGCCACTTCTTCGATACCCGCAAAGTCTTCATTCTTGGCAGGAATGAGGTCGTCGCGATTGAAAGCAGCGAGCACGTCCTTGTCCTCACAATCGACGAGCACCTTCTGGAGCTTGTCGAGGAATCCTTCGCCATACATCCCTTCGAGAGCCGGGTGAGCGGTGAGGTTATAGTCCGCGTAGTCAGGTGTGATCCAGATGATGGGAGCTTTCGCGGGGTCGAGCTTACCGTCCTTCACCATAGAGTCGTATGTCTTGTAGTTGATGGCACCGACTTGTGCGGAACCACTTTCGACGGCCTTAGCAGTGGCATCGTGTGCGCCGGAGAACTGAACGGGCTTGGAGAAGAAGTCGTCAGGACCTTTGCCAGTATTCTCGATGATGAAGTGAGTGGGCATGAGGCGACCAGAAGTCGAGCTCTTGCTACCAAAGGTGAAGGTCAGGTCCTTGATGGCGTCGCCAGGGAACTTATCGGACTTGGTGAGACCAGTGGAAGAATTAGCGATGAAGTAAGACTTATACTGAGGGTCGACATCTCCCTGTGCAATCGCACGAGCGCCGGGCACCGCCTTACGAGCTTGCACTCCAGTGAGACCACCGTACCACACTAAGTGCACTTCACCGTTCTTGAAACGAGTCACAGAATCCTCGTAGCTGCTAGAAAGAGAGAACTCAGTCTCGACCCCAAGCTTGTCGCTAAGGTAAGTCTGCAGGGCCGCAAAACGCGCTTCCTGATTCGAAGCCTTTTCATCAGAAATGGCCGTAATTACCAAAGTGCCTCCCGTGCCACCAGAAGCCGCTTCTTCACCCTGAGGCTTACAACTAGCCAGAATAGCGAGGGAACTCAGTGCCGCGAATTTGAATAATGTTTTCATCGTTTTAGTTTAGATAGACTTGCGAGCGGGCATTAAAAAAACCGTCGACACAGATAGGCCATAAGCCCCGGTCAGACGGTTTGTCTTCGGCTTGACGCTGGATGTGGACCCACACCCCCTGTGATGGTTTCTCGTCGCTTCCGCTGCATGAACTAGATACCAGTTAGCACCGCTTTCTCCTGTCCGAAAGGGAAAAATTTACCAAGTTGTGATGCAGAGACACCGGAACTAAGGCCGATGTAGGCCTAGCATCATCTGCAGACAAACGATCGCGAACTGGGTCCGGTTTCGCCACGGTTTCTCAGGGGTCAAGATTCGCCAGCCTTCTTCTTGGGCCCGCTGCGCAAAGGCTCCCTCGGGATGAATTGCGACTGACTTTTCACACATGGCAAGCATGGGAAGATCGGCAGGGCTGTCGGAGTAGCCTTCACTGTTAGGTAACACGCCTTCCAATCCTAACTCCTCACGGAGTCGTTTCACCTTATTCTCTTTCTTGTTATTCCCGAGGGGAAAGGGAGGAAACCAAGCGAGCTGCTCCCCCACCGTCACCACAGTCCCATAAACATGATCAAAACCTAACTTCTCCCCAATGGTCCGTACGTAGAGCTCGGGACTAGCCGACACGAGGATCAAGGTGCGTCCCTCTCGACGATGCCGTTCTACTTCCGCAAACACTTCTGGGTAAATCAGTTCCGAATGAACGGAACGAGCGAACTCTTCACCCCAAGCGATTAACTTTTCGCGCTCCATCCCCCAAGCAAAGCCCATAAAGATCCGCTTCATGACCTCCGAGCCCAGAAGCTTCGCGAGTGGCAAAAGAAGAAAAAATGGAATCAAGAGCACCCGGCGCCAACCCTCGCGCCGCAGCACGAAGTTACAAAAACAGACTTGGAGGTCCCAAGGGACCAAGGTCTGATCCAAATCAAACAAAGCCCATCCAGGGTTAGCGGTATTGCTCACATTGGACACAGTTAGAAGCCAAGGCGGTACCGAAAGAGGATGCAAGTCTGGAAAGCTTTTCTTTTTATTTCCACAGTTCCATGTCTATCCTTTCTCCAGCGAAGCGATATTCATTTGATCCTCTTCCCCCTTCAATTTATGAAAATTGGACTTTTCTCCTTACTCTTCCTGACTCTTCAAACGCAAGTCTTTGCCCAGGTTTTTGCGATCGTAACGGTTGCGGCACTGAACCCTGAGCGCGAAGAGCAATTCGTGATTCAACTCGACATTAGTAATGCACCCATGAATGTGGCGAACTTCATGCTTCTTGCCGCTCCCTCGCGCGATTTTTTCCGTAACTCGGGCAATGCGACATTAACTAATAATCCTTCTGGTAGCTACCGACCCTCCAACGAAATGGGGGCCTTGCTCCCCGGCGGGGTCGAAACTTATACCATCTCGGTCAACGGAAGCACGGCTCTCTTTAACCTCCCACAGGGATCAGTTGCGATCGTCAACCGGACAGCAAGCATCAATGAGGTCGCCCGTTTTCGACTCGTAGGTAGCACTTGGGAACCCATCCCAGACCCCTTCAGCCCCTTTACCTTCCGTCTACAATACAATAGCGATTTTTTACGTTGGGCTCTCGAAGTAGACACCTCAGTCACTTACCTAGACGAATTTGATGGTTCTCTCACTTCAGGACCATTCTACGATCCCCCTACCCTCCCTCGACCCATCCCAGTCATTGGTGGCGACCATCCCTATATCTCACTTGGGCGAAGAGACTCCGCTGCCAATCGTCCTCCCGGTTGGGTCATCCAAAACGAGGTCATTGATCCCAACTTCAACAACATCCTCAGTAATAGTATTTTTGGAAATCACTTTGCTAACATCGGGGGCAACGTAGGGGCGGAACAACGCTACGCCGTTGCCTTTGCCAATGATTCTCGTTCCCTCCTTAATACGGCAGCGTCCGAACTGCTCATCACCGGAACTGCAGGTAACCCCGAGTTCGAGGGGCGGCACACCTGTATTGGTAGAGTAGTAGAGGGAACTTTCCGTAATCCACCCACTACCATCCCAGGGAGTCGTAACCTCGTAGACGCTATTATCTCAGGGGCTCGACCAGCGCAGATTCGTTCCATTCGCTTCGAAAACATCGGTCTTAACTTTTCCGCCATCGATTTTGGAAATCGCTTACCCTTGGTCACCGCCTCAGAAGGCGCCGCCCGCCTCGACTTCTCCGATCGTGAAAATCCATTCCTCTTCGCTAATACAGGGCCAGGACAAATTCGTTTTCTCGATAGTTCTACTGACTTACAGACATGGAGCCGTATCGGACAAACCAGTCGCCCCAGCAATGGCGCACCCGAAACTGGCTTCCCACTCCGAAATGCCTTAGCGACTAGTCCTCGGCTGTTCTTCAGCGTGAGTCCGGTCCAGGTTACCTATCCCGATTGGCCTTCAGAGGACTTTGATTTTTCCGGACTTCGCATTCGCTTTGTCGGTCGTGAAGACGACACCCCAAATACCGCTCCGCAGGTTCTCAATAACTTTTTTATCAACTTCGACAACAACCTAGACGAGGGCGTGCTCGACGGCTCCACCGGCTTACTCAGTGGTATACACGAACTCACTAATGTTTCTTACCAAGCGACAGGGCCATTCACTGGTGAAATTGAGATGGAAAGCGAGACCCTCGCCGAAACGCTCCGCTTCCGACTCTACTTCGACGCGCACAAGCAGTCCGAAGTCAACTCTGGAACCATCATCGATCGCTACCATCGGCTCGAAGACCGAGTCATTACTATTCTTGGGCAAGACATCGTCATCGAAAACCAGGTGCAGGAGTTTGGCCTCTGGTCGATCCAGAACTAAGCTTACTCTTCCCGGAAGCATACCCGCTCTGCTCCAGCATAGAGATTAAAGGTTGGTGGACGGAGAAATCCCACCAACGTCTGGTTGCTCTCTTGCGCGAATTGCACCGCAAGAGAGGAAGGGGCTGAAATTGCGGAAACTACTGGCAAGGCCACCGCGAGAGCCTTTTGCATGACTTCAAAAGAAACCCGTCCGGAAACTTGTAACACGAGTTCTTCACAACCGATTTGCTCAGAGAGAGCCCACCCGATCACCTTATCAATGGCGTTGTGACGACCCACATCTTCTCGCAGTGCCAGTAGTTCTCCCGTAGAGTCAAAGAGAGCCGCCGCATGGATACCCCCGGTCTCGTCAAAGGCAGCCTGCGCACGTCTAAGCTGCGCTGGGATATCTAACAGCACCTCCGCTGATAAGGAAAAACCACTACTAGCCGCCTCGTAGTTCTGGCGAATCGCATCGATACTAGCCTTACCGCAAATCCCACAAGAAGAGGCACTGAAGAGATTACGACTCAAGCGTGATTGGTCAAAGACGACTCCCTTGGCCAAAAAGACGAGAGCATGATTCTTCTTGTGCTCCAAGTCCACGCGAGCGACTTGTTGCAAACTTGTGATAAAACCCTCGGTCACCAGAAAACCTCTTACTAAGTCCTCATCATGACCAGGGGTGCGCATCACCACTGCCACCGGAAAACCATCGACCGTGATCTGGAGCGGTTCTTCCTCCGCAACCAAGTCCTCCAAAGTCTCGCAACCCGCGACCGTGCGACGTGTGATGGTGAATCGACTCACGGGATGACTGTAGAAAATTGCTTGGAATGGAGAAAGAGGTATTTCTCACTTGGGAAAAATTCACTTCCGGCTCGCCTCCTGCAGGAGCTTGCGCTCGTCGTCGGTAAGGGAGTGAAGGCCCTCCTCGCTGATCTTATCGAGAATCCGATCGATGTCTTTATTCTTAGAAGGCGTCACTTTGCTCCGTGGCTTCAACTTCTTCTCGTAAACGCGCTTTTTCGGACTCGCCTTCTTCTGCCGTCGAGGTCGTGACGAGCGTGTTCCTAGAACATCCTCAACCACCCCCCACTGTCCCACATGTCCAGCTTGACGCATCCACCAGACCGAGAGGTAAACAGTCGAGATAAGCGCTAAGCAGCCTCCCCAATTCCTCATCATCGCAAATTGCAGCAACCCCAACGCCACAAAGACGATTGCAAACCATTTAATCGGAAAGCCAAAAAAAGCGGATGGCGCGTTAGGCGTCATCGCAATCGCCGCCACTAACACCGCAAGGTGAGGCACATGAGAACCCACCAAAAAACCAGGAACTGATAAAAAATGAGCAAGTAGAACGACTACTGGAGGAGTCAGAGTAACGGCCAGCAATAGCCGCACATAACTGGAGCGACCAATCACGCCCTCTACCTGACTTCCAAAATGGTAAAAGAAATACAGCCCTAGTAGCAACCAAACCGAAGGCGCTCCGAAGAAAGGATAACTGATCACTTGCCAAAGACTGCCCTGTGTAAAAGCGTGTGGGTCAAATACTGCAAGTAAATCCATCCCACTAGGGACCATGACTACGATCAACATCCCGACCACTTCTAACAAAATCACTAGATTAGTGACTGTAATCGGGATCCGTCCTAGGCGGAAAAGAGGCGGCTGCCAACTTCCCCTTCCTGTCCCCGCGCCGTAGCTAAAACTCATGCCAGACAGATAACACCCGTAAGCAGCCCTCACAAGAGGACAGTCGCCGAAGCAAAATGTGGAACGACCACTTGCGAAATCTCAAAGTACGTGGACCCTCCTCTTAACATGAGCTCTTGCACCACTCCCGACTGTCAATTCCCCTCCTGGATGAGAACCGTCCTCATTGCGGCAGGGCTCTATAATTTAGCATTTGGAGTCTGGACCGTAGCTTGGCCAAGCCTCTGGTTCGAATGGTCAGGCATGCCACTCCCTGAGTATCCCGAGGTCTGGCAATCAGTGGGCATGATCGTAGGAGTCTTTGGCATCGGCTACCTCATCGCATCCTCCAATCCTATCCGACACTGGCCTATCATCTTCGTTGGCTTCTTGGGGAAACTTTTCGGACCTATTGGCTTTATTAAGGCAGTGACCACCGGGGCTCTCCCTCTCTCTTGCACCTGGATCACAGTCACCAATGATCTCATTTGGTGGATTCCTTTCGGACTCATCCTCTGGCGTGTTGCTCAAGCAAAGGCCGGACGCCCCTTCGATCGTCAAGAGCCATATACTCCTACCGAAGCGGCCGAGAACTATCACCTTTCTAGTGGGGAAAGCTTGCGCGACGCCTCTCGTGAACAAACTATCGTGCTTGTTTTCCTGCGCCACTTTGGTTGCACCTTTACTCGGCAGATTCTACGATCACTACAAGGACTGAAGGAAGAAGCTGATCGCAACGGAGCCCGCCTCGTGCTCGTCCACATGTTACGTGAACAAGAAAGCCAAGAATATCTCACGGCTCCTTCCGCGCAAAGTATTCCTCACATCGCGGATACCAATTGCGAACTCTACCGCGCCTTCGGTCTTGGGAAGGGCGGTTTCTTCGAAATCTTCGGACCACAAGTCTGGTTCCGCGGCATGCTCGCCCTCTTCAAGGGATGCGGCGTGGGTCACCTTGCTGGTGACGGTCTCCAAATGCCAGGTGCCTTCCTCTACCGAGCCGAAAAGATCGTGGCGGCACAACCAGCTAAAAGTGCGTCTGACCTCCCGGACTTACCACGCCTTTTCTCGAAGGGGAGCGAGTAATACTAGCGCAAATTATTCCTCAATTTTTTCTCGATATCACTTGGAATAGTTTCAATTTTTCGCACTCTCATAGGGGTCATGATTAAATCAATTACACTCCTCCTCGCTGCTGTCTTTTTTGCCCTTCCTGTCTTTGCACAAGACACTGCAGTTCGTCAAAAGCACTTCAGCCACAAGAAAGGGCTCGCCGTGCAAGGATACGATCCCGTGGCCTACCACTCCGGCGGGGCCAAGAAAGGAAGCTCTAAAATCACTGCAAGTCACGGCGGTCTTACTTACCGCTTCTCCACCGAAGCAAATAAGAAAGCCTTCCAAGCCAGCCCAGACAAATACGAGCCCCTCTTTGGCGGTTGGTGTGCTTGGGCCATGAAGGATGGAGAAAAGACAAAGGTAAATCCTAAGAACTTCAAAGTCATCAATGGCAAGACTCACCTCTTCTTCAAGACCATCCTCGGCGACACTCGTAAGCTCTGGGACAAGCAAGGTAACGACGCAGCACAAACTGCAAAGGCTGCTGCCCAGTGGAAGAAAATCACAGGATAACTTCTGCTAAGAAAAAATCTAACAACCGAGCTTCTCTTCAAAAGGAGGCTCGGTTTTTTTATTCCCACTCACAACCCTTTAGGAAACAGAGTGGATTTAATCTTTAACACGCAACTTCGAAGAAAAACCATGGTTTAATCCTATCCGTCTATCATGAGACTTTTTCTTTTCCTTTTGCTCACGGCTCATTCTGTCTTTGCAGAGCCCATTCTCGACTCTTGGCTAACCGATCTTTCCGGCCGTTACGCCCGTATTTACCCGAATACTGAAGCCCAGATCAATCAGGCCAATATGAACACTTGGTCACGTGGTGCTGGCACTCAATCCCAACCGACCTATGCAGGTATTCACGAAGTGGCAACTGATGCTAACAACGTCTATCTGCGAGCAACAGGATTGGCCTTCCACATCATGGGGCCATGGCACAAACAAGACGGCAGCCTTTTCGCAGACTATCCCTCGAACAGTCGCACCCATTTCCGCATCACCCGAAATGCGACCATTCCACCCGTTGGGAGTAAAGAATCAACTGGGAATGGTACCATTAGTCTCTTCGTCGACGGAGTTTCCATGTTCGGAACTCAAGACACCTTTTCCTACGACACTTCCGCCGGTAGAGACGAGCGACCCGCTACCACTCAACCTGGAGTCTCCGGCGATGCAATCTGGAATCGGAATGCTTACTTAACCCAAAGAGAGACCTTCGATCCTGCGCTCGCTCATCAAGCGGATAATCTCTACCACTACCACGTAAACCCACCGGGCCTGCGCCACCTACTAGAGGACTCGGTCGCTTACGATCCTGTAACCAATACTTACACCGAAGATCCAAACGGCGAACATTCTCCGATCTTGGGTTGGGTCGGTGATGGGCTCCCCCTCTACGGCCCCTACGGGTACTCTGAT
This sequence comes from uncultured Roseibacillus sp., assembly GCA_937949965.1. Lineage (GTDB taxonomy): Bacteria > Verrucomicrobiota > Verrucomicrobiia > Verrucomicrobiales > Akkermansiaceae > Roseibacillus. The sequence goes on from CALFBF010000005.1 coordinate 31,460, forward strand.
CCCACCGATGCGACCTCACCCATCCGGCGTATGATATCTGGATTCCAGATCCGGGATGGTTCTAACAGTTCTACTAATCTCAATACTCTTTCAGGAACAGATTCCTCGGGGAGACAGACTGGCCGCACCACTCTTCCGCAATGGATCGCTCGTAACGAAGGAACCTCCACCACGCTAAGCCCTGATTCCTTCGGCCCTGCAGTAGACACAGTCATCGACGACGAGACTTATCGCTTGGGACATTACTTACAAGATTATGCCTACAAGGGAGATCTCGTTGGATTCGATCTCTATGAGGGCGTCAGTAATGATGGAGTCTATGACCCGGCAACGGACTTCGACCTCAATGAGTATAACGTCCGCTTTTGCGTCACCCCGGAATTCCCCACAGGAACTTGGGCCTACTTTACCAATATTGATGCTGCGGGGAATCCCGTTTTCCCCTACAATCTCAGCCGCTACTATTTTGGTAGTTATAATGCTGGCGATGTCGACACTCTAACAAGTAACCCAGAAATCCGCTGGGAAGGAGGCCCCGAAAAGGAACTTACCATCGACTCTCTCGCCACCACCGCATCAACCGACGATGTCGCTATCGTATGGAACTCGGTCGAAGGCGGTCATTACACTATTGAGCGCTCCGGCACCCTCCTCCCAGAGGACTGGGCACTACTTGATGAAGTAAGAGGAATAGACGCCACCACTCCCATCATTGATAACGGGCGCAGAACGACAGAGCGCGAGCACTTCTACCGAGTCGGCCTCGACTTCATCGAAGCCTTCGACGACACCGGATTCGTCTACGATGACTCCATCATTTCTAATGGGATTCAAAACAACGTCCTTCTTCTCATCCTCGACGACTGGGGTATCGACTCCTCAGAACTTTACAATATCGAGCCCGGAACACTCCTCGCCCGGATGCCTAACCTGAAGAATCTTCTTTTTTCCGATCCCAATGCAACCCCAGCCGACACCCCCGATAAGGGACTTCTCTTCACTCGTGGCTACGCGCAACCCATTTGTTCCCCTACACGAGCAACACTTCTCACTGGACGTCAACCCCACCAACACCGAGTTGGCAATCCCACTTCGAACAACACCCTCCCGGCAAGCGAACTGACTTTCCCCGAAATCATCTCTGCCGAATCCCCAGACTACGGACTCGCCTCATTTGGAAAATGGCACCTTGGCTCAGGAGAAACTGGCCCCTTAGACACTGGTGGCTGGCCTCACTTCTCAGGAACCTTAGGCGGTGGTGTGCCGAGTTACAACAGTTGGACCCGGGTCGAAATCGAGAATGGTATCCTCACCGACCCCGGCACCACGGTGACCACTTACGCCACTAGTGCCCAAGTTGCCGAAGCCACTTCCTTCATCGCTTCTCAGGGGGACGAGCCTTGGGTGGTGTGGATGGGCTTTAATGCTCCCCACTCCCCTTTCCATGATCCCGCTCCCTTTGTGACGCCCGCTGACGGTTACTCCACCAATGGCACCAGTAACCGAGATCTCTACGTGAGAATGTTAGAAGCTCTCGATCACGAAATTGGGAACCTTTTACAAGCGGTCGATCTCGATCGAACGAACATCATCGTAGTAGGCGACAACGGCTCTCCCACCCAAGTGAGTCAAGCACCCGTGCAAGGAATCGTAGAAGCAAAAGGCTCCCTAACAGAAGGCGGTATCCACGTCCCCTTCTTCGCCTGCGGCCCTAATGTATTAGAAACTGGAACAAGCGACGAACTCGTCCACGTCATTGATCTCTTCGCAACCATCCTCGATCTCACCGGCACCAATGCGGTGGCCGCTACCGATGGAATCGATATCTCTTCCAAATCACTCCTTCCCATCTTTGAAGGCTCCGACATGGAAGACCGCTGTATCATCTCGGAGAGATTTGGCCTCAACCCTAGCACCGATGGACGCTCCCTCATCATCGACGAGTGGCCAAATTTTAAACTCATTTCTACCCAAGACGTTACCGATCCGAATGACATCCCTGATTATCAAATGTATCTCATCGGAGACAACGGAGTCGAAATAGCCCTCCTCACCACACCTCCTAATCCTGGTGATGCATGGGAAGAAGCTTACAATGCCTTACTTGCCAAAGATCAATCACTCCAACCAGTAGTCAGCGACACCGAGACCATTTACCTTGAGCTCTTAGCAACAACGGGACCCGCTAGCCCACCTCCTAATCTCAGTATCCAACCAACTTCCGTGACGTATCTTGGCATTGAGGTCGACACTATTGAAGGGCGTCTGGACCCCACCGGCACCACCGCTCGCTACTGGGTTGCAATCACCCTTCCTCCAGCAACAACAATCGACCCTAATAACCCTCAAGCTTTCACCATTACTTTTCCAAACAATGCAAATACAGGATCTTCACGTATTTTTGATGCCATCTCGATAGCGTCAGCTCCTTGAATCATTCCAAATTATCGAGTCGAGTTGAGGTGAATTCCGAAGTTCTCTCTTGAGATCAAGATCACTTTCCCAAAAGGATTTCCGCAAGATCAGGATCAAGAATTTCCGAAATCTCCTGCTCACTAGCGTTTGGGTTCTGCTGTAGGTAAGTTCTGAGGTTAGACTTTTCCGTATTGTCCAGTCCGAGTCGGAATGAAAGATCTTCCGTCCGGCGAAATACCACTTCTTCAACTCTGCGCTGCTCATTTTCACGAAGGTATTCTTGCAGTTCTTGTTGTTGATCCGGCGCTAGAAATTCATCAATTTGCGCTAATAGCTCAGAATTTTTTTGCCACTCAGCAGGAACAATGCCTTCTGGTGCAGTGGATTCATAATATTCATCTTCGAATTCTCTAAGCTCTACTTCTAACTCATCAAAGTAAGATTGTTGCTCTTCATTCAAGGCATCCGATTCCTTAATTAATTCAAGAGCCAGATAGTCGATCATTCTCTCTTCAGTCAGTTGCAACAATGTTTCTCCAAATGAAGGGCCTGCTGAATTTTCATAACTTTTCCGAACTTCAAAATTCTCCTCAACTACAGCCTTTAATTGTTCCTTCTGTTCCTCATTAAGCCTAAGGCGTAAAGCAATGGCAGTAACTTCACCAAGAACCTTGCCCTTATCGGGAACGTCGCTTGAGTATAGCGTCTTCTCACCTGTCGAAGCTTGTTCTTCAAGCTCAACGAATTTGAGAAGAGCCTCCGCTCGTTCGAGATAAGATAGAGGAATTATTTTATTCTCATTACTATTATTTATTCCTCTTTCTTCCCCCGGTTCGATAATCTTACTCGATTTTGTAACGGGGATGATTCCCGAAGACCGTTGTGACTCATCTATCTTCAAAGGGTTCTCTGGATACGATAAATCAACTGTGTCTTCCGTTGCTACTTTAGATTTTTTTCCTTCATGTTGGTAAACAGTGTAACCAGCCACTCCAGAAAAAACTACTATTGAGGTAATTAATACTTTTTGTTTCATAAAAATAATCACTGTACCACCCACTGCAGCACTGGTAGGCAACGTTGCTGCGCCCAAGGAAGTTGCTTGTAAAATACCATTTACAAGCGCAGGAGGCGCTTGCTGTATCCCCTGCGCGGAGATAGTTGATGCGATCAATGCAGTTGATGAAGTAACTCCTTTTCTCCTAAGAATTCGATTCATCTTTCCTAGTGCTCGATTAACTCTCATCCGAGTCCCATCAACGCTATAACCAAATATTTCTGCTATCTTCGGAAAACTCTTACCCTCCAAGTATCGCAGGACAACCAGATCACGATCTCGCGGCCCCAGTTTACTCAATACCGCCATAACGTCATTGAGTAGGTCTTCTGAGACGTGGGACGCCGACTTTTCATCTTCAGATACATTCATATACGATCTCTCTCGCTCACGACGGCGGATTTCACTCCGTCGTAGATTTCTGGCCTGATTCCGTGTGGCTTGAAAAAGCCAGCCTGTTAAAGAATCTCTGTTTCGCAAAAATCTTGCCTTCTTTGCCAATTCAATGAATGCCAACTGGCAAGCTTCGTCAGCAAGACCAGCTCCACCCGGCAAAGAAACAACCGCCGAATAGGCTACATTAGCATGCCGCTGAACAAGGCTTGCAAATGCGAGTTCATCGTTTTCGTCAATAAACTTGGTAAGTAACTCTGAATCCGTGAGGTCATTCATCTTCTTTGCCTATAGTGTTCACCGAACCAGAAAACCGAACAAAGAATTTCCATTTTCTGTTGAGACGCATTACCACAATGGCGAACGTGGATGAGACAACCTCCCTTTCTGGTGACGACTCGAAGAGATGCCATAGATAAGGCCAAGACCCTTGCATTTGAGGGAGCTTCGGCAACTGAGATCCAGACCGAATTAACTCTAAAAGGTTTCGGTGAAGAATTAAACCCAGATGAAATTGATCAGATCATCTTGCAAGCTGGTGTTGCGAGAAAATTGATCCGCCACCCTTCATACAAATGGCCACGCTTACTGGGAGTCGTGGCCATTCTTCTCGGTCTTGTCGGAATGAGCCTTGGAGGATTCGAATCAGTCTCAAGCCGTTCCCCGACAAGATACGGAGTCGTCGCGATCATCTTGGGTTTGATCCTAATCATTAAGCCCGACTGGGGCAGCACAGAGGTAAAGTAAGAATCTGGTTCAACCGTCTTCTTCTTTCCTCACCGAGTCTCGGGACCATGGTGGGTATGATAGCGGTCTTCGGATTGAAGAACTTGTTCGAGAAGTTGACGTTCGGCTTGGTAACTGGCTGGGAGGGACTCCCAGTCATCAATCGGTTGGAAGCTGTCTAAGTCAGCAGGAGTTCGCGTGGTGTCCCACCATTTTTTGTTGCCGTCGCGCAGGAGATGTTTGCCCCGAACAAGTTGCCGGCCGGCCTTATAAGAATAGATCCAATCTCGGTGCTCCGAAGTATCCGTTGTTAGATAAGGCCAAAGACTTTTCCCTAAAAGACCGTCGGGGAGTTCTGCCCCCATCACTTCAGCAAGAGTCGGAAGAACGTCGGTGAGATCGGAGATAATATTCTGTCTACCCACCTTACTGAGATGAGCACCAGGCGCGTAGACAATGAAGGGAACATGAGTTCCCCGTTGTTTCACCTCTTTCCCCTTTCCATAGCCCCAAGTGCCGTTATCGCTGGTGAAGATGAGAATAGTGTTATCTTCGATCCCGAGTTCACGCATTTTATTAAGATAACGCCAAACTTGGTAGTCGAGGTATTCCAGATGGGTGTGAACTCCGGGCTCAGTAATGGTACCATGAGTCTCGTAGTTCCCCTCCGAACCCGTGATATTGGTCGGAAGACGTTTGTAACCAGAGTCCGTCCATTCGAGACGAGGCGTTCCGGGCCATTTCTCACCTGATTGAGGATTGAGAAAGTCGAAGTTATCATGACCTAAGTTAGCAGTATGATAGACGAAGAAAGGTCGCTCCTCCTCGTGCTTCCGCTCAATGAAGTCGAAGATAAATTCCTGCAGGACATCCGGACCGTAAGTGTTCAGCCCATAATCTGCCTCTGACTCAGGGGTGTTCGGCCACCACGTTTTTGGTTGTTTGGCCTCAGGGTGGTTAACGAGCAAAACATTGGGTCGGAAAAGAACACTCGCTTGGGGATAACTGGTTTTCACAGGATTGCCCGTATCATGATTAATGAACTGACGGATGCCATCGACGACTCGTGGAGTAACTCGAAAGGTCGAGAAGGGATTAGCGCCGTGAAAGGTCTGCACGATTTCGTCGAAACCAAAACGAGTGAGATCGGCTTCCCACATCTGAGTTTTGCCCGCCCAAAAGGTATCGTAACCAGCTTTCTTCGCAATATGGCCAATGAGGTTCGGTGAACTTTCATAGAGAGGGTAAATCACTTCCTTTCCCTCTTCGTCCGTAGACATTCCGAAGTCGCGGTTGTGCCACCATTTATGAGAGGAAGCATAGCGGCCCGTCATGAGCATCGCCCGAGAAGGAGCACACACAGTCGCGGACCAACTCGTCTCCAGCCACACGCCCTCATTGGCAATTTTTGAGAGAGCAGGAGTCGCTGCGCGGAAAGCAGGATCACGAACAGTTTGCCCCTCGTTATCCGTCCACTGATTAGAGCCGTATATCGGAAGCTCGCGCGCGCTAATATCGTCGGCAAAGATGAGAATAACGTTCGGTTTTTTAGCTACGAGAAACGGGGTAAGAATCAGACAAAAGCATGCGATTAATATTCTCATAAATATAAAACTACTCGAAGGAATCTGATATTACACTGAGACTCACCCCCAAGAAGAGGAGGGAACCGCCTAAATACTACATTTATAGTAAAAATCGCTGGAAATATTTCTCCTACTCTCTTCTAAGACAGCGATAAGGGACCGTCGACACAGAACTTTTCTTGCCCAAAGGTAGGAAGATGATTCCCGAAAGAATGCGCTAGGCTCATGAGAAATCTGTTATGAGGAGTTTTCTCTTCAAACTTCACTAAGCGACCCATCTTATAATCAAGACCTCCGCCGACAGCGAGGAAGGGTATGTTATTGAGGGTATGATTATTTCCCTTCCCGAGCTCGTTCACCCAGAGGATGGTAGTATTATCAAGCATAGAGCCATCCCCTCCAGGTTCGGGTGTATCGCGCAAGCGACCAGCAAGGTAGGCCAGTTGCTCGGCAAACCAGGTGTTGATCTTGAGGAGTTGGTTGTAGGCCGATTTATTATCATCTGGTTGATGGCTAAGGTAATGGTGGCCTTCTTCAATGCCCAGCCAACGCATGCGAGAATGACTCACAGATCGAGTAAATTGAATCGAACTGACCCGAGCCATATCATTGGCCATGGCGTTAATAAGGAGGTCCATTTGCATGCGAGCAAGCTGCGGAGTATTATCGTTGATAAGTTCGATATTGGGGTCGAGATCTGGTTCGGGATGAAGCAGTTCCCCCGCTTGGGTGGTGACTTTCATCTCCTTCTCAAGTTCACGTACGAGGTTGACATGCTGGTCTAGTAAAACGCGATCTTCGGTCGAGAGTTTCTGGGCGACTTTCTTGAGATCACGGCCAACTTGATCGAGTAAAGAGGCGTAGGTCTCACGATCCTTGGAACCTCCATAGAGTTTATCTAACATCTCATACGGGTCCGAGAGAGGAGCCACAGGTTGATTCGAGCCCGCATAGGACATCCGAGTCCAAGGATCGGCTCGATCCGGAACCGCGACTCCCACCTCAAGTGAACCAAAGCGAGTGCGAGTAGCGGGACTCTTTTGCAGAAAGTTCTTTATCTCTTGATCGATGGAAATCGAAGAAGCCCAACCGGCCGGATTTCCACCACCGCCCTTAATATTACCAGGATGGAGGACGTTGCCCGTTAGTAGGCAAGACATGCCTCGCATATGGCCGTCACCATCGCCCCGGACCATGTTGCAAAGTCCCTCGAGGAGAAGACTCTCTTCCTTGAAAGGTTCGAGAGGTTTAAGAATAGCGGGAAACTGCATTTCTCCGTTACCATCTACACTGGGCCAAAACTCATCCGGAAGAGTCCCGTTGGGGGTGAACATAATGATGAGTCTCTGCTTACGAGCACGGATGGCATCTGCTCCTAAACTCGGCAAATTAGTCAGGAAAGGAAGGGCCGCGGAGGACACTCCGAGATTGCGAAGAAATTGGCGACGATTGGTCATTGTTCTTTTCAGGTGGCGGTTAATTTTGGGCGGTCTCGAAGTTTGCAGGTAAGGGTGCAGTGATTAAGGCGATTTGGCTAATTAAGTTTTGAATATGAAAATCACCTTTTGTGAAGTCCGAATGTAACTGATCCATCGTCTCTGAACCATAGGCAAGGACTGGCTGATGAACGAGATGGTGGAAGAGGTGCTTGATGAAGGATCTGTGCGCAGTGGGACTATTGATTGCTATTCGAGCCAAGTCACTGGGACCATTGATTGGAATCGTCCGATCATCTTCAGTAGGATAGATGCTGGTTACGTCAATGGGCTTGTTTTTCTCGTGGGAACGAAAACGTCCCACTGCGTCGAAATTTTCGAGGCTAAATCCCACTGGATTAATAATAGCATGACAAGCCATGCAGGAGGGTGCTTTAGTCAGCTCAGTGACCTTTTCGCGCATGGTTAGATGAGGGTTGAAGTCCGAATCCTTAAATTCAATCGCATTGGGTGGCGGTTTGAGGTAACGCCCGAGAACATTACGCCCGATATATACCCCGCGATGAATCGGTGAGGTCTGTTTATGATAAGAGTAAGCAGTGAGCAAGTAGGGATGTGTGAAGATCCCCGAACGTTGTTTGTCGGGGACGGGGATTCGCTCAAAACCAGACCCGCCAGGGTGTTGCGCTTGGTAAAACTCTGCTAGACGAGGGTTGAGGAAAAGCTCTCGCTCGCTGAAGAGCAAACGATAGTCGGACTCATTTGACCAGGTCACCTGATGCAAAAAGGTCGTAAAGGAATAGCGGAGATCGGCGACATGTCGCTCGCTAAAATTGGGATACGTTTCTGGATCCTTGGTAAGATTTTCTTTCTCGGACAGAGCGAGCCATTGGAAGTAAAACCGCTGCACTTTTTGCTGTGTTCGCCGATCTTTCACCATCCGAGTAATCTGCTTCTTGAGGCCTTCAAAATTCTGTAATTCCCCTGCAGATGTAGCCTCGCGGAGAACTTGATCCGGTATGGAGTCCCACAGGCTAAGGGCGAGGTGACTAGCCATGCCGTAGGAGTCATTCGCTTGATTGAGAGAAGGATAAAGGAAGTAGGGTGAGGTCAGAGTGAGCATGGCATTCCTTTTCACGGCTTCTTCTGGAGTGTGTTGCGTGAAGAGGTTCTGAACGTAGAGCTTTTTTTGCTCCGGGGTGAGAGGTCGTCCGAAAGCACGTGAAGTAAATTCTATGCAAAATTCCCTCAACTTCTGAACCCGCGTAGGTTCGTCGTCGTCTTCTCCAATCCCCGCGAGATTTCTGAGATCTCTCATCACGAGCTTGGCGCTTTGAATGGCTGCTTTCGCAATCGCTTCATTCCAAGCCTTGGAAACAGAGCCACCTCTCTCATAACCTAGCGAGGCGTCATCTGGCGGAAACTTGGTATCGACAACAGCGACGTTAGGGACAGAAATCAAGGAGAAGTAGCGGTCTGGAATTGGCTCCCAAGCGCCATGAGGAGGTTTCCACTCCAGGATCAAAGAGCGCTCTTGCTCTTGAAACGTGCGAAAAGAGACCGATATGGGAACGGGATAATTCCCAAGGAGATAGACACTGGCAGTCTCCTCTCGCATCTGATTATTCGAAGAAACACTCAAGTCGATGAGCGCGGGCGTGCCACTTCCAGCTTGATTAATTGATATTTTAGCCCCGTTGGGCGTGCGTAGCTTGATCTGATAAGTCCCGGTCTCGGGTGGAGTGAGGGAGCCCTCCCAATTCATTCGAAAGCCATCAGGATTCAGCCCCTCTATCGAGGCCATGACTTCTGCGTCAAGGTAAGGAGCAGTAGCGCGACGGAGAGGTAAAGATGTCCGACTCCTCTTCCTTCGAACAATAGTGTAAGCGGTCAGGCCTTGCTCTCCTACAAAGCCGATCGGGTCTCGAAAAGAACCGATGAGATCGGCAATCGAATTCCGATGCTGTTGCTGAGTCCGTCGTAGAAGAGTTTGCCGCACTGGATTATTTCTCTCCTGAGCATCCGGGGAGTAAAAAGCTTGATGAATATACTCGGAGACCGCAAGAGCGTCTTCCCCCACGACAAGATGCTCGGCAAACTCGGGCATCGTCTCATCAATATATCTTGCGAGAGCCTTAATCGAACGATCTCCGACTAAGGGCTCATCATACTCATTATCAACGCCTTGACCATTATCTCCATGGCATTCTGCACAATGTTTCTGATAAATGGCTAACCCGTCAGGAGCTGCTGGCAGCAGTCCAGTGAGCAGGATAAGCAAAACGAACAAACGACGCATAAAGACATCCCTACGAAACTCTTATGCAAATCTTTCCGACGGATTAACTAAAGGGCTTCTGGTAACCTGCTGCCAAGAAAAAATGGTTCGAGATAAGATTGCCAAAACGACGCTGAGAAACGGGTCGAGATCTCATCCCTCCAGCAAAAGTTCAGCGCTCGGTCGTGAAGCAACTAGCAGGAAGGCCTTCTCCGTTCACCAGGTTTGCCCCCTGAGGATTAGAGGCCCAAGCGTATCGGACGAGTTTAGGGTTCTGGATCTCATCAGACCAGACGATGACTTGATCACCGTCAATCTGTGTCTGAGCCCAAGCCCAAGTCCCATCTTCCGACTGGATCTCGAACCGTTGAAGGGAGCCACCATCTCGTGACTTGAGGCCTTCAGCGTAATCAAAGGTAATGATGAAGCGGTTGTCTTCTTTTTGCGCTTTGCGGTAGAGAGGACCACTCTTCACCACTCCTTCTTTGCCATAATCTTGCGCAAGAGCCCAACGCGCGAGACGGGTAGCGACGTCTTGTTTGTTTCTGGGATGGATGTCGCTTGTTTCCCCGATGTCATTGGTCACCGCCATGCCACTCTTATCGATGCTCTCCAGAGCGCGGCGCATCTCATCCTGAACTACTACCCAAGGGCTTTCTGCTCCGGGTTCCGTGATCACTTTACGGAAGTTCGCTAGTTGGACGTAGTAGAACGAAAGATCGCTCTGCCACCGTTCGCGCCAGTCGGTGATCATACAGCCCAGTAATTCTTCATACAGATGCTCGGTACCATTATTGGCATTGTTTTCACCCTGATACCAAATGACGCCTCGTGCCGAGTATCCTGCAATAGGAGCAATCATCCCATTAAAAATATTAGTATGAAGCTGAGGGTTGAACAATGGGTCGGGCTCCAAGACTGGTTTACGGCCTTTCTTTCCTCGCCTCTCCCACTTGGCTGTTGCTTCTACAAAATTCGTAGCAGCTTTTTCCTCCGTCCAGGTTTCCAACGCAGTTTTTTTACGGTCCAAGATGGGGCTCAGCTCTGGGACCTTGTTCAACGCTTCTTCACTTGTGAAACCTTCAATCGGCTTACCTCCCCACGAGCACTCAAGAATACCCACGGGTATACTCAACTCCTGTCGTAATTTTTTAGCATAGTAATAGCCCACTGCAGTCATGCCCCCGGTAGATTCTGGAGACGCGATTTCCCATTCCCCGGCCAAGTCAATTTGCGGCTCTGCATGAGAGATGTTCTTCGAGACGTAAACTCGAAGAAGGGGATCATCTGAAGCCGTAATTTCTTCTTCAGCATTATTACTCTTCGCCACCGCCAACTCCATATTAGACTGACCTGAAGCAATCCACACTTCCCCTACAACAACATTCTGGATGACTTTCTCGCTCGTCCCATCAGTAATGAGAAGGTCCGATCCTTCGTTCGTAGCCTGAAGGCCCTCGAAGCTTACTTCCCATCGACCCTGCTCATCAGTCTGCGATTGTTCAGTTTGCCCAGCAAAGTGGACGCTGATCTCGCCTCCTTCATCAAGCCAGCCCCATATCTTGGCTTGGCTTTGCTGTTGCAACACCATGCCATCTGAAAAGAAAGAAGGCAGCTCGATCGCGCCAGTGGTGAGATTGATGGGAATGAGAATAAAAGAAAAAATAGAGCGATTCATGGCAGGCTTAACTCTACGCAGGATGATTCCTTTCTTATCGTTCTTCGAGCTTCTTTAACGACAATCTTAGCTACTTTCGTATTTCTTTCCTCTGGTATAACAGCCTTTTCTCCTTAAGTTATATTATGACTTTTGCACATCTGCTCACCGCCGGATTTGTCGCTTTCCTTGCGAGTGCACAAGCCTCTGGCCGCGACTTAAAACAACACACCAGTTTTTTTTCCTACAATGAAGGAAGAGCCAAGACCAAAGTCTTCGTGAAAGTTTCTCAAAACCGTTTCCACGAGCTCACCCTACTCGGCACGCGACTAACTGACCCGATAAGAGTCTTGAATGAAGATGGTCGAATCCATCTCTATGGAGAACCTGAAGCCAAAGAATTTGGCAAAGAAGAGCACCCACTCATTGGCAGCATCGCCTGCGAACAACAATGGAAACAGGCGGCTCTGGTCTTCAGTCTCCAATGGCAAGGTAGTCATTGGGCCGCCGAAGGAAGTTCATTCTCCCTTCATCACAGAGACTTTCCGAAAGAAACGCTTAAAATCCTCAACCGAATCCCTTCTTCTTTACGAGGAACAATTGGCAGTCAAACAATCAATCTTCCACCACGACAAAGCCTCAATTTTCAATTCTCCTCCAATGAACCCGAAGAACTAAATGTCGCTTTTCAATATCAAGAGAAAGGGGAAAATGGCCGCTGGTTACGCTGCTTCTCTACCCGCTGGTTTCACGAACAAGTGAGTGGCCGATCACTTCTTTTCTTTTTCCAAGACCCAGAGAGCCTTCTTGTTAATTCGATAACCGTTCCACTGCGGGATCGATAGAAAAACCAGGGGACCACGGCAATGAAGGACAAGCTACGGCTGCTACGTTTCCGTCCTGACCGGGTTCACCAGCCTGCACTCCGCGGCCCCTGGCGGGAATAGCCGTAAACGGTAACGCCCACTCCTGAAAGTTGTTTTTCTCTTTTTCTTCAAAATTGGTAGTCCTCCTTCCCTTTAAAAAACTTTCTGCTCTTGGCTCCGCAAGTATCCATTTATTAGCTTCTTCACTATGCCACGCAAGGGAACCACGATCTGCCTCCACCTCCTGCGTTTCTTATTGGGAACCTTCTTTCTAATCGTAGGCCTCATCAAGGTTTGGGACTTAGATCGCTTTACGGAAGATATTTTCAACTACCAACTCCTCTTTCCTCCTTACGATGGTTACGCCGCTTACCTCGTAGCTTGGTTAGAAGTCTTTGCTGGTCTTGTCGTGCTCATCGGTTGGCGAGGCACTCTCGGGGGGCTCCTTCTCATCGGAGGAATGCTGGCAGCCTTTATCGGGGCACTCTCCATCGCAGCGGCGAAAGGACTGAACATCAATTGCGGCTGCTTCGGCTCTTCAGATGAACCCACCAACTTTCCCCTCCATATCGGGATGAATGCGTCCTTACTCCTCATCACAGGAATATTGTTTGTCTGGCAACTGCGAAGGGGTCTCCCGTCTGACTCTGAACAACCTGATCTCGACTAGCTCTCCTTTAGCGCACCTCCGGTAACCTCATTCCAAGAAAATGTCCCCCCAATTGTCTCAACTCTTTGTCGGTTTGAAACCTGGTGGACTCGTTTAACTGGTTTTCAATCCGCCTCGATCTGAGACAATTGAGAACCATTTTTTCTGGCAAATAAGTTACCGGAGGCATTCTTTATTTCTTACTCAGAACTGTTTTTGGTTTTTGAGTTTTGTTCGCTTTCGGTTTTTGCTTACGGCAGACACCTTGCCGACCACCGGAAAAAACTCTTTAGTCAGTATCCAGCCATGACCTTTTTAGAAAAACTAAACACCCGCACTGCCGCTGTCGGCAATCTCTGCATTGGATTAGATCCCCGGGTGGAGAATCATCACAATCGACTTTCCGAGGTCGAAGACTATCTCAACCGCCTTATCGAAGAAACCGCACCTCACGCGGCAGCCTTCAAGCCTAACAGCGCCTACTTTGAAAGCCTCGGTAGTGAAGGCTTTGCTCTCCTTGAACGAATCGTCGCCCGCATTCCCTCCGAGATTCCTATCGTGCTCGACGTCAAGCGCTCGGACATCGGGGAAACGCAACGGCGCTACGCCATCGCGTGCTTCGAACACCTGCGAGCAGACGCGGTGACCCTGAACCCTTTTATGGGCTACGACTCCATCGAGCCCTTCCTCGACTACCCCGGCGGCAAGGGCCTCTACCTCCTGGCACTGACTTCCAACAGCGGAAGTAATGACTTCCAGCGGCTCACCGTAGACGACCAACCTCTCTATCAACGAGTGGCCTCTTTCGCAGAACGAGCCGCCTCCCAGAATCGTAATTCTTCCGTTGGCCTCGTCCTTGGACTCACCAATGCAGGTCCCGAAGTCCTACAACGGGTGCCTGATATTCCGCTCCTCATCCCCGGTCTAGGTGCACAAGGAGGCGACCTCACCAGCCTCGCTAACAGCGGGCGACAAGCACCGAATTTAGTGAATGTTTCGCGAGGAATCATCTATCCCGCCGAAGGACAACAACCCGCCGACCTCGCCCAGAACTACCGGACACAAATCGCAGCGGCATTGACTTAAAGGCCTTTCTTCTTGAGAGGACGGACCTGTCCCACCTCTCCCTTTCCATCCCGCTCGCGGTCTGAAATCATCACGCCATGTCGCAGCCCGATCGTAGCTCCTATTCTGGGCTTTCGCCCAAAAAAGGATGGGCTCAGCGATCCTATCGCTTTTGGCGTCACCGCATCATTCCCCAGATGTTTCGCCAACCGGAGGGCGAGACTCTCCATGCCAAGCTAGAACCACCAGCGCAGGGCAAGGTCCGCGTTACTTGGATCGGCCATGCCTCTTTCTTCGTTCAGTTCGAGAATCACTCCGTAATCTTTGATCCCAACTGGGCTACCTGGATGGGGCCTGTGAAGCGACAACGGCAACCCGGCCTCCATCTCTCTTCCCTGCCAGAAGTCGATCTTGTCTGCGTCTCCCACGCTCACTTCGACCACATGCACCGCTCCTCACTGCGGGCGATTCAATCCCGCCAAGGCATCATCGTTCCTCGTGGCTCTGGTTCCTTGGTGAGGAGGCTCGGCTTTCACCGCATCACCGAGATGTCAGTGTGGGAAGAACAAATCTTGGATGGCATCGACGTCATCCACACTCCTTCCCATCATTGGGGAGCCCGCTTTGGCCACGATACTCACCGCGACTATGGAGGATTCATCGTGAAGACGCCCTCCTGCAATGTCTACCACGCTGGTGACAGCGCTTACTTCAAAGGCTTCAAAGAGATTGGACAACGATACCCGATCGACATCGCTCTCCTCCCCATTGGAGCCTACGAGGCACCTAGTGGCCGGGACGTGCACCTCAATCCCGAGGAAGCGTTGCAAGCCTACCTCGACCTCGGAGCTAAGAAGCTAATCCCAATGCACTATGCCACCTTCCCCCTCGGCAATGAAGAACCTCACGAACCCGAAGAGCGCCTTCTCAAAGAAGCAGACCGACTAGGGATCCTCGATCAAATCCTCATTCTCGATCCCGGAGAAGGAGCAGAAATCTAACAAACATCATGAACTTCGACGATCAGCATCCCATTCTAGCCATTGATCATGGCGAGGCCCGCATCGGTCTTGCCGCTACCGATGACTTCGGAATCGCGGCTCACCCCGTCGAGACTATTCATCGAGATACTACCGATGCCGTAGGTCGCCTAGCCGAGATCATCGCGCAACGCCGAATCAAGACCCTCCTCCTCGGCCTCCCCCTCAAGACTGATGGCCGTGAGGGAGAAGCCGCTCAAAAGATTCGTCACTTTGGTGACGAGTTACGAGAGACCTTTCCCCACCTCCCCCTCTTCTTCCACGACGAGTCCTTCACCACCATTCACGCCGCCGAAAAACTGCGCGCTGCAGGGAAGAAGGCAAAACAGCAACGTGATATCATCGATCAAGCAGCGGCGCTGGAAATTCTGCAGAATTATCTCGGTTGGTGATATGAGCACAAAGGTTAGCTAACGAGGAACAGGAGGGGCAATAAGCTGAATATTCTCTCCCTCCAATGACTGCAAAATCTGCAACCCTTCCTTAATCTGACGCTTCTTGTCATCCGGCAAGAGAGAGAGAACCGAAAGCTCTGGCGCCAGAATTTCAGCGAGATTAAAACTTTGGGAACGCGATTTCAATGAAAGGAAGTCATCATTATTTTCCCCTTTTGGCTGGAAGAACGAGTCCAAAGCGCTTGTCGGTTTTGGAAAGAGAGCGGTATTCAATGTCTCCATTTCCGCAAGCTCCGTTGCTTTGGCAATCGCTTGATTGAGGCCTCCGAGCTCATCCACCAAACCCAAGCGAAGGGCATCACGTCCGGTATAGACTCGGCCCCCAGCCATTGCTTCTAACTCGCCTTGCAAC
>CALFBF010000006.1 GCA_937949965.1 uncultured Roseibacillus sp.
ACAGGAATCATCTTTTGACGAAGCCCCCACTCACGAACCTGGACGGTCCAAGGATAGCGCAAAGTCTTCAAAAATTCCTGCCAAGACTGCCCTGTTGAATCGCTCTGCAAACTCGCCTGCGCCAAGCGGGCTAAACTTAACCAACGAACCTCATTGGCCTCACGAGGCACGCGTTCTGAAAAACGTGAACGTTCATCAGAAAAATCAATCTGAAGGAGATGCCACCAGCCATAGTCAGTCATCTTCTCTAAAACTTGCCAGTATCTCCCCCTTTCCGAGACGAATGTTCGTTCCAAATCATGCTCCACTCCTAACAACTCTATCCAGATACTTTTTGCCTCCTCAGCCCGATCCATTCTGATCAAAAAATCTGCTAACAAGAACTGAAGGCGCCAGTCTGTATCGACAACTACCTTGTACCGATTCAAAAACTCTAACACCAGTTGATGCTCTCCTCGTCGCCAAAGCTGCACTGCAATTGCTTCCACATCAGATGCAGTGAGATCGTTTGCAGAGATTCGGCTCAAAACGGCCAAACCTGCTTCAATCTCGCCTACCCGGATTTGCAACCGAGCGAGATGTGGTAACCCCTTTGGCGAACGAGTCCGCATCAGATGCGCTAAGAGTAACTCCCGTGCCCCAACGATATCCGAATTCTCCTCAGCCAAAGCCACTAATTCGAAGAGAGCTTCCTCATCATTTGGCGACAACCGATACCACTCCAAAAGCACTCGTTGTCGTTTCCCAGGATCGTTTGAGAGCTTGTAAAGCTGTGCTAACAACCGCAACTGTGAGAGTTCACGCGTCGCTGCAAACTCCTGCTCCAAACGCGCAGTCAATGTATCCTGCGAACGTATTCGCTGTGCCATTGAATACATTTCATTAAGGTAACGCGCGCGCTCTTCGCTCGTCGGCGCTACACGAAAAAGCTGCTCATAAAGTTGCCCAGCCTCCTTGTATTTACCAAGAGACAGTTGCACTTTCGCTAGTTCACGAGTGAGCACGGTCCAATCTTCCTCAAAAAGATTGCGGGCCTGTTGTAGTTCTTTTTCGGCATCTCCATACCGTCCCAATTTCGCCAACAAAGCGGCTCTCTCTTTCCAAGCTGCGACTTTATTCGGTGAGGAATCCTTCCACTGATTCACTTCCTCCAAAGCCGCTAAAATATCACCCCGTTGTGTGAGTAAAGCGATGCGGTGCTGTTGCGCTAACTCACCGTCAACTCCCTCCAAAGCCGCATCCGCATCTAACAAACGGCCGGCTGATTGCTGCAGGCTTGCCAACAAGCAACGCACATTTACCTCTTCGGATTGTGTTAGCTCTGCAACGGCCTCTTCCGAACCATACTCATTACCAATTGCCAAACCGAGATTCACGGCCATCTGCAAATGCGAAAAGTCATTTGCAAGAACAACAAGTCGCTGCACGGATTTCCACGCGACTTCGACTTCGCCAAGCTCCTGCGCTAGTTCGCAGTAGAGACTCAGTCCCACAAAATCATTACCCAATTCCTGACGGTACTCACCAAGAATAATGAAAGCCTCTGCGTCCAATCCTAACCGACGTTGACTCTTTGCTACCCACAAGGCCTCCGCAACACCACCGTCTTTGACCATTGTTTGCCAAACGACAAGGGCCTCACTCTCTCGTCCCTGACTGACAAGCACCTCTACAAGTGCTCGTGAAATTTCACCTGACTCTTCGTGCTCCACACGCCCCTTCTTCAAGATCCTTAACGCCTCTTCATTCTTCTCAAACCGAGCATAGATGCGTGCCATTTCGAGTAACTCAACGGCACTGTCTCCTCGCAATTTCTCAACCTCACGCAAGGCGGCCAACCCTTCCTTTCCACCGCTGAACGATCTCAATTCCGCCAATCTCAGCCACCGCTCCGCCGTCGCTTCACGCGCAATCACAGCCTCTAGTTCCGCTATCGCTTCCTCATGACGTTGCGAAAAGGCTAACAATTCCACGAACTCTAACCGCAGAGACTCATCTCCCTGTTGTTGTTGTAAAATCTCACGAAAAACCTCAACACCCTCCTCGACCTGTCCGCTAACGGTGAGCTGACGAGCAAGAGACTTTCGAAGCGTCAGTCGCTGCGGCATCTCCTTGCGTAATTTGACCATGAAGTCGCTCAAACCATACTCGTCCCCTCTCTGCATGAAGGCCTCGCGTATTTTGTGTAACGCCTCGCGCTCCAACCACGAATTCTCCTCTGAGGCAGCCAACACCTCGCGATAACTTGCTAATGCAGCATCCCTCAGATCCGCTTCTAACCGCAGATCACCCAGCTTTAATCGAGCCCGCTCTCGCTGAGAAGGTTCCTCCAAAAGAGTGATGAGTTCTTCCTGTGCCTCGCAGGCCTGCTTCCACAAATTTTCCTCTTCAAACAAATTTACCAACTCCGCCCGCAACTCACGATTTGTCGGTTCGGCTGCTAACACCTCATCCCACAACGCTTGCGCGACCTCCTCATTCCGCAAACGATACTCGCACAGTCCACGCAAAATAACTGCCGCCTGATCCTCCCGTTCTCCCAGAGTCTTCAAAGCTGCCGCAAACTTCAGCTCCGTTGCTTGCAGTTCTGCGATCGCCAACTCCGCTCCACCATTGCCTGGCTCTCTCTTCAGCACCTTTTGATATAGCTCCAGCGCACGTTCGTGAGCATCAACTAGCGCAAGATATTGTGCCCAAATCAGTTGCCGCGCAGTCTCTCCAGATTCCGCTTCCGCCTCTAACCACTCTTCCAACTCCACCCGACTCTGCTCGTTTAGCCAAGCTTCCACCAAGCTCGTCATCAAAATCTCATTATCAGTATCTTGTAGGAGCGCTTGATAATGCTCGGTCACCTCCTCACTTGGCCCGGCAAAAAGAAAAGAACTGACCAAAAAAAGAAGACAACAAACTCTCATAGCAATCATACGATCTTAGGAAAACGAGCGTTCCAACGCAAAAGTTCTCTCTAAAAATATGCGATGAAAATTCTAACTCAATATCCTAGATACGACGGCACGAGAACGCATTGTAAAACCCAACCGAATAACAACACCTCCCAAAGGTCACTCTATCTTGCCAACTATTAGGAAAAACCGAACTCAATTTGTTTCCTCACCCCTTAATCTCTAACAGCATCTGGGCATTGTTAGGGAATTTTTTGAGGAAGAAGAGGAGTCGTTCCATGGCCTCGATAGGGCGGTGGCCGGCGAGGCCACGGCGGATGAGGTTGATCTTGTTGAGGGTGTGATCGGGGAGGAGGAGTTCTTCACGGCGAGTGCCGGACTTGAACAGGTCAACCGCCGGAAAGACGAAGTGCTCGGCGACTCGTCGGTCGAGGACGAGTTCCATGTTTCCGGTGCCTTTGAATTCCATAAAGATCGCTTCGTCAGCTTTGGAGTTCGTTTGCACGAGGGCGGTTCCGAGGATTGTTAGAGAGCCTGCTTCGCGGGTATTACGAGCGGCAGCAAAGAGACGGCGAGGCTGCTCTAAGGCCCCTGCCATGATGCCTCCAGATTGAATCCCTCGACCCCGGCCTTTCTTACTGCCACCCATGGTGTTGTTGTAGGCCCGGGCGAGGCGGGTGATGGAGTCCATGACGAGGAAGACGTGCTCCCCTGCTTCTACTAGGCGCTTAGCACGTTCGATACAGAGCTCGGCAAGACGGCAATGATTACGAGCGGGCTCGTCGTTTGAGGAAGCATAAATTTCCGCATCGGGGAGTTGCCGACGGAACTCGGTGACTTCCTCTGGACGCTCATCTACTAGACAGACCATGAGGTGCATGGTCTCGGAGTGAAGCTCTTGCACGGCCTCCGCGATGTGGAGAAGAAGAGTAGTCTTACCTGCGCGAGGAGGCGAGACGATGAGACCTCGCTGACCACGCCCTACTGGTGCGAGAATATCGAGAACCCGAGTCGTGAAGCGCTCGGGAGTGGTCTCTAGGCCAATGCGCTTGTCGGGGAAGATGGCCTTGAGTTCGTCAAAGTGAGGAAAGCTTTTTGCCTCTTCGGGCACGATTCCATTAATCGTTTCCAGGCTAACGAGCTGGGGACCACGAGGCCCTTGCTGGGCCTTGCCTGCCAATACTTGGCCAACACGAAGGGCGTGCTGGGCGATGAGATCGGGGGGAACAAAAACGTCGCTCTTCGACTGCTCATAATTCCCGCCTGCTTCTCGGAGGAAGCCGAAGCCTTTGGGAGTGGTTTCGAGAAGACCAGAAACGGCGTATGGTTCCCCTTGGAACTTTGAGCCCTTCTTCTTGCCTCCTTCTTGATAATCATTGCGACGGCGAGAACGGTCTTCGCCACCAGCAGCAGCCTTTCCCACTGGCCCGCCTTTGACGCGACCCATAGGGCGACCATTGCGACGGGGAATATCATCCGCATTTGGAGGGCTCGTTTCTTCGACTACTTCGAGGATCGGTTCTTCCTTCTCTTTCGTCGCTTTCATTCCCTCGGGAACAGCGAGGATTTTGCGAGCAGCGGCTTTCTTAGCCGTTTTCTTCGCTGCTTTTTTGGTGGTTTTCTTTGGGGAGGCTTCCGCTACTTCAGGAGAAGACTGAGCCTCTGTTTCCTTCTCTTCCGATACTGGTTTCTTGATTGTCTTCTTTTTGGCAGCAGCTTTTTTAGCGACCTTTTTCTTCGCCGTTGCTTTCTTGGCTACTTTTTTAGGAGCCGTTTTCTTTTTCGGAGGAGAAGAGTCCGGGGATGTGGATTCGAATTCCGTTTGGATGAGGTCGCTAGGTTCGTCGGCCATGATATCAGTCAATAGAAAATAGGAAGAAGAGAGCTAGTGGCTCGTGGGCCAAGCTCTGTTAGGAGAGAGAAAAGGGTGCAGTCCAAAGCCGCAAAGATCGGTCATAGAAGCGAATGAAAGGTGAGGTCCGATAAGGTTCAGATACGGGGCCGCAATCACGCGCCAATTAGGCGAAAAGGATTACAGGCGAGGGCCTCAATTGAACGAACAGGGGTGGTTCATCTATGAACCGATTCCTGCGGACGCCTTAATGGTGCCTAATATCGGAGGAAGTGTCGAATTCTTTTTCACGTTCATTTTCGAATCCGCATTGCGCCAAATAGAATGACAGGTTTCCTCCCGTCAACTCCACCTCTGCCAAGAAGGTCTCTTTTGACATGAAAAGACTCACCAATCGGTGTAAGATGGCGTTATGAAAAAGCTGCTCAGTCTTTGGCTACTACTCACTACATTGGTAATGGGCGCAGACCCGGAGTCGAAACCGCATCACAATGCATTGGGGAAATCGACCGAGGCGAGCTATCAGGATAAGGTGGTGGTGATACAGGTGGGAGAAAAAGACCTCATTAATCAGCAAGCCTTCAAATTCTTTCGCCGCACACTGGAGCGGGTCGAGGAGGAGAAGGCGCGCGCCGTCATCTTCGAACTCGATACCCCTGGAGGAATTGCCTTTGCGACCACTGATCTGATGATGAAGAACATTAGCCAGCTTTCGGTCCCGACTTATGCCTTTGTGAATATCGAAGCTACTTCGGCGGGAGCTTTTGTGGCAGTGGCAACCGACACCATCTACATGGCGCCACTCTCCACCATTGGATCTGCGGCGGTGATCAATGGCACGGGACAGAAGATGGAAGAAACGATGCGCGCCAAGGCGGAAGGCCACCTGACCTCGGTAGTGCGGAACATTATGGACGACAAGGGCCATAACTATGAAGTGATGGAGGCGATGATGATTCTTTCTAAGGAGATTGAATTCGGCGACATCATCTCGGTGGGAGAAAGTGAACTCCTCAATCTAACAGCAGTGGAAGCAACCACTGAATTCGAAGGCAGGCCCCTCCTCGCCAAAGGCATTGCTTCGTCCATCGAAGAACTGTTAGAGAAAGAAGGAATTGAGGCTGAGGTCGTGGTCGCGGAAATGACGGGCTTCGAAAAGTTCGCCTACTGGATCGGGGCGGCAGGCGGCCTCCTCATTCTCATTGGTTTGGGAGCTGGTTACCTAGAGATGAAGACTCCCGGCTTCGGACTCGGGGCTTTAGTGGCCATCATTGCGTTTTCTCTCTTCTTCTTTGGAAACTACGTGGCCGGTAATCTCGCTGGTTATGAGACGGCGGCTATTTTCTTGGTCGGAGTGGTCTTCATCCTTCTCGATATCTTCCTCTTCCCCGGCACCTTCGTGATGGGAATTGTTGGTATTTTCATGATCCTCGGTTCGCTTTTATTCTCGATGGTGGACCGATTCGCTTGGGATGATTGGCAAGCTGACGCCTTCGGGGTCGGGCTCTGGAATATCTTCGCCGGCCCCGCGACCGCTCTCTCTTTAGGATTGATTGGCTCTATTGCTTTGTTCGCAATTGCGATGCGTTACCTCCCTCGTCTCCCCTTTTTCGATCGTTACTTCCTTCCCACCCTAGCAGACGGTGATACGACCGCCCTCGAAGAAGAAGCAAACCCCTCTTCTCGGGTAGGTTGGACTGGTGAAGCGAAAACCGATCTCCGTCCTGCAGGTAAAGCGCTCTTCCAAGGTCAAGAGATCGACGTCACTTGCGAGAGCAGCTTCGTCCCCGTCGGGACCGCATTACAAATTGTGAGCGAAGAAGGAATGAAAGTCGTGGTCAAGGTCGTGAGCTGAGACGACCCTCCTACCATCACTTATCCGTTGCACCTAAAATTTGGGCAGATCGAGATGTCGCTCACAATTGCGGTAGCACAGATCGGCAATGAGCGGTTCCAACAGGCTCATGTCATTCGGGATTTCACCACGCTCGGCTTCCTCTCCAATGAGGTTGCATAGAATACGACGGAAATACTCGTGACGTGGGTAGGAAAGAAAACTGCGACTATCCGTTAAGAATCCGATGAAGTGAGCTAACAAGCCCATGGAGGAAACCGCATTGAGATGCTCCAGAATCCCCTGTTTAGTATCATTAAACCACCAAGCGGCACCGAACTGAACTTTGTTAGGCGTCGGTGCTTCGCAAAAAGAGCCCACCACATTGGCGAAGAAATGATTCTCGCGCGGATTGAGGGTATAGAGAATGGTCTTGGGTAGCTTTTCCTGACGGTCGAGTGAATCGAGGAAAGACAGAATACCTCCTTGTGACTGATCGCCCATGGTATCGAAGCCGCTATCGGGCCCAAGACGCTCGAAGAGCCGTGTATTAGGATTCCGCAACGGATTGAGGTGGAGCTGCATCGTCCAGTTGCGCTCCGCATTCCATTGCGCGGCATGATACATGATGAAGTTGCTGAAGGCGGCCTGCTGACAAGGACTGGCTGCTTTTCCCGCTAGAGTACTAGCCAAGATCTGGTCCGCCTCCGAATCAGAACAACGCTGATCAGAGAGGGCACCTAAACCATGATCCGAGAGGCGGCAGTTGAGACGGTGGAACTCATCATGGCGCTCTTTGAGAGCACCTAACAGATCCTGCGCTTTTGTGATCGACCTACCGCTGATCGCTTCTAAACCCTGTAACCCTTCTTGGAAAAAGGCTGGTCGGTCAACAGCAAGAGCTTTGTCAGGCCGGAAGGTGGGGTAAATCTTGGTCAGGTGATCACTCTCGTTGTGTGCCGTATGATGCTCTAGAGTATCATTGGCGTCATCAGTTGTTCCCACTGCCGCAACGCCAAATTTCTTGAGAAGCCCTTGTGCCGAAAAATCACTCTCTTGAAGGCGCTCATTCGCTTGCTCCCAAATCACGTCAGCAGTCTCCGGCGACAACAAGGTCTCAATGCCAAAGGCTCGGCGAAGCTCGAGATGAGTCCAATCATAAAGAGGATTCCGCAAGGCCTTCGAGACCGTGGACGCCCAGGCATCGAATTTCTCACGGTCACTCGCATCGCCGGTGATATGGCTTTCTGGGATGCCATTCGCCCGCATCGCACGCCACTTGTAATGATCGTGCTTGAGCCAGATCTCAGTCACATTCTGCCAACGATGATCAAAGCGAATCTCGTCCGGCGGGAGATGAGTGTGATAATCGAGAATAGGCTGGTGAGCCGCAGTTTCATGGTAAAGCTGACGCGCAGTCTCACTGCCGAGTAGAAAATCGTCGCCCAAGTAAGTTCTCATAAAAAGAGGAAAGAGTCTTGGCTCCGGCCTGACAAGATTTTGCCACTTAAAATTGGAGCTCTTTCAGTTCCCAAAGGAATCGGACACTTTGTCACATCAACCATCATTCCGACGCGGCAAACTGGCTTCTGCGCTCCTGGAAAGAAAAGCAACAATACCTCCATCCTTTATGACATGAACCGTAAAGACCACTGGAGAAAGAAATCACATTACCTCTCCCTCAAAACAAGCACCTGTATGGGCTATCCGGCCAAAATAGCTTTTCGCAAAAGCTCTTAAAATAATGGAAACATCATCCTCGTGACAGCGTAATTAGAATAATTCTAATTCTAAACTTGAGTTTGGAATGGAAATTGCAAAGATAACTTCATCAACAATAAAAATGCCGTCGTGCAGGGAATAAAAGAAGTGCCTCGCTGGTCTTCCTTTTATGGACGACGACATTCTTCACCGAAAAAAGGAACTTATGTCTCAATACGATTCAGATAGCAGCTTGCGCGTTTACATGCGTGAAATTTCGAAAACTCCCTTACTGACCCCGGCGGAGGAAATTGAACTCGCCGACCGGATCAAGAAAGGAGACAAAGCTGCTCGCACGCACATGATTAAGGCGAATCTGCGTCTCGTCGTCAAAATCGCGCAAGATTACTCTGGCTACGGCCTCCCTCTTTCCGACCTGATCTCAGAAGGAAACATTGGTCTAATGAAAGCCGTCGAACGCTTCGACCCGAACAAAGGAGGAAAGCTGAGCACCTACGGCTCATGGTGGATTAAGCAATCTATCAAGCGAGCACTGGCCAATCAGAGCAAAACCATCCGTCTCCCCGTCCACATGGTTGACAAGATCGCTCGTATGCGCCGCATTTCGTCCATGCTTGCAGAAGCTCTCGGTCGCGAACCATCTGACGAAGAATTAGCCGAAGAACTTGGGCTCCCACGTCGGAAACTTGCGATGCTCAAACGAGCAGCGCAACGCCCAACCTCTTTGGACGAACCCTTCGGAGATGAAGAAAAGGGCAGCTACAGCGACGTCATCGGCGACGAAAAAGCAGTCAGCCCCCTCGATGCTCTTGCCGATAAAAACATGCACGGTCACCTCGATGATCTGCTTGAAATCCTTGACGAGCGAGAGTCAAAAATCATCGACGCCCGCTTCGGACTCAATGGCCGCACCCCCATGACTCTCGAAGAAGTAGGACGTGAGTTCGGGGTGACTCGAGAGCGGATTCGTCAGCTGCAAAACGTAGCTCTGGAGAAGATGCGCCGCGCATTGAGTAAAAAGGAAAAGCCTCTTCCTCGCGCAGTTTAAAGAACTCTTCCTCCCACAAACACTCTTCAGGAGCGATCTACGGATCGCTCTTTTTTTGTTTCTCCTTATCTGAAAATACAAAACAGTTTCCACTAAGATTTACTCAATCAGCGACGTATCACAACTCCCCATACCCCGCTCGCTGAGAGAGGGCTATTTGCCGATCAACAGACTCAACCCGACCCCGAAAACGAGAGCCTTTGGCTAAACGAGGACAACCAAAAACTCCCTGACAAGAGACTTGTTAGCATAGTTCCAGTCGACAAACAGGCGGATTTACGCTTCCTTTAGAGTATGAATCTCCAAAGGTGGATCAGCTTGGCAGCTTTGCTTTGCTTTTTTGGAGTGCTGCTCTTCTTGCTGCAGGCACGCTCCGAGAATAATGCTGAGAACCAATCTCGTGCCGATTCACAAGACCCCGTTCACCAAGAAAAAAGCTCGCACGACGCCCATCACTCTCCCCAGCAAGACCCTCGTCTCACCCAGCTCCCTGATGGTCGTGTTCTCTTGAATACAGCGGTAACTCTCTCACAAGAACTCCATCAAAGCGAACCCGAGGACGACCTCCCAATCATAGCCAGAATCATCGAACACTACCGTCAGTTCTTTGGAGAAAACCCTGACGGGAGCGAGAATGGCAAAATCGTGGCCCAACTGCTTGGTGAAAATAACCTCCAATTGGTTTTTCTAGACCCCGACCACGTCAATCTCTCCGCAAGCGGAGAACTTCTAGACCAATGGGGATCACCCTATCTCTTCCAACCCTTTGGAACCAGCGCGATGGAGATTCTTTCGCCAGGTCCTGACCGCGTGCTCTGGACCCAAGACGACTTACTCGTCGATCTACCTCCTCTCTCTGGCAATCTCCAATAAGGAGATACTTTTTTTGGTGAAGAGAAGCACCTTCGCCCACATTCCCCACGCATATTCCCTGCCAACGATTCTCGATTGACAGATTATGACAGAATAATTAATATTTAATCTTACTTACATTCAACAAGTGACCATCACCGAACTCAAGGCTCTGCTTGCCAAACATCCTGACCTCCCCCTCATCATCAACCTCCCCGAGGGCGGCATCGTCCCTCCCCACTTCCATGTCACCGAAGTGGCCTTTTCGAAAAAAGACTTCATCGACTGTGGCGGCACCATTCGACACGAGGGGAAATGCCTACTACAAGTCTGGGTCGCGAACGATCTCGATCATCGCGTGAACTCGACCACTCTGGCAAAGATTCTCGAACACGGAGCACCCGTCATCCCAACCGATGCCCTTCCCGTCGAGATCGAGTATTGTATGCCAGGGCTGACTCATCTCGCCCTCACCGAAGTGGCCCCTCAAGACGACGGCCTTCACCTCCAACTCTCTCACCGCGAGACTGACTGTCTCGCCAAAGACGTCTGCGGAATCACCCCCGACGGCGAAGCATGCCAGCCTGGTTCCGGCTGTTGCTAACCCGAAAATACAAACACATGAAGACTGTTCCTAAATTCCTGACCTTACTTGCTACTACGCTCATCCTCGCTTCCTGCGGTTCTCACGAAAACGTGGCCACTGTCGCAAGCGAGTCTGCGGTGACTTCTGCAACAGGACTTGAGGGACAGACTCTACACCATGTAAACCGCTTCCGAAAGAGCCAAGGCCTCTCTCCTCTGCAACTGCATCCCGGTCTTCAAAAGCTGGCCTTAGAGCACTCGCGCGCGATGCAGAAGAAGGACCTTATGGAGCACTTTGGGTTCAAGCGCCGTGCTAAGATTGCGCAGAAAAAATATCAGATGGGGGCCGTCTCCGAGAACCTTCATCGTTCTTGGGGCTTCAGCCCGGATGGTAAGTTCATTACTGAAAAGTGGAAGAACTCGCCCAAGCATCGCAAGAATATGAAGGGCAGCTTCAACTACGCCGGACTCTCCATCGTGCAACAAGAAGAGCGCCTTTTCACCACCCTCCTTCTCGGTCAAGGAGTTGGCGCAAATGCTCCTCAAATCATCGCAGAACCCTATCTCAGTTTTTAGAGATTAATCTAACATGAGCCCCAAGTTGGCGCACCGGATGCTCAGGGGCAGTTGTCAAATCGACAACTGATCATGAGATATCTCATCACCGACTGCCCCATCAATTGGGAGCCAAACGCCATTCGCGAAACCATCCGTAAGGCACAGATGGAAGGCCATCACCCCAGCCGACTTCTGCTCGGCCATTGCGAAGCAGGTGCTCTGCGTCGCTACCTCAACGACCACTATCAGGGAGAGGATACCGTCCCTCTTTCATTACGAGACACCTACTACTTGGGTCTCAAAGTGGAAGAGAAAGATGAAGAACATCTCATCGCCCTTGATGGAGAGAAGACTGCTTTTTTACCACAAGATGATCTCGCCCCCAGTGGCTCGAATCAATCGCCCCAATGGCATGAGCAGGAGCCGATCGCGGCAGCAGATCAGGTCGAATCTGAACTCACCTTCGAAAGCACTTGGGACACGAAAGCAGTGCGCGATCTCGTCGCCAAGAAATCTGCGGCGGGACGAACACCCGCCTTCCTCTTCGTCGGTCATCACGAGGCGAAATTACTACGAATCAACTTGAATGCCGCCTTCGGCCCTCCTGCCGTGCAAAGTTTAAAAAACCTCTACTACATGGGTCTCGAAATCATCGAAGTCGACACCGAACACTTCTTACGAACCGCCGGCATGAAGCGCGTAAAAGCCTTCCGTGACGCCCTCGGCCGCCGTCCAAAGTGGAAGGACATCCAGTCCGCTTCGCTGTGGAGTTATCAAGCGGAGTAATCCCGAACATTAGACCACTAGAAAAGTGAGAACACTGAACTAAGATAATGTTTAAATATAAAAATCGCTGAGGTTCTCAAGTTGAGACACTCAGCGATTCGTGGAAAGTAGAAGCGCTAGGCAGGGACGCCGACGACGTCGCCTGCAAGGGGCTCGTCATCATCCTTTGAAGAAGAATCCGCTGGTTGTGCAGTGGCCTTGGGCTTGTCGTCAGGCACTTCAGGTGGCTTCGGAGACTTAGGCGGATTGTTCATGGTGCCAGTTTCCATCAACTCCACGATGTGCGCGCCGTCGAGGGTTTCATACTCCATCAGGGCGTCGGCGATGAGATCCATGTCCTTGCGGTGCTTGGTGAGGAGTTCGGTGGCCTTGGCATAGGCATCGTCGATGATGCGCTTGATCTCAGAATCAATCTTCTGGGCGGTGGCTTCGGAGTAGTTCTTGGATTTGGCCATGTCGCGAGCCAAGAAGACTTCGCCATTGCCGCCGTCGCCATACTCGACCATGCCGAGAGCATCGCTCATCCCCCACTCGCAGACCATACTGCGGGCTAGGTTGGTGGCCATGCGAATATCTCCACTAGCACCACTAGCAACATCGTCGAGCACGATTTCCTCCGCGACGCGACCACCCATGAGCACGACTAGCTCGTCCTGCATCTCCATCTTGTGGTAGCTGAACTTGTCCTTTTCTGGGAGGAACATCGTAGAACCCAAGGACGGGCCACGAGGAATGATGGTGACCTTGTGAAGAGGATCGGTATTCGGCAGAATCACGTTCAAAATCGCGTGACCAGCCTCATGATAAGCAGTCTTGCGTTTGTCGTCTTCGCTAAGAGCAAGAGAGCGACGCTCGCGACCCCAGCGGACTTTGTCGCGTGCTTCTTCGAGCTCGGCGAGGGTGACCGCTTTGAGATTCTTGCGAGCAGCCAAGAGAGCAGACTCGTTAATGAGGTTCGCTAATTCCGCACCAGAGAAGCCGGGAGTGCCGCGAGCAATGACGCCGAGGTCCACATCAGCAGAGAGCTTAATCTTCTTGGAATGAACACGCAAAATCTCCGCACGTCCTTTCACATCTGGCAATGAGACGGTGACCTGACGGTCGAAACGACCAGGACGGAGAAGAGCGGGGTCGAGAACATCGGGGCGGTTAGTCGCAGCAATGATGATGATGCCTTCCTGAGTATCGAAACCATCCATCTCGACGAGGAGAGCATTGAGAGTTTGCTCACGCTCATCGTGACCGCCACCCATGCCGTGACCACGGTGACGACCGACGGCATCAATCTCATCAATGAAGACGAGGCAAGGCGCGTTCTTCTTACCCTGCTCGAACATGTCGCGTACGCGGCTGGCACCAACTCCGACAAACATTTCCACGAAATCGGAACCACTAATGGAGAAGAAAGGAACGTCTGCCTCCCCCGCGATTGCACGAGCAAGAAGGGTCTTACCTGTTCCGGGAGAACCAACCATGAGGACCCCTTTCGGAATGCTACCACCTAGCTTCTGGAACTTCCGTGGGTCGCGGAGATATTCGACGATCTCTTGCAGTTCTTCCTTTGCTTCCTGAATACCAGCCACGTCCTTGAAGGTGACCTTATTCTTGTCCATGGAGAGAAGGCGGGCCTTACTCTTGCCGAAGTTCATAGCACCTCGGCCAGCGGACTTCATCTGATGACGGAAGAGGAAGAAGAGGAGGAGGAGAAGAATGAGAATGGGAAGGAAGCTCAGAAGAACCGACTGCCAGATCCCTGTATCTTTCTCCAACTGAGCACCGTTGCGGTAGAGGTACTCCAACTCTTTATACATGTAGTTGGGCACCTCGACCTTGAAGCGACTCATCTCCGGGCCTTTGCCGTCTTCAGGAGGAGTGACATTAGCCAGCTTGCGGCTTCGGCCTAAGATGACCGCATTGTCACTACCGGGAGTAGTAACGATACGCAGGGATTCCGGACCATCGTCGAGCACGACCGCGTTTTTCCAGAGAAGAGATTTGAAATCCTTGAAGGAAAGCTCGGCCCCTTCTGCCGTGGTGCCTTCTTCATACTTAGCCAGGTCGCCGACGAGGTCAGCGAGGCTTTCGCGAGTCACGGAGAGAGAAACTGGGACTTGGAAATTCTCACCCTCATCCCACTTGTCGGTGGGAGCTTCCTTGAAGTAGTAACCATTGATGACCGAACCGGCAGGACCACCGGACTCGACCACTTTGAGAGGCTTCTTGGCATCCCCCATGACGACGCGGTCATTGCGCAAAAGCTCTTGGAACTCAGGCCAGGCCAGCTTGTTAACCTTGCCTTCATTACTCATGGTAAAGGCCAAGACGATGATGGTAACGGCTAGGCCGAAGAGGAGGAACACGCGCCAATTGGAATTGGGCTCGGAGCCAGGTTTCTTCGAGTCGCGTGCGGGATCAGGTTGATCAGACATAGGTGAGCGTTTGCTTAGGTTCGGGAGCGCAGTGCTTACGCTCCCTTCGGAGAGCCACCATACGCTAGCTTTCCGGATTGGAAAATGCCTTTTTCAAGCGGATTTAGGTGTCCTTTTTGCAAAGAACAATCACTCGAAAGGTGAAAAAACTGGGGATAACGGCTCCTTTTACCCTCCCTGCTGCGCCATTACGACTTCTTCGTAAGGCTGAATGACGACGAAACCGTCACCTTCGAACTTCATTTGAAAGCTCTCGCCACTGCCTCGACCAATAAAGCTGCGCAGAGAAACATCGGTCTTGAACTGTGGTTGCAGATTCCCGCTCCATGCCACGGTAGCGTTTGGGTCAGTGAAAACTGGTCTCCCAGGAGTCACCCGCAAGGTGCGGGGCTCGTAATGACTGGTGATCGCCAGCATACCCTCCCCTTTAATGAAAACATTGAAGAGCCCACCTGACATCATAGCCGCCATTTTCTTCATCATCGAGATTTTGTGCTCCAGAGACGATTCGAAGGCCAACATGTCGTTGCCGTTCACGTAGAGACTCTCACCACTGAGCTTAATAATGCTCACTTTCTTCCCAGAGTCTGCGAGATAGAGCTTTCCCTGACCATCAGCGTAGGTGATTTGCATCCCTTCGCCAGAGACTGCTTTCTTAAGAAGCCCTCCCACTCCTTGGTCAAGCGCACCTTCGCGGGTAAACTTAATGTCGCCCTCGTAAGCAACCATTGCGCCCTTCTTCATGTTGACCCGACCGTTCAGATTGACCTCTAACAAGCGCTCGGTCTCCTTCTCAAAAAAACCATGCCCCTTGTCCCTTTCGGAAGTGGATTGGACAAATTCGGCTAAGCTGTAACTCACTTGATCATTAGGAGGCATCGGTGGTGGGGTCGTCATTGTGTATTCTTTCTTACTAGAATTCGTATCTCTTGGTAAGCACAAACGATGCCTCTCTCGGTAATCTTGAGATGGATGAACCCAGGGCGTCCTCTTTTACGAAGCAACACGTCCCTTGAAGTCGCACTATCGAATCGCGCTAGGTTACGCCCCTTAGAATGACATTACATCGGCATCCCAAATAGGTTTAAAAAATGGACGTAAACATAGCGTAAAGACTCCACAGCTTGCTTCCACTGAGTCAGCTTTCGCAACAGTGTCCGCATCCAATAACACCCGCCAATATTTTACAGCCAACTATGTGATTGCCTGAATCACCTGATGAAGCTTAGGGACTGATCAGTCGCGAATTTTTAAGCTCATCAAGGAAGAGGGTGACGTTCTAGGAGTTCAGCGAAATCGGGATATTCTTCGCTAATAAACTGGAAATTTTTCTTCAGGTGTAAGTTAGTCATCAAATGACGCCATTCATCATTGAGGATTTGATCATTAGGATCATTTTGAACAAGAGCTTCCATTTCGGCTAAAGAACTCACAAAATCATCTATAGAATCAGATTCAATAACTTCTCCGTCTAAAATTTGATTATAAGAATCGTCGTAGATACTTCGAATTTCTTGTTTGTAAGCAATTTTATTTTCGGCTTCTTCAACTTGCTGGATAAAACTTTCATTCTTAAGAGAATTTTTCCAAATTTCATACTCTTCAGAATACAATCCACTATCAATCCAACCTTCTGCGATCGCAAGAATTTGATTTTCTCTCAAGTTGGAATCATCAATCTGTTCTGACCACAAAATCGCCGCGTGGGGATCATGAATCATAATACGTCCTGTAAGATTCTCAATAATAGTATTTTTTTGAGGACTTGCTTCTTTATTTTTAAGATGCTCTAAGGCTTCATTTAGATTATTAACACCCCAATTACTTAGTGCTGATTCATAAATTCGGTTGCGAGTTTTTTCATCGTTAATTCCCTCGATAAAAGCAAGCGCATCTCCCCCACTATCCTCAGCCATGTGAATCCCGATTCGAGTCATCGATAGCTCAGTGATTTCAGAAAAACGCTCATCATTCACAAATTCTAAATACTCTTCAGCTGAATTTTTATTCGCGTAATCCGTAATCGTAAGCAATTCTAAACCAACATTAATGAAGATATTTTTCTTTGATTCAAAGAGAACGTATAACTTATCAATCGCTTCAGTAGGCTTATAGCGTTCGCCAAAATGTTCGGTAAAAAGTAAAACAAAATCGTAAAAATACTCTTCGAGTAAATCACTATCTAGCTGAGCGAAAGCAAGCAAAGCCTTTTCCTCATCGGTATTCAACGCAATGGAAAGCCTTCGCAAAAGTTCATCCTTATTTTTCGCAGCAGACAAATTGATTGAGTAACTTTCCAAAAACGGCCTTGATTCAACGCTTTGAGCTATTTTTTTTGAATTTTTAATATTTTTTGTTTCGTCCTTCGACCTAGAAAAGAAAAATAGAATGACGATAATGAATCCTGAAATAAAAATTAATAATGCCTTCATAGATATAGTTTTTTGAGTACACAGAGAGCCTTTTTTGAGAGCACATGGCAAATTGGAGAAAAATCTCCTAGTGCACTTGACCGTAATGGCTTGAAATTCCTTTACGAATTTTTGTTATTTCCCTGATGGAATAACCGCTCTGAAATTTCTTCAGATAAATTTTGCGAATTAGAATAACTCAAAAAGTTATTGAACTCATCCTGCCCTTTATCAAAAGGGGAAAAGATTAAATGCGAATTTCCCCACCTAGATTCTTTATTAGAATCTAGGCAAGGAAACCAAAGATGAACTCATCTTGTTAATTCATAATGTTATTCACCATTTTGTGAACGTGGTCCAGGACTTTCAACTGTTACATCTGCAGTAGCAACGCCACGATTCCGGCGCACAACACAGTCTCGGCAGCCCCGTCGGAAACGTGATCCCCGAGCAGCCAAGAGATTAATCTTGTCTTCTCCTCTAGGATTAGTACCGGTAAGATCATTATCTTCCACAATGATATTTTCGCACTCTATTAACTCAATCGCTGCCTGGCTTGTATTCGTAAATACGTTGTCACGCAAAACACAATCTCGTGTACCGTTGAAGTGGGCATCTTGAACATTTGCTGCACGTGTTATCCGAGTGTCTCGACCATTACGCAAAACAAAAACAGTAGAATCACCTACTCCAAAACGTATTCCATTACGGCCCGACAAGGTATTGTCAACGCAAGTTAAATTACGACAACGATATTCGGTGTGGATGGCATCGCGGCCAGCAACAGCGGTATTATTATCAAAGATCAAATTAGAAATGTAGGTTACAGAAAGAGGATTAGCGCTCGTTCCCACCATAGAGTTACCAATAAGAAGGGTGTCACTAAAATTGGTTATACGGCTCTCCGCATCATTAGCGCAATCAATACTGACTAGATTGTCTCGGATATCGCGGAATTGACAATTTCTAACCTCTCCACGAGCCATCGTGCCGACAAATCCAGGTCCAGTATTTGTTTTGCGATTAATAAAGTTAATACCTTGCCTCGATCCGATAAAAATACAGTCGGTCGCAATCAACCCTGAGAAGGCGTAACCATTATGATGGCCTACCCCGGTATCTGTATACCGGTCCACGGTAACATTTGTTAAGCGCAATCCCCGGCAACCATCTCCCTCGTTTCCAAAGCGGATTGCTCGGATCAGATTCCCGATATTACGACTAGTGCTATTATTACTACCACGAAGCCGCATGTTCTGAAAACGCACGTTCCGCGCAGAAATTAAGAATAATCCATTGGGTCGGCTTAGACGAGAACCGGAGTAGGAAATGATGGTATCTCCTCTTCCTGCTCCATTAAACGTAAGTGGTTTATTAACTGTTATTTGGGAGTTTAATTCAAAATTCCCACTCGCGATTGTTATTGTATCGCCTGAACTCGCATTATTAATTGCTCGATTGAGATTATTAGTAAATCGTTGTGCGGTTGAGCCTCTAATTGCTTGTGCTGAAAGTGATAATATAGAGCAAAAAGTAAGCAATATAATTATCTTTATTTCTTTGGGTTTATTTACGATCATTTTTTGGGTTTTTATGATTTATTTTTGGGTCCATGTTAAACTGTTCCAAACGAAACAGAATTCATGCTTCTCGAAGAATTCATGTTCGAAAAAAAACGTCAATAGCAATTCACCTTACTGAAGATTAAGGTTAAATATTTGGGAGATACCCGCATCTTTCTCTGAAATATGCAAAATTTTCGCCTCAAAAACACTTAATATATGGCGTGGAAACCTCTTCAAATATCACTTTGGGTATTTTATCTTCCCAAGTTCTTGCTGTAGACGCGTGTTCGAAAACCAGTTTTAATGATGCACATAAACACGGTCTTTGCCTCCGGCCCTCGAAGGTGAACCTAGTGATAAATTGATACTATTCGCCAAATTTATAACATAACTCGCGGTCAGCCCTCTCTTTCATCCAACTCAGTCAATTATTCATCGACCTTGTCATTGCGCTTCTATTCGCTTCTCTCTGGAGTGCCGTGCGGGCTTTCGGATCTGACTGAAGTATGATTTTACGGTGGAGTGGGCCGAAGCCATGAGCTCCGTCTTTGTGAGACAATGCGAGAAGACATTCTTAAGGGCTCGGCTCTCTTCGAGATGGATTTTGCACGAGTGAGGTCTCGAGTTCTGTTTTCTCGTCTCCGTGGGATTCAGATGAAGGCCAAAGGAGGGACTTTGTGAAAAATTTCACAAAGTCCTTGCGAGTGGGGCTGTCTTGCGGCCTTATTTCCTTGTCAAATTAGGCATGAGCAATTCTGCGACCACCACCTACGAGGCCCCCGATGCAGCGGCCCGCACTGCGACCGCAATTGAAGATTATCAAGCTGAGACGAAAGATCTCCTCGGCGAAAAGATGGTTCTCAATATGGGTCCCTCCCATCCAGCAACTCACGGAGTGCTGCGGCTGCTTCTCGAACTCGATGGCGAGATCATCACCAAATCGGATCCCGACGTGGGCTTCCTGCACCGTGGTGATGAGAAGATTGCGGAGAACATGCACTACAACCAGTTCGTCCCCTACACCGATCGGCTCGATTACCTTGCTCCCTTGGCCAACAATGTGGCCTACGCTTGTGCGGTCGAGAAGTTGATGGGCTGGGAGCTGCCACCACGTGGCCAAGCCTTACGAGTGCTCTGTTGCGAGTTGGCTCGGATCTCAGCCCACCTGCTCGGAGTGGGCGTCTGTGCGATGGATGTGGGAGCGATGACGGTCTTCCTCTACACCTTCACCGAGCGTGAAAAAATCTACAATCTCTGTGAGCAGCTCACGGGGGCACGCTTCACGACCTCCTACACCCGAGTGGGTGGCCAGTTGCGTGATATGCCGGAGGGATTTGAGGAGCAACTGCTCAAGAATCTCGATGAATTCGAGGAAGCGATTGAGGAAGTCTCCAAGCTCCTTGATAGGAACACTATCTTCATCAACCGTATGGCTGACGTGGGGGTGATTTCAAAGGAGGATGCCATTACCTACGGCATCACCGGCCCCAATCTTCGGGGTTCGGGTGTTCCGCGTGACCTACGGAAGGATAATCCTTACCTCGGTTACGAAAAATACGATTTCGATGTCCCCATTGCGGACGAAGGCGATTGCTACGCCCGCTACCAAGTCCGCATGGAAGAGATGAAGCAGTCGATCCGCATCATCCGTCAAGTGCTCGATACCATGCCGGATGGTCCTATCAACCTCGTTGATCCAAAGGGAATTCTTCCCCAGAAGGATCGCGTGTTGATGAGCATGGAGGAACTGATCCATCACTTCATCGTCTCGACGCAAGGGCTGGATGCCCCCGCTGGCGAGGTTTACTTCGGAGCCGAAAATCCGAAGGGCGAACTGGGCTTTTACATCTGCTCGAAAGGCGGAGGAGTCCCCTATCGCCTCAAGATTCGTAGCCCGTCCTTCATCAACCTTTCCCTGCTCGACGAACTTTTGCCCGGCCACATGGTTTCGGATATTCCTGCCATTCTCGGGTCTCTCGACTTCGTGATGGGCGAATGTGACCGTTAATCAAATCGCGAGTCTTTCCTCCTCAGCCAAAATACCTGCACCTCATCCCTGCCATTGCTTCTGGATAAATCCGAATAGCGACTCTTTCCCTTCCCAATCTATCCCGCCGCCATGTCCCAAAACATTCTCGAAAAAAACATCGCCTCGCCGGAGACCCCGGGCAGTAAGCACTTCCCTCCCTTTGCGGCTGACGAAGAGCTGAACAAACAGGCAAGCGCAGCGATCAGTCACTATCCTGAGGACCAGAAGCGCTCGGCTGTCTTGCCACTGCTCCACCTCGTGCAGCACCGCTTCGGCTACATCTCGGCTCCGGCGATCGATTGGGTGGCCGAACAGCTCAGTATCGAGCCCATCAAGGTCGTCGAGGTGGTGACCTTCTATCCCGGTTTGCGCCAATCCGCGCCGGGCAAGTTTCACATCCGCGTCTGCCGCACTCTCTCCTGTGCGATGGCGGGTTCTTATGAACTGATGGAAAAGCTCTGTGAAGCGACGGGTATTGACCGTAGTAAAGCAGACGCTCATTCCGCACCGATCACAGTCTCTCCCTGTGGCAATTATTCGGTCGAATTCGCGGAATGCCTGGCCTCTTGCGGCACTGGCCCCGTCTGCCTCGTCAACGATGACTTCCACGAAGCCGTTTCGCCAGAAAAGGCAAAAGAACTGCTCTCTGGTTACCAAGCTTAATCTCCGTTCCCTGACGCCTCTTTTAATTCACTTTTCACCATGTCCGTCACCTACAAATCTGGCAAAGAACCCCTCGCCCAAGAGCATCGTCTGATCTTCCGCAATATTGACCGCGAAGACTGGAATCCCTCCATGGAACGAGCCTTGCAAGAAGGCTACTACGAGCAGGCCAAGAAGGCGCTCGCAATGGAGCCCAAAGCGGTGACCGATGAGGTGAAAGCCTCCGGCCTACGCGGTCGTGGTGGCGCTGGTTTCCCAACGGGAGTGAAGTGGGGATTCATCCCACCGAACAACACCAAGCCCGTTTACCTCATCTGTAATGGTGACGAGTCCGAGCCGGGCACCTTCAAGGACCGCTACATCGTTCACCAAGATCCCCATCAGCTCATCGAGGGCATGATCATTGCCTGCTACGCAGTGGGAGCACATGTTGCTTATATTTATTTGCGCGAAGAATTCCCCGAAGCCGCTCAGATCGTCGAAAAAGCTCTCCAGGAAGCACGCGACAAGGGCTTCCTTGGAAAAGGAATTTTTGGAACGGGCTTTGACCTCGAGATCTACGTCCATCGTGGAGCGGGAGCCTACATCTGTGGTGAGGAAACGGGTCTCATCGAATCTCTCGAGGGCAAGCGCCCTTACCCACGGATTAAGCCACCTTACTTCCCGGCCGCGATGGGGCTCTATCTCTGCCCCACGATCGTGAACAACGTGGAGTCTCTCTGCCACGTGAAGCACATTCTCGAAATGGGTGGCGAAGAATACGCCAAGCTCGGTGTCCCTCGGAATACCGGCACCCGTATCCTCTGTGTCTCTGGCGATGTCAAAAAGCCTGGTTACTTCGAAGTGCAGGTGGGCAAGGTCACCATGCGGGAGCTTCTCTACGACATGTGCGGAGGTCCCAAGGACGGGCGCGAGTTCAAGGCTGTCATCCCCGGGGGCTCTTCTTCTAAGATTCTTCGCTGCGACGAAACCTTCAAGATCGGTAAAGGCGACGACGCCAAGGACCTCGACTTTTGGGACATCCCGATGGACTTCGACACCTTGGCCGCTTGTGGCTCGATGGCCGGGTCTGGCGGAGTCATCGTGATGGATGATTCCCGCAAAATCTCTTGGGTGCTGAACAACATCAACCACTTCTATGCCCACGAGAGCTGTGGCCAATGCACGCCTTGCCGCGAAGGGAATGGCTGGATGAAGAAGGTCTCCGACCGCATCGCCTCTGGGCAAGCACGACCAGAGGACATCGATACCCTCGAGTCCATCGCCTACCAAATCGACGGCCGCACTATCTGCGCCTTTGGAGAAGCCTCGGCTTGGCCAGTGGAAGCGATCATCGCTAAGTATCGTGATGAACTGATTGCGGAGACCAACCCCGATAACGTGGTGAAATCCTCCGAGCAAAAGGAACGCGAGAAGTTCTTGGAATCAGTTTAAGGCGAGAGCTTCGATACCAGCATAGCCCAAGCGCAGCGTAGGGCTATGACCCTATCAGTAGAAATCTGAAGGTCTGAAAGGCCGCTGGATGCCTCTCCAAAAATACGGCATCAGAAGAGAAACGAGCATTCATGATGTCTGGAGCCAAGAGCATCTAACGGTCTTTCAGACCTCTTGCTTGACGCATTATTAGTGCAATAGCCCTGCGGGCTATTCTGGTATCAATTCGCTCCTTCGGAGCTGTTCTACCTCATCTGTCCTGAGTTGAACTGTTGATTACCGAAGGAATACCCATCGTAGTCATACAGCGTCTGAACTGAATAACTAAAATGAGATTTCGATGAAGAACACAGGTTCGTTCGGTAGCTCCGTAGGAGCGATTCGATACCAGCATAGTCCGAAGCGCAGCGCAGGGCTATGATCCTATCAGTAGAAATCTGAAGGTCTGAAAGGCCGCTGGATGCCTCTCCAAAAATACAGCATCAGAAGAGAAACGAGCATTCATGATGTCTGGAGCCAAGAGCATCTAACGATCTTTCAGACCTCTTGGTTGACGCGTTATTAGTGCAATAACCCTGCGGGCTATTCTGGTATCAATTCGCTCCTTCGGAGCTAATGTGTGCTCATTCGTCTAAGGCTGAATTATTGACCTCATCAGCATTTTACCCACGAAATCATAAGAATCTGAGGCCACCGTAGACAAGACACCTTCGCTAGAGACAAGTTCCAGAAAATGACCATTTTCTCGACAGCTTCATCAAAACTTCATCTGGTGAACTTAGAAAATAGGCAATGAAAAATTACTTCGCCCGCTTTTGGCTCCAGCTTCGCTTTTGGGCATTTCACTGCTCGCTTACGGCGCTGCCGAGCTTTCTCATTGTTGTCATCAACCCTGGTCTTGGTACTAACACTACCACCATTTTGGCGATGCTAACCGGCATTACCATTTTTATCCTCATCTACACTCTCGCCGGAAGCTCCATCTCAGCGCTTCACGATCAAAAACATCTATTTGCACGGGCCACTCGCTTAGCTCTTAAAATTCGACTCTTTATCTCAGTCGCCAGTCTTCCACTTGTCTTCTTCGTGAGCCAAATGGAAAAACTCCTTTTTATAATTCCCGACTACTGGGCTGGAGTCACAGCAGGATTTGCCCTTTCTTCACTGAGCCCTACTCACGCTTGGAGCATAGAATCCTTCCCATTCACTGTTGGCTGGACTCTGTTAGAAGGCTTCATTCTCTCCTTCCTTCTCTTTATGGGGACTTTCTTCTGCCTCATTTGGGTGAACCACAAAGAGAAGAAAAAGATTTTTCAGAAAAAAAACAGCTAACGTCACACTGACGAATTTCACTAACAATCCTGATACCACGTCTTCCGTTGCATCTTCATAAATCATTTTAGACACTTTGATTTGTTCGTCATTAAAGAGAGCCTCCAGCAGTCAACCTCTTTAGGATTTTCTTTGCCAAGAGCTCACTAATCTCACGGTGACGTGGAACCAGTTCTGGGTGCCTGTTTGCGGGTTATGATGAATATCATGACGACCACCGTGCCGTAAAAGACTACACCCAGCTTCCTCGAGTTTCTTGATAAGATCGCACCTCTTCATACAATCTCTAGCTCAAAGACTTTACGAATTCCTGGAATCTGTTCGGCACTCGAAAACATCTTGTACAAGTCACGAAGATGCTGCTTAAGATCTTCCAAGTCATCACCTTGTGTCCAGTGATCAGGAAAATCATTCAGGTAGCCCAGAAGCTTACCATCACTCTCAGACCAATGCGTGAACTTCAATTTCATACTTAGAATCTAACCTCTGCTCTTCTTTGTGTCGATTCACTAAACCTTTAATAACCCACTCTTAAAGCTTCCACAAAGCTCAGCTGCATTCACAAATTATTTCTTCCGAATGACCGCCAACCAGTCTTCTTGATCCGGAGCTTGCAATGGGATCTGGCAAGAAGCGGTGTCCCCTAACTCACCCGTGCGAGGGTTGAACCAGGAGAGGGTGAATTCTCCCTTAGGAAGACGAACATCAGTCTGCCCTCCTGTAGGCAGGTAGACGAGGTAGAGCTCTCCTTCTTTGGCTAAGCAGTATTTGCTATTATCATTCTTCTTATTGCCGATGAGATCATTGCGATTATTCATCGTCTCGACGGGAATCTGTTGTTCGCGGAAGAAATTAAGAGCGTAACGGCAGTAGTCCCAGCTCCGGTCTCGTGAACGCCAATCCTCGCAAACAAGATCGTTCTCTGGAAGCTTGTAGCCAAAGTAATACTCCACCCCAGTTCCTCCCGCCATCAAAGTTCCCCAGAGGGTGTATTTGCGGCAGTCATCAATGGTCGGGCCGTCGTAGTCCGCAGGCATTCCGGGGTAATCAGGATCAGGTGGCATTCCGACCTGAGCATCTCCGGGCTCATCAAAGGCGACTACCCAAGGGCGACCACTCGCACGCGACTTACGAACCCAGTTAACTACCTGATGATGGCATCCCTTGAGAGAACTATTTTGGAGAGAAATCCCCGTGAATTCCTTACGCCCGAGAAGAGGATTATAAACGCGATCCTGCTGGTCGGGAAAGGTGTGGATCACGACATGATTTTGATAACCGTCTAACTGCTTAATGTAATCAGCCATTGCCAATTGCTCCTCCGTGGTCTGGGTATTCTCTTCTCCTAAGTTCCAGTTCAAAGCGAGATGATGACCAAAGCGGGCAATGAGTTCCCGGCAATAGAGCTTCCGCTCAGGACCTAACTTACCACCATCGAGTGAGGAGCTTACTTCTCCGCCCTGCTTCTTATGGCCTAATCGATGATCATCAATCTCGGTCTCCTGCATCTTGAAGTGCAGGAAAAGTCCCTTGGTCATCGCGTGGTCAAAGACGATATCCCATTGCGCTAATTTACTACAATCATAGTGAAACTTTTCACGCGGGTGAACAAAAGGCCAAACATTACTGCCATCGCCATCGACATTATAAGGTAAGAAAGAAAAGGCATTGAGACCTTCTGCAGCGAGATAGTTCAGCGCTCCAATGAGCCCCTTCCCTTTCCCATTCTGCCAAGTGGGGTCTCCCGCCTGCCAATCCTGCTCATGTGCAGCCCAAGTCTTCAGCGGTCCCTTTTTAGCCTTCAGAGTTTGGGTATTGTCAAAGTCGGTGTAAGCCAAGAGCGTCTCTGGAGCATCTGCTCCCGCCTTCAGAAAATAGCTGTGATCACCTTGGAACCGCAGTAGATGTTTTCCAACGTATGTAAGACGACCTCGCTCCCGAAAATCGGGCCACTGCTTATCTGATGCAGCAATTGACAACTCTCCTTTTTTACCATGCAGAGGAGCTTTCTGCCCGCCTTCTCTTCCAAGATCGAGAGCAACTTGCGGTCCCGACAAAAAACTCGCCTCATAGCTCCATTGCCCTGTTAGAGGTGGGCAAAAATGGACACGCCAAGTTGTGCCAGACTCTGCCGAAGATTCGGCGGCATGTCCGTCAGCGGCAAAAAAACCGGGAACGGTTATGAGTCTCCCACTCTCATGGGTAAAGGTGACATCCAAGCGATAATCAGTAAACGGATTCGGTTCGCGGTCCAACTCGTGGGCGTAGGGTCCAGCAAAGTCGATCGCAACAGCATGCCACTGCTTTTGCTCTCCCGTAATCGAGACCGAGCCGTCTCCATCGGCCTGCCGTGGTAACTGCAAGGGTGGACCTACTGGTTTTTTCGTAGCTTGTTTCGACTGCGCAAGCGCGAGTTTACTTACCGCTTGGCGAGTCGTAGAGTCAGCAGCTAAAAAGGAAAGAGCGGACCAACGAGCACGTGAGTATTCTTTGCCATCCGCACTGGCTACTACAGCTGCCACCCGGATGACATCACCGGTATTGAGCTCGATTCCTTTGAATACCCCATGAAAACGAGGTCCTTCTTGAAAGCGTTTTTGCGCAAGTGGGGCAGTGTGAATCCCCACTACTGCATCATTGACCGCCACCGTGTAAGTGCAGCCCCCATCATCCTCTCCCACAGCCTCGATAGCGAGGTCATAGCGACCACCAGGATAAGGGAAACTAGTGGCCACCACTGCGGCCTGATGCTTTTCAGGATTAACAGCAGCCCATTTTCCTTGATCAAGATAGAAGGCTGAGTCCGTCAGCGGGAACTCTTCTGCGCGCATCCTGAGCTTCTGCACGGGAGCCTTTTTCGAAGGAGAAGAGCCCACCACCGCAGGCTTTGCCTTTACAAAAGGAAAAGGCTTAGGGAACTCTCCTTGATAAGCCATAGGCTTCGGTCCCAGCCCTTCTGGCTGATAGTCCTTACGATTCGCCAGCAGGATCTTATCGAGAGAAATACCGTCTTCTCTCATCGAAACTTGAATAGTGTGCACTCCCGCACTGGGGACTTCTAAAGTCAGAATTCCGTCTACTCCGACATGGACCTTCTCGGTGCGTTGTGCCGACTTCCAATGCCACTGATTCTTGACGATAGTTTGCCAGCGCCGAGCCGACTGCGGCCAGGTGCCATTGATACCGAAGTGAAGCCCGTTGTCCTCAGAAGTGGTAGAGCATACTCTTGCCCAGATCCAGTAGGTTCCGGGAGTCTCGAAATGCACTGGATAGCTCAAAACCGCCATCGTGCCCATTTTTTCGGTAAAGTTTTCACCTGGAATAAGACGATCTCCATGGCTACGGCGTGTATCTGGCAACAATTCCAAGTAAGCACCGCCAGCAGCCCCTGCAATATGAGAAGGATCGCCATCTGGTTTTACCTTTGGTTCCTGATCACGAGTCGTTAGATACCAAGCACGAACATCAGCTCGCTCCTGCTTCGTAAAGTGCTCAGCTTCGATAGCGACGACTCCTTTTTTTTCCGCAAACACCAAATCCTTGGAAACGGAAGTCTGAGCAGGACTTCCCTGCACAAAGGCTGAGACAAAAACAATAATGGGGAACAATTTCACAAGGTGAAAATACTCAATATCGTTTGTCGTTTTAACAGCAAATTCCCGAAAAAAATCGGCCCCAAACCAAACACCAGAAAACCAACTAAAACTTTACCTTTAAATTATCTCATTCAAAACTTGCGACTTAGTAAGTAAGAATTCAGCACTCTCTCTCGTTAACACCTTCAACACAGTGACGGTTTTCGTCAAAAAAT
Organism: uncultured Roseibacillus sp.; assembly: GCA_937949965.1. GTDB lineage: Bacteria > Verrucomicrobiota > Verrucomicrobiia > Verrucomicrobiales > Akkermansiaceae > Roseibacillus. The sequence goes on from CALFBF010000006.1 coordinate 27,815, forward strand.
GCACAATTATTACTTCTCCTGATAACTCAGGGCTCACTTCGCAAATGAAACCGTTCACACTACTGACCTCTCTCGTCGCCCTCGCTTCTTGGCTTCCCGCAGAAACTTTTTACAGTCCTAACAAAACTGTATCCGCTGATTTTTTCGTCGATGCCGAAGAACGACTCTCATTCTCGGTTTTCAGAGGAGAAAAAGTGGTCATCGAACCTTCCGCACTGGGTATCACGGTAGATGGAGTCGACTTAGGAAAAGGAGTCCAACTAGGGGAAGCGCGTGAAAGCTCATTCTCCGGACGTTATCCTATGCTCGGCGGCAAAGCCGAAGCCGAGAATAACTACCAAGGAATCAGCATCCCGGTTATTCACCCTTCCGGTCTTACTTATCTGTTAGAAGCGCGCCTCTTCGACGAAGGAATCGGTTATCGCTACCTTGTCCCCGGTGAAGGATCACGCACGGTGCAGGGAGAGACGTCCAGCTTCACCGTGCCAGCGAATACCCCTATCTGGCACTTTGAACGAAAGAATGGATGGAAACTCAAGAGCTACGCAGGCTGGTGGATGAAAACGCCTATCGAGGAAATGCCCACCGTTTCAAAAACTCCCACGCAAGGTTTTCCGCTCGTCTTAGCCGAGCCCACTGGCGGCTACACTGTGCTCACTGAGGCTGCCGTCTTCAACTACTCAGGAATGAGAGCGAAAGCGATTGGCAACCGCACCTTCCAAGCGGACTTCACGGAAGGGAAAAAAGGGTTCGAACTGGAAGGTCTTATCACCACTCCTTGGCGAACCGTAATTACGGTGGACACTCTCGATCAACTCGTCAACCAAACGGTGGTCCAAAACTTAGCCCCCGCTCCTGACCCTGAACTCTTCGAAGACCTCTCTTGGATTCAACCTGGTTGGACGGCATGGCGTTGGCAATTGCAGGGAGTCGGCCTTCCGAAAGATCAGGTCAACTTCGCACGCTATGCCAAAGAGCTCTCTTGGCCTTTCAGCCTCATTGATGACGGCTGGGAGATTTATTGGGACCAACCTTGGGAACATCTAAAAGAGATTGTTGCCCAGGCTGAAAAATCAGGCATCAAAATCTTTGTCTGGAAGCGCTGGGGGGATCTCCGTAATCCCGCGAACAACTATCAGGACCTAAGAGAATGGTTGGACAAAATCAAAGAAATTGGAGTAGTTGGCGTCAAGGTCGACTTTTTCGATGCCGAGGACCTTGCTACCCGTCGAGGAGAAGAAGCGGTCTTGCGCGAATCAGCCAAGCGCCAACTTATGATCAATTTCCATGGTTGTCCCAAAGCAACCGGAGAGGCACGCACTTATCCTAACGAAGTGACCCGTGAGGGCATCCGCGGTATCGAACTCAACTTCATCCGCCGCGAAGGACTCCTCACTCCAGAGCACAATGCCGCCCTCCCTTTTACTAGGTTAGCCGTAGGTCACGGAGACTACACCCCCCTCACTTTCCAGCCTGGACACATCGGTGACGTTACCATCGCTCACCAATTAGCCACCTGCATCCTTTATACCTCCCCGATGCAGATTATGAACGCCATCCCGACCAATCTCATTCATTACCCAATCAAGGAAGTCACCGACCTGATGAAAAGCATGCCCACCGTCTGGGATGAAACTCGCGTCTTGCCTGGAAGTGAGATTGGCGAACTCGCCGTCATGGCTCGCCGCAGTGGGGATTCTTGGTATGTAGGAGCCTTGAACGGTGGGGATGCGAAAGAGTATGATCTTGATCTCAACTTCCTAGGCGAAGGAACTTACGAAGCACTTCTCCTCCATGACCACGAGGTCTCGAATCTCGTGGTGACTCCACAAACCTTTACTACAAAGGCAACGGAGAAGCGCATCATCTCGCTTGCTGCGGGAGGTGGATTCACCCTGCGTCTTCGGAAAGCCGGACCAGGAAAAGAATAAAATCATCTCTCAATCTGCACCAATTTCACACCGTAAGTTTCCGCAATCTCAGGCGCATCGGAAGCTTTGTAAACTTCGCGATAATAGACCTCTTGCACCCCGTATGCGCATAGGGTCTGCATACAAGCAGTACAGGGCATGGTTGAGGTCGCTACAATCTTGGCCTCCCCTCTTTTGAAGAGACTGCAGAGGTTAATCTCGGCGTGGAGCATGAACTTCTGTCGTTTATCGCGATCATCCCAAAAGCCCTCAGGGGCATCGAACCCTGGAGCAAGACCGTTGTAAGCAGTAGCAATGACACGGTTGTCAAAGTCGAGAGCTGCCGCCCCTACTTTGCGAAACGGGTCTTCCGACCTCAGACTGGCGACCTCGGCTAGAGCCATCGCGTATTCAGGAATTGAAATTCGCTCACTCATTGTCTTCCTCCGCTGTGGGCTTTTCTAGTAACCATTGCAAAATCTTTTTGGGTTCTGTTGTTGGTTCGCGACAGGTATTCCCCTTGCAGAGATAGGCTCGAACACCCTCATCTGACGCGAGGCTTTTTGTAAAATCACTCACTGGCCCATCAGGGCTCATCACCACAAGATCTCCCCCCGGCGCGGTGGCGACAAGACGCAAGAACTCCTCCCGCAACTGCCCTTCTCCCACAACGACCAATCGCGCGGGCTTCTCCAAATGCCAAGCGAGGGCTTGGGTGAGAGCTGGTAGAGCAAAGGGCTCTTCACGCAGTGCCTGCCCGAAGTAAGTCAAGGTCTGGAGGAGCTTCGCCCGCAAATCAGCACGGTCCGTCATTTCGGCATACCAAACCAGCTCCTGTGCCGCCAAAGAACTCGCTGTCGGCAAGGCATTGTCGAAGTCCTCCTTCAATCGCAACACCAGATCTTCGCGCGCTTCGCCATCGTAAAACCCCCCCTGCTCGGAATCAAAAAAACGCGCACAACCAGTATCCAGGTAACGCAATCCTTGCTCCAAGAAATCACCCTCTAAGGTGACCTCATAGAGCTGACGCCCCGCCTTGGCCATCGCGAGGTAGTTCAAGGCTTGTTGACTCTCCTCGACATGATCTTCCCGCCAGCGATTGGCGAGACGTTGCCCATCCCAAAGAAGCTCCGCTACCGTCTGAAAAGCTTTCCGCGCAGCTGCCAAATAGCGTGGCTCCTGTAGGGTGAGACTGGCCTCTGCGAGCGCGGCAATCATGAGCCCATTCCAACCGGCGAGTATCTTATCATCCGTCGCGGGTGGCACTCGCTGAGCGCGGTGCCGGGTCATCAGAGTCCTCGCCTCCTGATAGCGTTTTTCCTCGTCACCAGGTTCGGCGACGATGGAGAGAACGTTCTGCTTCGTAAGCGCTTCGGGATCGGAGAAGTCGTAGAAATTTCCTTCTTCGGTAACCCCAAAGACGCGTTGCACGACTGCTAACTGAGGCTCATCTAACAGCTCTTTTAATTCCGATAGAGTCCAGCACCAATACTTCCCTTCCTTGCCCTCACTCTGAGCATCTTGTGCACTGTAGAACGCTCCGTTAGAGTCCCTCATCTCGGAGAGAACATAGTCCGCAATTCCAGTCGCAGTTTCTCGAAAAAGAGGCTCCTGAGTGAGTCGCCAAGCTTCGCAGTAGACCTCCAAGAGCTGCGCTTGATCATAGAGCATTTTTTCGAAATGAGGGACCAACCACTTCTTATCAACGGCATAGCGATGGAAGCCTCCTCCGAGATGATCGTGGATTCCTCCCCGCGCCATTTTGCGACAGGTAAAGAGGGCCTGCTCTCTAGTCTTGGCCTCCTCACTCCTCAGTAGAAATAAAAGGTGGCTCGCTTGCGGGAATTTATGCACCTCTCCCCAACCGCCATTTTCTTCATCCACTCGTGCCGAAAGCGTAGAAAGGACTTGAGCAACGGTTTCCTGGGCGAGCTCCCCTTCTTCGCCACCGCTACCCTCGAAAAAAGAACTGAGGTGCTCAGTCAATTGCTCGCTGGCCGTTACCACCGAGGCTCTCTCTTCGCGCCAAGCTCTTTCCACTCCTTCCAAAACATCATCAAAAGAAGGGCGTCCATCAGCGGAATCCGGTGGAAAGTAAGTCCCTCCAAAAAAGAGCTTCAGCTCGGGTGTGAGAAAAACATTCAAAGGCCAGCCTCCTCCCTGCCCGGTGAGGGCCTGAAACTTCTTCATATAAACAGCATCGACATCGGGGCGCTCCTCACGGTCGAGCTTGATGCTAACGAAATGCTCGTTCAAGAATTCAGCTACCTTTGCATCACGGAACGACTCCCGCTCCATGACATGGCACCAATGACAGGTCGAATAGCCGACACTGAGCAAAATCGGCTTCTCTTCCTCGCGCGCCTTCGCAAAGGCCTCCTCTCCCCAAGGATACCAGTCCACCGGATTATCGGCATGGAGTAGCAGATAGGGCGATTTTTCCTCTCCAAGGCGATTGATTTTCCCCCGTTCTTCAGCCAAAAGACCGTGCAATCCAGCCATGAATAGGAGCGTGATTTCAAAAATTCGTTTCATCTTTTTTCTACCATCGTTGAACAATCTCCGCAGTGAAAGGTCTACTTTTCTGAATACGCTCGTGTATGCGAGATATTCAACAAAGGGTGAACAGTAGTTTTTCAGCTTCCGTGCGACCAGCAGTCCGCGCGGATAGTTGAAGAATTCACGGTCGCGGGAGGTTTCGGCCTCCCGCGATTCGCTTTTCTAAGAAAAGGCTCTTCATACTGCTCTTTTCGACCCGCAACGGGAAGACCCGACTTGCTATTCCATCCTTGCACCAAAGGCCACTCAGGGCTAAGCACTCTCCCGCGCTATGCTCGAAAACATCAGAAAATACACTGGCCTCTTCATCGTGGTCTTGGTCCTTGTCTTCGTTGGTCTTATCTTTATCGAGAGTAACTCAGGCGGAAGAGGTCCCGGCAGTGGTCCCGTTGTGGTCAAAACTGATCTCAAAGCCTACTCCCTGAAAGACTTGCAGGCTGCTCAACAAGAAATCCGTCTCGGGCAACGCATTCTACAAACTTC
>CALFBF010000007.1 GCA_937949965.1 uncultured Roseibacillus sp.
GGCATTCGCGGCGGCATCACCCATTCGATCAGCATCTACGATTACGCCAATCTTCCAGGTCCCTGCAGGGGCCGCGAGGTGAAAGGGTTTTTCCAGTTCGCGCATTTGCTCTACTCGGATCTGACGTGAACGCGATTTCGGCCGCACAATGCGCACAAATTCTCCTTGGAGTTCGTCGAGCGATTTTGGCTCCACCGCAACGGGCTCACCCCAGAGATCGTTGCCAGCTTCCTCCGGCTTATTGAGATGCTGAATCAGACTAGCCGCTAGCTCAGTCTTACCACTCCCCGGAGGGCCGCTTAGGATCAAAGCATGCGCTAAACGGCCCCGCTCGTGGGCAGATTCTAATAATTCGCGGGCTGCAGCCACCTTCATCGGCATGGGGAGAAGATTGGCCAGAATAGGAGATGATTCAACCCTCGTTTCATTGCTGACTCCCCCCTTGCCAGATGGCTCAGAAGCAACGAGACTCCCGCCATTCAAATGAGCACATCGACCAGCAAACCTGAGTCCCAAAACCCCGTCATGATCGCCGGCACGGGAAGTTACCTTCCCGAGAAAGTCCTTACCAATGCTGAGCTGGAGTCCCTCGTCGAGACCTCCGACGAGTGGATCACCTCGCGCACTGGCATCAAAGAACGCCGCATTGCCGCCGAGGATGAATTCACCTCCCACATGGCGACCAAAGCAGCCGAAAAAGCGCTCGAACAAGCTGAAATCGCGCCCGAGGACGTGCAGCTCATCATTGTGGCCACCATTACGCCCGACACCCTCACCCCTGCGACCGCGTGCTATGTGCAGCAGAATCTAGGCAGTCTCCAAGCAGTTGCTTTCGATATTTCAGCCGCTTGTTCGGGATTCATCTACGCGATGAAAATTGCGAAGCGTCTCATCTCAGATGGGGCTTTTGAAAACGCGCTCATTATCGGGGCCGAAAAGCTTTCCTCCTTTGTGAACTGGGAAGATCGGAATACCTGTATCCTCTTTGGAGACGGAGCTGGAGCGGCAGTCTTGCGACGCTCCAAAGAAGGCGAAGGCAACATTATCTCCACCGATATCGGCACCGATGGTCGCCAGACTCACTTGCTCAACATCCCCGGAGGAGGATCAGCTTGCCCGATTACGATTGAAAATGCTGATCAGCGTTTAGCATCGCTCGCCATGCTGGGGAAAGAAGTCTTCAAACATGCCGTCACGCGGATGAAGCAGTCTGCTGAGACTGTGCTCGAGCGCGCAAACATTCAACCGGAAGACGTCAAACTGATCGTCCCCCATCAAGCGAACCTCCGCATCATTGACGCCATCGCCGATCGGCTCACCGTGCCCAAGGAGCGAGTGTTCACCAATCTGCAGAAATACGGAAACACTTCTGCTGCCGCAGTCGCCATCGCTCTCGACGAAGCCCATCGAACAGGTCGCTTTGAGCGCGGAGATAACATCGTGCTAGTCGTTTTCGGGGCCGGCCTCACCTGGGCTGCCGCCGCGATTGAGTGGTAGTTTTCGAATGAGAAAGCCTTAGCCCTCTTCCTCCACGGTCTCTAATTCCACCGTGGTAGCGGGAGGAGTCACCGGAACGAGTTCAGGCACGACTTCGACTTCTAACAACTCAGTTTCGCGAAGAAACTTAACAGATGCCTTTTCGTCTTCTCGAAGATAGAAAAAAGCATTCAAAGCTTCCGCGTAATTTCGCACCAGACGAGGGCCAATTTGCAGGAGAATATCCCCTTTCACGATTCCGGCCTTGGCTGCGGGAGAAGCAGAGCGTACTCCTTGCACGATCGCGAACGGGTCGCTTGCGAGGAGTTCGACCCCAAACCAACTGCGCTGCACGACCCCATCAACGACGGTCGCTTCTTGAATACGAGCCACAACCTCCACAGGATAAGCAAAGCTACCGTTCCCAAACTCGCTGGCACTGCGGTAGTTGATCGCTACCAGACGGCCAGCAGAATCAAAAAAAGGATGACCCAAGAACGGGCGCGTGTCGGACTGATGATGAACGCGGAAGAGCTCTAACGGAAGAGGTTGATCTTTATATTCGCTCTCTCGACTCACAAAACGTGAAAGAGAAGTGTCACCCTCGACTGCGAGATAGAGAGGGCTCCCTTGTTGAAGTAATAGAGAGCTGCCCAACTCAACGGGCTTACTCTTCTCCCCCTCCAACAATGGAACACGGACAAGAGTCAATCGGCTGACCGGATCATGGGCGACAAGCTCAACCTCTTGATCGAGATAACGCCCACTCCGGAAGTCTACCATAGACTCCGTGACCGCAACACCGAGTCCTTCTTCATCTAAGAACACAAGCTCGGAACGGATTTGCCCCGGACCTTCCTTGCGATCAAATAAAATCGCGACGACTGTTTCTTGTGCAATAAGGCCTACTCCACCGAAAAGGCTGAAGAAACTGATAAGAAGAAAGAGAGTGAGTCTCCTAGAATTCACTGGGAAGGATTTCCAAAACTTCCTCACTACGATCTTTGGAAGGATCGTTTGCACGCTCAGAGCCAAGCTCGACATGCTGAAGCTTACTGCCTTGGGGTAAGAAATCTTCCGTTTCTTTAGCGACATTAGAAGACTTGGAACCGCTACCGACGGTGCCAAAGAATGCCAATGCGAGGACCGCGTAAGCCACTCCTGCTCCCACAGCCCACTTGGCCGCGCCCAAATCTTGGAACCATTCTGCGAAACGGCTCCAAACAGTAGCTTTCTGACTGCTGCGAGCGTCTTCACGTTGACGACGGTGAAATTCGTCCAAAAAGTCTTCAAAATACCCATCCGTTGGCTGCTCATAATTTTTGAGACGCAAAAGCTTTTGCAAATCTTCGAGCTCTTCTGCGGGAATGTCTTGAGGGTGAGTCATGCGGGGAATTAGAACGATATTAAAACAATCAATTACTTTAGCAACCTTAAATTTTAGCAGCCTTCAGCCGAAATTCTTCGAGATGTCCTTGCAATTGTTTATGGGCATAAAAGAGACGTGAGCGAACCGTGCCTTCAGAAACACCGAGGATTCGGCTAATTTCTGCGTGAGGGATTCCTTGAATATCAAACATGATTACCACTGCTCTATGATCCTTGGACAACGCTTGAATGGCTTCGTTCAATTTTTCTTGCAGAGAGTGAACATCGCTTTGTTGTCTCGGATTAGCGCGGTTGGAATAGTCGACGAAAGCAGGGTCATTCTGAATCCCAGAATCGACCTCATCCAAGCTGCTTGCCATTCTCCTCTTCCTTTTCTTAAGGAAGTTGAGCGTCATGTTGGTAGCGATGGCGTAGATCCAAGTATAAAAAGTCGATTTCCCTTGAAAGCGTCCCAAAGAGCGAAAGGCCTTGGCAAAGACATCCTGCATCAGGTCATTGGTGTCGTCCTTGTTGGACGTCATATTGTAGATCAGCCCATAAATTTTGGGGCTATACTTCATAATCAATTCGTCGAAGGCGCGGGTGTCGCCTCCTTGCGCTCGTTGGACTAAGTCCAGATCAGGGTCAATTTTAGGCGAAACAGTCATCCAATTTTAAAAATAACAAGGGGTGAAGAGAGCGTTATGAACTCCCTTGCCAGTGTCAAAAGGAGACCACGCGTTGTGTGGCATCCTAACATTAAAACCTAAGGTTCTCCCGTCAACGTCTAGAATCTGTCTTGCTCCTCTGATTCCTTCGATCAGTAAGGCAAGCGTTTCGACACTACCTTGTCTTTGTAACCGCAACAACCACTCCCTCACAATTCATTAGGATTGGTTTTTCCACTTTTACCTGAACTGAACGAGCTTGAAACTGATCCACTACAAGGTCCGCAATTTCTTCCGCTAAAGTCTCAATCAGTTTACGAGGGCGAGAAGCAGCTAGTTCTTTGATAGCCTCTGTCACTTGGTAATAGTCAATCGTTCCGGCGAGATCGTCAGACAAACCAAGAAGCCCATCACGGGTCTCGATCTGGAGACTAATCTTCAAGTCTTGAGACTTCTCTCTCTCCTCATCAGGAACGCCTATGAAAACAGGAACTCTGAGCTTATTAACTACGATATCTGGTCTCGGCTCGGAAGACACAGGAGCGCAAAAGTCAGGCAAACCACCCACATTAGGTAAAATCATATTCGGGCCTGCCTGAGCCAATCGATCCACCGGATCATACCCCGAAGTAACCGCAACCGCAGTCAACCCACCTGCCTGAGCGGCGTGGATATCGTGAACCATGTCTCCAACATAAGCGGTTTCTTCTTGCCTCAATCCGTGATCTTGGACGACCTCTATCATTGTTCGGCGCTTGTCCAAGACACCTCCGTAGATGGCCTCGAAGAAGGGAGTGAGCCCGAAGGCTTCCCCCTGCCGTTGCAGCGCTTCTTCATTCATACTCGAAAGAACTAACAGACGCAGCCCTTGCCGTTGAGCTTGGCGGAGAAATTCGCGTGTCGGAGCTAAGGGCTGCACCAGATGCTCCGCCTCCAAAAAGGCTTCTTTGAAAATGACCTCCAACTGTTCTAGCTCGATTTCGGGTAAAAATTCTTTGTAGAAATCGGGATAAGGAAGTCGGAAGTCACGACGAAATTCCTCCGTAGTAAATGCCTCTTTCCCAAACTTTTCGAAAACAACGTTAGTGGCAATGAGAGTCGCGGTGAAGTCATCGACCAAGGTGCCAGACCAATCGAGTATTAGGTTTCGAATCATAGTAGACGTTTACAGTGAGGGTTGAGAATTAACCGGAGATGAGACGAATCTCGCGCACAACCTCACGTCCGAGTTCTCGCTGCACCTTCCCTAAGAGCTGTCCTCGGGATTGTTCGAGGTGGAAGCGCATTGCCGGTTGAATCACGCGGAGAAGAAGCACTCCACGCTTGAGAGAAATGACCTCGGTCTGAGTGGAGACGAAGTCACCTGCGACTTTTTTCCAGCTTTCCCTGATTTGGCCTTCCTCGACTCCCTCTGCCATTTTAAATCCGGCAAGGATGTCGCTGACCCAGTCGGCAGCTTTGGAGCAATTCTTCTCAGTAGGCATTGGGGTCTCCCCTCCCTGCCAATCACGAACTACCGAGCGAGTATAATGAGCCCGTCGCTTCTCGCGGGCTTTCTTCATGCGCCGTCGTCGCCAATGGCTTCAACAGGGCATCCTTCCATTGCTTCCTCGCACTGCTCACGCTCTTCATCGCTTTCAGGCTGCTTGAAGACATAGGAGTAACCTTCGTCTTCCTGCCGGGTAAAATTAGCCGGAGCAGTCTCCCGACAGAGGTCACAATCAATGCATTGGGTATCAACGTAAAACTCACCCTTGATGTTTTCTTCGTGCTTATCGTCGTTATCTGCCATTTTTTTAGCTACGCTAGTTTCTGAAGATGTCAGCCAACTCTGGCCTCGTTGCAATGATTTTTTAAGTCTTTCTAAAATTCTTTTTCAAAAATTTCCAAGCTAGCCAACCCTCCCTATTCTGGCTTAACCTCATGCACATAATATGAGGCGTCGCCGAAAGCGTAAGAAAAACGATAATCAGAGCTCCGAAAACGAGTTGCTCAACGAAGCTCCTGACCACTCATCTAAAAAACCTTCGCTCAATTCTTCTGCAACTAAACCGTTTGCCGAAAGCCTTCATCTCCCCCAAAAAACGGGTCCCATTGACAGGTTGGGTGAAATTGATGACCCCGAACAAAACTCGACTTACGCAATCAACAAAGAATTTTCCCTTCCTTCAGCCGAAGATAGAAAACAGCTCCGGGCCAGCCGCATTGTCAGAGAAGGCTCCAATCTAGAAGAACCCGAACCCTCTCCATCCAAGACCCGCTCCACTCCTCTCGACGCCCGAGCTGAACTCCAGAAAAGACGAAGCGAGAAATCAATAAAAGCCTCATTACCAATCGCACCAAATACGGATGAACTCAGAAAGCTCGATGAGGACGATCTGATGAGTGAAAATTCACTCCAACCAGTCGCAGTGACCAGCCCTGTCACAGTCTCCGCCTCAATCCCCGAACTTGAGACGACACCTACGCCATCCTCCTCTGTTCCGGAGGAAATTGATGAAGATCCCGTCGTTCACTCCTTCCGAGGGTGGCTTAAACGGACTCTTGCTTCGCTTTCTTTGTTAGAACAAGCCTCTGTCGGACTCTTAATTATTACTCTTCTAGTTGCCGCCTTTTGGTCTACCTCCGTTGTTTCGGCACGCATTCCTAACACCATCATTGCCTCTAAGCTCCGCTACCCGTTGAAGGGAGAATCAGTGGTAGTCGCAAACTACGAATCTTACTGGCGCAAGCCGATCCGCGAAGGAGCCTCTGCAGACGAAGGAGTATCCAGTAACATCCAAATCATTCCAGTCGTCGAACTCACCCTGGCAGCTGAGTCCAAGGCCAAAGCTCTTCGCTTTTTGTTCCGTAATGAGGATGGTCGTTACGTGGGAGACTCCACAACCGTCACAATTTCTGGATCAAACTATCAACCCGCCATCGACGTCACGGCCGTTACTTCGGGCAAGAAAGCAATCATCCGCTCTACTACTGGGTTCGAATTCGAAGGCGAACTCATCGCTTACCTTGCCGACGACGACTTCCAATGGGAGGTTGTCATTCTCGAATCCAAAGATGGCAAAACTTTTACCGAATTTATGGCGATTCCTATTTCCGCCAATCGTAGAGAGCAATCATGACTGAAACATCCCAGACCACTGGTGTCCGTCCGGAAGAAGGCTGGCACGTACTCCACCTTTACTACCAAATCGATCACGCCCAGTGGGCTACTCTTTCGCGCGATAAGCAATTGGAAGCTAAAACCAATCTAACAGAGCTGATTCAAGAGATTCGATCTTTTCCTGACACTCAGCTGTTAGCTTTTGCCGTGACTACCCCGAAGGCGGACATCGGCTTTATGCTACTGACTCCTGATCTAGTAACTGCTACCCACTTCGAGAAGCGTCTTTCTCTTTCGCTCGGGCCCGACGTCTTAGCTCCGACCTACTCCTACCTCTCACAAACCGAACGCTCAGAATACACCACTACTCGGGATCAGTATGCAGCTGATACCTTGATCAAGGAAAAGGGATTGAGCGAAGGTTCCGGTGAATTCGAAGCTGCTCTTAAAGAATTTGACGAGCGAATGGAGAAGTATACTCAGCATCGCCTCTACCCCGTTCTCCCTGACTGGCCAGTGGTCTGCTTCTACCCCATGTCCAAGCGCCGCGGGAGTCATCCTGACTACAATTGGTATAGCACCGAATCCTCCGAACGCCGTGAACTCATGAAGGGGCACGCCACCACGGGAAGAAAGTATGCTGGCAAGATTCTCCAACTCATCTCGGGCTCTACCGGCCTTGATGAGCACGAATGGGGAGTCACTCTCTTGGCACATGACACCTACCAGATCAAAGCCATCGTCTACGAAATGAGGTTCGACGCCGTATCTGCACGATACGGTGAATTTGGAGACTTCTACATCGGACTCCAGCTCCCCCTCGACGAACTTTTCCGTCGAATCTGTCTTTAAACGGCAGCCATGAATCCAACTCATCGAATCAATCGAACAGGTTGATTCGTAAAAGAGAACATCGCTAAATCACTCCTTCTCTCAAAGGAGTTCGTAAGCGAAGCTATGCCCCAAAAAAGTAATCATGAATTTGGCTCATGATTCTTATGGTTTCTCTTCTATCCTTTTCTTAGTCCAGACTGAGGACTTGGCCCATCGGTTGCATCTTAGCGAGATGAACCTAGTTCCCAACGATGGCCGACTCTCCAAAAGACAAACTCAAATACAGCATTCTCAAAGTCATTGATGTCAGTGGCTTCAAGGTCTTTGACCCACCAGTCAGACTCATTTTTGGAGAAGAGCCCCAGAAGCAGATTCGGGACATCGCTAAGTACATGCTCCTTCCCATTCTTTTCATTGGGGTCTGCATCCTTGCTTGGGACATCATCGGACCTAACCATAAAACAAAATCGGGCGAAGTTCCCAATCCGGCCAAAGTGCTCGTCGCTTACTCAGACGCGAGGCGCTTTGATCAACGAGAAGACGAAAAGAATCACGCTTTCGAAGTCACCGGTAGCGAGCGTAAGTCCGAAGTCAAACGTGTTGAAAGCAAGCTCGCTCAGTTAGAAAAAGAACAGGCGAATCTCCAGAAAAAATCTTCCGAAATCGCGCAAGCAGCCCAGAAGTCTCTCGATACGCAATTAGCCCCCATTCAGGAAAAATACGCTGCCCTCAAAGCCAAGAACGAAAGTGCTGAAGAAGTCCGCGAAGCCGAGATGGAAGCATTGGCTGAAAAAATCGCGCTCAAAGAAGCACAACCAGAAAAGCTCATCGCTCTCCTCAAACAAGCAACCGTTGCAGAGGAAAAGGAAAAAGAAGCGGAGTCCATCCTCAAGGATCAGATGGACCTCATCCGCGATAATCCTCCCGAAGAAGTTAAAGAAGCTCAACTCGTCACTAACAAAGTTGCCGATGAAGTCCAGCACCACAAAAAACTCCTCGCCATTCTCACAAAAGAAAACAAGAGCGTGAAGGAGGCCAGCCTCCTCGCCAAAGCGAAAGAAGATGCCGAACAACTCGCTGCAGCCACAACAGGGAAAGAAGTGCTCAAGGAAGCCAAGTCCATTGTCAAGAACACAGAGAGAGCGGAAAGCACTAGCGAACAAAGCTACCCTCGCACCGCGACTATCTTTTGGCAGACCAGACGCTCTCTTGCGACTGTCTTCGTCGGGTTCATCATCGCGGCGGGAGTCGCTATTCCACTCGGCATCATGTGTGGTCTGAACCGTATTTTCATGGCTTGCATGACGCCCCTCATCTCTATCTTTCGTCCGGTATCTCCTGTGGTTTGGTTACTCATTTTTCAAATCATCGTAGGAGCCTTCTTCCTCCCCGATCCAGCCAGCCATCCCTTGTTCGTCTTTATGAACGATAGCTTGAATCCCTTCTCCTCCTTACAGACCAACCCCGCGATGATCTTCTCCGCCTGCACGGTAGCGATGTGTGCTCTCTGGCCCGCCTTGGTGAACACTGCGCTCGGTGTCTCCGCCATTGATAAAGATCACCTCAATGTTGCAAAGGTCCTCAAACTCGGTTTCTGGTCTCGTCTTTTCAAAATCGTCATCCCTTCCTCTCTTCCTCTTGTCTTTGCCGGACTTCGCATTTCATTGGGAGTGGGTTGGATGGTTCTTATTGCGGCAGAGGCCCTCTCATCCTCAGACGGACTCGGAAAGTTTGTCTGGGATGAATACCAGAATGGCTCCTCCCAGTCCTTCGCCAACATCATCCTCGCTTGTTTCGTAGTCGGCATCATCGGCTTCTTCCTCGACCGTCTGATGATCATCCTCCAGCGCTTGGTCTCCTTCGACGACGGTTCTGCTACTGCTTAAAGGACTCCTAACAAACTACTAACATGGCATTCTTAGAACTCGATAACGTCACCGTCGCCTTTGGTCCTGCTACGAATCAAACCGTAGTATTAAAGGACATCAGTCTCGAGGTGGAAGAGAACGAATTCGTCGCTATCATCGGTTTTTCCGGAGCAGGCAAATCGACCCTCATTTCTCTCCTCGCAGGCTTGCAGCAGCCAACCTTGGGAGAAGTTCGCAAGAACGGGCAACTCGTCACCGAACCAGGGCCCGATTTGGGCCTCATGTTTCAGAACTACTCCCTTCTTCCTTGGCTCTCAGTGAACGACAACATCAAGCTAGCGGTAAAAACCGCTTTTCCCAAACTTTCCAAGACCGAGCTTGCCAAGAAAATTGAGCACTATGTCAAAATGGTAAAGCTCGGCCATGCTGGCGACCGCAAGCCGCACGAACTCTCTGGCGGCATGAGACAACGGGCCTCCCTTGCTCGCACACTCTCACTCGACCCCGAAGTTCTCTTACTAGACGAGCCACTATCAGCTCTCGATGCATTAACTCGTTCCGAACTCCAAGATCAGATTCTCAACATCTGGGAAACAGATAAGCGGACCGTAGTCATGATCACAAACGACGTTGATGAAGCGGTGCTCATGGCCGATCGCATCATTCCCCTCACCATGGGCCCGGAAGCCACACTCGCGCAGGAGTTCGTCGTCAATATGGAACGTCCCCGTGATCGACAAACTCTCAACGACCACCCCGAATTCATGCGCCTGAAGTCGGAAATCACTTCCTTCATGATGCAAATCAATAAGGAGTCCAAGGCGTTTTCCTCCAATCAAGTGGTCCCCATGCCACAGATTCGCCCCAAAGACTTCACCCCTATCTCAGGCACTCCTCGTCTCAAAACACGTCCCACTCAACCCGGAAAACCAAAATCAGCGGCATGAGCATTGAACTTTACGAACCAGCGCCTGAGCGACTGAATCCTAAATTCGTCGAAATCTCAAATTTGGTTAAATCCTATCCAAATCCTTATGGAGAAGACTTTCGAGTCGTGGAAGACTTTAACTTAAACATCCGGCAAGGAGAGTTCATCTCCCTCATCGGTCACTCCGGCTGTGGAAAATCCACCGTGCTAACCATGTTAGCGGGTCTCAACGAAATCTCCGAAGGAGGGATCATCGTAGGAGATCGCGAGATTGACGGACCAGGCCCGGATCGCGCCGTCGTCTTCCAAGCACCCTGCCTGATGCCTTGGCTCTCTGCCTATGGCAACGTCATGCTGGGAGTAAAATCAGTTTACCCCCATGCAAGCAAAGCGGAGCAAAAGCAGATCGTGGAGCACTCGCTCTCTGTGGTGGGACTGGCTGATGCGATGAAAAAACTCCCCAAAGAACTCTCTGGCGGCATGCAGCAGCGGGTCGGAATCGCACGCGCTATTGCGCTACAGCCAAAAGTTTTACTACTAGACGAACCCTTCGGTCGTTTAGACTCCCTCACCCGAATGGAACTACAAGATGTCATCATCGACATTCTTGCCCGTGAAAACCTCACTGCCATGATCGTGACACACGACGTCGACGAGGCGGTCTTCATGGCTGATCGTTGCGTGATGATGTCTAACGGACCCAAAGCCGGAGTGGGTGAAATTATGGAAATCGACTTCGCTCGCCCTCGCAACCGCGAGGTCGTCTTCAACGACCCCAAGTTTTTCGAATACCGCGAACACCTCCTTGCCTTCCTTGAACAACGTTCTCACATCAAAGGAGATACCAGAACTCACAACCGTGAAAACCTCATCGGTTACATGAACAAAGCAGAGCTCATCGACTTAGAACAAAAACTCTCGGTGGCCTAACATCTCAGGATCGTCATTTCTATCAACTCGAATCCCCACTCTATGCAACCCTTCACTGCCGAACAAACCGGATACCTCTCAGGCTTCATGGAAGGCCTGAAGCAAATCCAAGCGGAAGGTCTCCCCTTCTTGGGTCAAAATGCGAATGGTCAGTTCACTCATGATCCAACCCTCGCAGTAGCACCGGAAGAGGAAGCTATCTACGGATGTGCTATTGACGATCTTTGTAAAGAGGAACGCATTAAGTATGAGAAAAACGGCTTAGATTGTTACGATGAAATTGCAAAATGCGCGGCCGAGAATAAATTTGTCGAAGGCGGGGATCTTTTTCGCTTCAAATTCCACGGCCTTTTCTACGTCACGCCCGCTCAGGAGTCTTATATGCTCCGTTGCCGGATTCCCGGCTGTATTCTAACCAGCGCTCAACTCCGTGGACTAGCTGAACTTTCTCGGGACTGGGGTTGTGGCAATTGCGATGTCACCACCCGAGGAAACATTCAAGTTCGTCAACTAATGCCTGAGAACCTGCCTAACGTCCTCACAAAACTCTACGATCTCGGGCTCACCTCACGCGGCTCCGGGGCAGATAACGTTCGCAATGTGACCGCCACACCAACTACCGGTTTCGACAAAGACGAACTTCTCGATGTTATGCCCCTCGCCAAGGGGATGCATCACTACATCATGAACAATCGAGACCTCTACGGTCTTCCTCGTAAGTTCAATATCTCCTTTGATTCCGGCGGAGCCATCTCGGTTTGCGCTGACACCAATGACATCGCCTTCTATGCGGTGCGTCTCACCGAAGAAGTGGATGGAATGGTTCCTGGGGTTTACTTCCGCATGCAATTGTGCGGTATCACCGGTCACAAGCAGTTTGCTACCGATTCTGGGGTCCTCCTTACTCCCGAGGAAACGATCCCAGTAGCCGCTGCTATCCTACGGGTTTTCATCGAGAACGGAGACCGCACCAATCGTAAAAAAGCACGTCTCAAATACGTCGTTGATAAGTGGGGTATTCCCAAGCTGTTAGAAGAGGCTGAAAAGAAACTCACCTTCCCCTTCCGTCATATTCCCCTCGAATCGTGCGAAGTCCCTCAACCCAAGGTCAAGCACGGTCACTATGGGACTCACAAGCAGTCTAACGGAGAAAATTACCTCGGAGTGGTTACTCCCGTAGGCCGTATTCCTGTCGATCAAGTCGATCAACTTTGCGACATTGCGGATGAATTCGGCAGCGGCGAAATCCGCCTCACAGTTTGGCAAAATGTCATCATTCCCAACATCCCTGACGACAAACTCATTGCGGCACAAGCAGCGATCCGCGCGACGGGATTAGACTACGAATCGAGCAATATCTCGGGTGGTCTCATTGCCTGCACTGGCAACCTCGGCTGTAAATTCGCAGCAGCTAACACCAAAGGCCACGCCATTGAACTCGCTGCTTACCTCGAACCGAAACTCTCTCTCGATCAACCGGTGAATATCCACCTCACCGGATGTAATCACTCCTGTGCACAGCATTATATCGGCGACATCGGGATGATGGGGGTAACAGTTAAACTCCCATCAGGTGAGAAGGTAGAGGGCTATAACATCGTCCTCGGTGGTGGATGCGACGACGATCAATACGTCGCTAAAGAAGTCTTCAAAGCGATTCCATTCTCTGAAATCCCTCCCCTCATCGAGGAACTGCTCAACACCTATCTTTCGCACCGCAAAGGAACTGAAAGCTTTGCGCACTTCACTCGTCGGCTTGAAATCGAGGAACTCAAGTCCCTCCTCGAAACCTCCACAAGTAAAGCGGCTTAATTTTCCTACGAGTAATCCCCTAATTCTTTTTCTTCATACACTCCCATGCTTTCCATCCCACCAAACGCACCCTTCACACCCGAACAGGTTGGCTGGCTCAATGGCTATCTTGCGGCGAGAATACAGGTCCAAAGCGGCGGCCCCTCAACGGCACCAACTGCCTCCGAAGCATCCACTACCGGTCTCCCGATCACCATTCTCTGGGGCTCACAAACAGGGAACTCCGAGTCGTTAGCAAAAAGAGCGGCCAAATCACTCGGAAGTAAAGGCCATCAAGTCACCGTCACTGACATGGCTCAAGTCGAGCCTCAATCACTTCCGCAAATCGAGAACCTCTTCATCATCACCTCCACTTATGGTGACGGTGAACCACCAGACAATGCCGCAGAACTTCATGAGTATCTGCAATCAGACAAAGCGGCTTCATTCGAGAATACCAACTACACCGTGCTCGGGCTCGGTGATTCGGAGTACCCAGACTTTAACCAATGTGCGAAGGATTTTGACACTGCCTTAGAAAAACGAGGTGCCAAACGCATCACTCCTCTCATCGAGAGCGACGTTGACTACGATGAGCCCTTTGACCAATGGCTCGCAGATATCACAGAGAGCCTCAGTGCTCTGGCCTAGAATTATTCTAACAAGAAAATGTCTGCGGCAGCTCCAGAGCGAACCTTGATCGACGAGTTACTCGCCGATCAAAAGACGCTCTCTACTCCGGTAGCAGACTTTTCCGAACAACACGATCGGGAGCCCGACCTTGCGGGGCATTATCGCAATCTCATCCCTCTCAGCAAACCGGGACCTGGCGAGCAATACGCCTTTGAGGTTGCCCTCGATAAGTGCACCTCATGTAAAGCCTGTGTGGCAGCTTGCCATAGCCAAAACGGACTGGATGAGGACGAATCTTGGCGCGACGTCGGCTTACTGTTAGGAGGCGAAGATGAGCCTAGCTGGCAGCAAACCATCACGACTGCTTGTCATCACTGCGCCGACCCGGAATGCCTCAACGGGTGCCCGGTCAAAGCATACGAAAAATCAGAAGAGAATGGTATCGTGCGTCACCTCGACGACCAATGCATCGGGTGCTCCTACTGTATTTTCAAATGCCCTTTCGACGTTCCCAAGTATTCCAAGAAACGAGGTATCGTCCGCAAATGTGACATGTGTCACGATCGTTTGGCAGAAGGAGAAGCCCCCGCTTGTGTGCAGGCTTGTCCCACCGAGGCCATCAAGATCGTGACAGTGAATGTGGTGGAGAAGTCCAAGCTCGGCAAACGCGACCTCGGCTGGCTCAACGGCGCTCCTCCAGCCCACATTACCCAACCGACCACTCGCTACACCGGGCGCGAAGTCCCAATCACCGCACAGGCTGCCGATTATCAAAACCTCAGACCTGAACACGCTCACGCGCCACTGGTTATTATGCTCGTGCTCACCCAGGTTGCAGTCGGTTTGTTCCTTGGCTCCCTACGCAGCGGACTCCCCCCTCTGGGACTCACGCTCTTGACCTTGGGCTTGTTCACCATCGGGCTCGTCTCCGCGACTCTTCATCTCGGACAACCTTTAAAAGCTTGGCGCTTTTTCTTAGGACTCCGCACCTCTTGGCTCTCACGTGAGCTGCTCGCCTTTACGATCCTGGGTGGATTCCTAACAGTTCCTCTTATCCATCATCTCCCTTTTATCCCTTCCTCGCAGCTCGCACCACTTGTCAATTTTCTCAGCGGAAAACTCTTTGCCAGCTTTTCTGCTCTCATCGCTCTCTGCGCGATTTTTACAAGTGTCAAAATTTACGAGACCACCCATCGTCAACTCTGGAAAGCGGCCATTACCTTTCCTCGTTTCTTTGGCACTACTGCTATAAGCACTCTTCTGATCCTTTCACTATTTGACCCTGTCTGGACTCCCTTTTTTACCCTCGGTATTCTTATCAAACTAGGACTCGATTTCCTGCAACTTCAAGGTGAAAAGCTGAAACGCGAGCGAATCCTCATCACACAAATACTTCTCCCCATCTCTCTCATCCGTCTCGTCAGCGCTCTACTCGCAATAGGTGTCGTCTTTCTGCACCCCTGGGTAGCCTTTCCTTTTTTCCTAATCTCCGAGTTCGCGGAACGCACCCTCTACTTCAAGGCTGTGCGCCCTCTCAAGATGCCCAGCTTTCTCTAACAGAGAATATCTTCTCCACTCATGACCCTTCCTATCCCATCCGAGAAACTCGCTCAAACGCTCAAAGAGCAAGCCACTCTCCACGCTCGGCAAGGCACTTTTACCAGTGAGCTGCTTCGCAATCCGGGTAAGTTTGGTCTAGGACAAGTTCCTGTCGCACTCAAACCCGACGCTACTACGACCTCAGTTTGTGGATATTGCTCTACTGGATGCCGACTCAAAATTCACCTCAAGGATCGAGAGGCAATAAATCTAACACCTAGCGTAGACTACCCGGTCAACCTCGGAATGGCTTGTCCCAAGGGTTGGGAAGCACTTGCGGTGTTAGACTCGGATGAACGAGGAACAACACCGCTTCTCAATGGCAAAACCACCGATTGGAACTCCGCTCTCGATAGCTTTTGCGAGAACTTTAAAGGTATTCAGGACAAACACGGAAAGGACTCGGTCGCATTTATCTCGACCGGACAAATCACCGTTGAAGATTTTTTCTTACTTGGGTCATTTGCAAAATTCGGGATGGGGATTCGTCACGGAGATGGCAACACCCGCCAATGTATGGCCACCTCCGTCGTGGCCTATAAACAGTCCTTCGGTTTTGATGCTCCACCCTACACCTACGCCGATTTCGAAGAATCTGACACCCTTGTTTTCATTGGTGCCAATCCCGCCATTGCTCACCCAATCATGTGGCAACGGGTGATGCGAAATCGCCGTGATCCTCATATCGTGGTCATCGATCCACGCTGCACCGAAACTGCGCAAGTAGCCACCCAACATGTCCCGCTAACACCCAAATCAGACCTCGCACTGCTCTACGGACTGGCACACATCATTGTCCGAGATGGACGAGTCAATGAAGATTACCTCGACAAAACGGAAGGATTCGAAGACTTCGCTCGTTTCCTCGACGACTATCCACCAGAAAAGGTGGCTCCTATCTGCGGTCAAAGTATCGCCGAGCTCGAAGCACTCGCTCATCGGGTCTCTGAACCTGGCAAACGAGTCTCTTGGTGGTGGACGATGGGAGTGAATCAGAGCTACGAAGGAGTGCGCACCGCGCAAGCAATCATCAACCTCTGTCTCATGACGGGTAACATCGGGAAACCAGGCACCGGAGCGAACTCGATTACCGGACAATGCAATGCGATGGGATCACGGCTCTTCTCCAATACCACGAACCTGTTAGGAGGGCACGACTTCGGGAATCCCGATCACCGAGCTAAAGTAGCGGGACTGTTAGGCATTCGAGAGGATCGTATTCAAGAAGCTCCCGGCTACGCCTACGACCAGATCATTGAAGCGATTGATAAGGGCGAGATCAAAGGACTCTGGATCATTGCCACCAACCCGAACCACTCTTGGATCGACCAAAAAAACTTTGCTCGCATCCGCGAGAAACTCGATTTTCTAGTGGTGCAGGACATCTATGTCACCACCGAGACCAGTCAAATGGCAGACCTCTATCTCCCTGCCGCGGGCTGGGGAGAGAAAGACGGTATTCTCATCAACTCGGAGCGACGGCTCGGCATCATTCGACAAGTCAAGAAGGCACCTGGGCAAGCCCTCACCGACTATCGTATCATCCAGGCCCTTGCTGATCGCTGGGGTGGATGTGAGTTCATCAAAAAGTGGCCCACCCCTGCGGAAGCGCTCACCACTATAAAAGCACTGAGCAAAGGACAGCCCTGCGATATTTCCGGTATCAGAGATCATAACCATCTCGAACAAGTGGGAGGAATTCAATGGCCAGCACCAGAAACAGAAAGCCCTAGTCTGTTAGAACACCCCACTGAGCGTCGCCTCTTTGAAGACGGTAAGTTCTACACCGCCAACCAAAAGGCAAAATTCGTCTTCGATCATCCCTCCCCCTTGGCAGAACCCACCTGCGAAGACTATCCCCTAATCCTACTAACAGGTCGCGGCACAAGCAGCCAATGGCATACCCAGACTCGGACCGGAAAGTCTAAAATCCTCCGCAAACTCTACCCCCAAGAGTGTTATCTAGAAATTAATCCCGAAGATGCCGCACAACTTAAAATCGAAGATAGACAGCAAGTGACGATCAGTAGTCGGCGCGGTGAAATCAAAGCACAAGCCTATTACGCGCCCACAGTGCAAAAGGGGCAGGTCTTTCTCCCCATGCACTACAAGGAGATTAATCGCCTGACTCATGCCAGCTTCGATCCTCACTCGCGCCAACCCAACTACAAGTATTGCGCAGTGAATGTTGCAAAGTAACGCACAAACCAAAGCACCTAAAAAGCGTAGTCGTCTTCTCCGAGAATCTGCACCTCTGTTTCCAACTCCACTTCTCGCTTTTCTTTTGCCTTGGCCTGAATTTGGGTGATTAGTTCTAGCACTTCCGTGGCCGTTCCCTTCCCTCGATTAACGATAAAGTTTCCGTGCTCTTGAGAAACATCAGCCTTGCCGACCGCAGTTCCTTTCAAGCCCAGTTCATCAACTAGCTGACCAGCTCCGATTCCCGCCTCTTGGGGATTTTTGAAAATACAACCTGCACTTGCACCTCGGGGCTGAGAGCTTTTGCGCTTGTCCCGCGACTGATCGAGGAGTTCTTGGATATTCGCAGCACTGGCCTGCGAGTCCCCTTTAAAAACAACCCGAAGGACGTAATTTCTCCGCAACTCTGGAACGTTGCGATAGAAGACCTCGACTTCATCCCGAGTTCTTACGCGGCGCTGACCATCTTCTTCTAGCAGCTCCACTTCCACCACTTGGTCAAAGGTTTCCACTCCCATCGCGCCCGCATTCATACGCAGACCGCCGCCAACATTACCCGGAATGCCCTCCATCCATTCGAAACCACCGATGCCTTCCTTCTGAGCAAAGCTTGCTAGTTTCTTGAAGCGAACCCCTGCTCCAGCCTCAATGAGACCATCGCCCACTACCTTCACTTCTCCAAACTCTCCTTTGTTAGCAGGGTGGATAACAGCTCCGCGAATACCCCCATCTCTAACGAGAAGATTCGACCCTCGACCGACCACTCGGACGGGAAAGCCCTCTTCTTTAAAGTAATCCACCGCAGTGACAAAGCAGGCAAAGCTTTCGGGCTCAACCCAGAACTGGGCGGGACCACCTACGAGCATCGTCGTATGTCGTTTCATCGGTTCGTAGAGCTTCACCTTCAGGCATTCAGTATCGCACTCGCGCTTGAGTTCTTCGACATAAGTAACATCACGAATGATCCGACGACCAATTTCATGAACATTGCCAGCCCCCAAAGTGAGGAGAAGGTCGCCTTCCTTGAGAGCATTTCCGACAACGTGATGCGCGTTTTCGAAGTCCTCCAAATAGGACCCTTCAGTTGAGCCCTTACGTAACATTGCTTGCACGATGGTCTCTCCACTGATGCCCTCGATAGCATCTTCGCTCGCGGCATAAATAGGAACCACGTATACGAGGTCTGCAAGTTGCAGCGCTTGCCCAAACTCATCAGCTAAGCGCTGAGTGCGAGAGTAACGGTGAGGTTGGAAGACGACGACGAGACGACTGTTTCCTAGACTCAGTGCGGTCTTGAGAGTGGCCTCGATCTCGGTTGGGTGATGACCATAGTCATCAATCACGCGAAGTGCATTAGTCCGCCACTTGGTCTCGAAACGACGCTTGGCACCTGCGAAAGTGGAAAGCGCACGAGCAACGAGTTCGAAACTGGTATCGACCTGATGGGCGAGCACGATGGCTCCTAGTGCATTGAGAACATTATGTCTCCCAGGAATCCCGAGTTCGACCCGCCCCAACTCCTCCCCTTTCCGGAAGACCGTGAACGCAGTCGTCCCCCGGCCCTCTAAAATATCTCGCGCTACAAAATCATTCTCCTCACCGAAGCCATAACTAATCGCCTTTTCGCGAGCGCCACAGACGCGGCGAGCTCCTTCATCATCGCCACAGTAGATGATGGACTCAGCCGTTTGGTCCAGCAAGGTGGAGAAGACAGCATCGATTTCCTCAATCCCGGAGTAAAAGTCGAGATGCTCGGCTTCGACATTGAGCACGATGGCGTATTTCGGGCGATAGAGTTGCAGGGTGCCATCACTTTCGTCACCCTCGGCCACCATGAGCTCTCCTTCTTCCTCCCAATGGGCATTGGTACCCAAGACCGGAATCTCTGCTCCCACGTAGTGGCTCGGTTTCTTCCCTCCCTTGCGAAGAATATGGGCACACATCGCCGAAGTCGTCGTCTTACCATGGGTGCCCGAGACAACAACGCCATCCTTACCTCCTAAGATACCCGTCAGACATTCGGCGCGAAGCAGACAAGGAATACCACCCGCCTCGGCAGCAGCACGGGCTGGGTTCTCAGGACGGATTGCAGAAGAATAAACCACGGCATCCACCCCCTCGACAGCCTCCGCAGTATGTGGGCTAGAGAACTCCAGCCCCAATCCCTTGAGGCGTTCCACCTCGCCACTTGTCACCCTATCAGAGCCGCTCACACGATGCCCCATCTGCAGAAGCAAGCCTGCAAGACCGCTCATCCCTGAGCCCGCCACCCCGATCAAATGCACCCGCGCCGGATTATCCCGGTCTAAAAATCGTTCCGTCCAATCTGCCATCAGTGCGGTGAGTGTCGGAAACTCCCGCCCCAGCCTCAAGGCCATTTCGTATTCGTATTTTGTAGCCCCCTCAACCCGGCAGAACTCAACAAGCCCTATTTCATTCCATTATCACGGACCGTTTTTGTCCGCCCCTCTCCTGCAGTCTAGTCTGCATGAGACCGACTCCTGATTCGCTTTCCCCAAAATTTGTTGAGCTCGTCAAAACGAGCAGATTCAGCAGCCTCCCTGACTTACAAAAAACCAAATTTAAAAATGGCAGCAGCAGTCAAGCAGCAGCTACCGGAATGACCGATCTTGAGATCATTCACCATCTCGGTAAACCTATCCCTGACTCCATATACTCGCTTCGTAAAAAGAAATTTCCCAGAAAGAATTCCACCCAAAAGAACGAACTCGTAGAATCTATAATCTCCTCTGAAGATAGACTCGCTATCACTAAGGAGCGCTGTCGTCACCTCCTCCATTACTGTTCGCACCCGACTCCCTCGTGTCGCGACATGGCTGCACAATATCTTTGGAAATTTAGCGCTTCACAGTCTCTTCATGATTTTTCTCGAAAATTACTAGATACCGCCCTCTCACCTCCACAGCCTTCACTTTACCATTTACGTTGCTACGTCCAGCTTTTTGGAATCAGCGAGGAACGGTTAGAAAAAATCCACTCCTTTCGCGACAAATACCTCGGTGAAAAGCTCGTCGACTGGCTCATCCCTCAAGCAAGCACCACCAGATCTCTCCCGCCAGCTCTCCAAACAATCTTGCGAGAGATCGTTTGCAACTACCCTTTCCCAGTAAAACGTAAAGTAGCCAACGAAGACTCTCTCAATTGGAGGGTATTCTCCCAACTTCTCTCTCGAGGTCTCCCCCTACACTCACTCGAAGCCATCGCGGTGACAGATTACCAAACCTTTCTCAAAGCGGCCTCCTCTTCGGAAAAAAGCGAAACGCAAATCTTCCTAAGACGAATCGCCAGACTTTCGCCGGATCTCGAAAGGAGGGTCCTCAACCTAGTAGGAACTCACTCCCTACTCGACTGATAATTAGCCAACGCCGTCTTCAGATCAGCTAAACATTGTTCGCGAAAAGGTAGCGGTTTTAGAATCTCTACATCTGGTCCAAATCGTCTTACCCACAACATCAATTCAGTGAGGCCTTTCACCTTTACCTGCAAAACGCACTCACTCCCATCGTCACTCAGAACCTTTTGGTAATTTGCTATCGGGCGTTCAGCCACATGGTTCCGAGCATAACCTGTTACCCTCATCTCTACCACGGTCTCTGCTTCCCCCTCTCCTAACAGCCATATCCCCTCCTGCTCATCCTGCACCCACTTGGCAATCTGTTCCTCGCTAGGACCTCCTCCTTTCGCTGATAATGAGACCAGATTCTTCATTCGGCTCAGATGATAAACTCGCCGCTCACCGTTGTAATAACAATACCCCATCAGATACCAAAGTCCGTCACTCTCCCGAATTTGCAGCGGTAAAACCTCACGGTTAATTTCGAGCTCTGACTCCAGATTACGATAATCAAAACTCATGGCACCACGACATAGGATACTCCGTCCAAGAAGTCCGATCCTTCGCAAATCATCCTCCGTGGTCTGAGGATGATTGAGCCGAACCATTCGATGTTCCGAATAGAAATCATTCACTCCCAATTCGGCTTGCTTCAAAAGACATTCTCGCAATCTCACTCCTAGATCCGAGTCTAATGTCCCATAGCGGCTATCGATGAATCCACCGGCTAAAAAAAACACTCCGAAGACTCGCAGGTCGGTAGGATCTCGCTCTCCACGCGAAGCCTTACGCATCCAAAACCCCCTCTGATCACTCTCGATGGCAAACCGTCCTTGGGTACGGAGTTTGTCAATATCCCGCCGAATTGTTCGCTCATCCACCTCAAAGTCTACCGCCGCCTGACGTGCAGTAAACCGTTCTCCTCCTTGCAAACGAAGCAAGATCAGCTTTCTCCGATTATCGCGTTGGTTCATCACTTTCTAACAGTTTCATGGCCTCATCGAAGTCCCCTTCCTTCCAATCCTTATCTAAACCAATCCTCCCCGAATTATTTGTCTTCCGATCTTCGTTTGCGGCCAACCAATTTTTTACCCCCTCTCGAACCTCTTCCACCGAAACCTTCCCATCCTCCCTTTCGATACTATCCACTGTTGCCTCCCAGTTCCAGATTGCCTCATTCTCCTTGCCCCAGTAGCGGCCTCGATCCCAGGACGCACGGTGATTGTTAGCATTATCCAGTCGATGAGCAGCCATCCACCACACGAGATTCTTTACAATCGTTCTAACAAGTTCATCACCTGCGGTTTCATCTTGTTCTGTGACCGCAATCCTCATCATTAAGGCTCCATAACGTTTATCCCAGAAATAAGGGTCTTCACTGATACGCTCTTTGAAAAGCTTCTGATATCGGTCAAGTCTCAAGATCCATTTACCCTTGCCTTGCGGATCTTCCGCATCTACTAAATTCTCTGCGAATTCTTTTTTCGAACCCACTAATTTCTCTTCTTTGATGCTATCATAAGCGGATTGAAAGTGCTCATACTGCTCTTTCATACTTCCCTTCCTGCCTCGATTATTGGCTGCTGCAATCATGCTATAACGCCATTCGTGAGTTTGCGAACAAGCTTGGAAAACCGCGAGTTCATCATTCGAAGCAGCTTTAGGATTAATCATCAAAAAGTTCCTTACCAAATCCTTAAACGACATTTCGTGCTTCGAACCATTCATTCGTCGAAAGACTCTTTCCGG
Organism: uncultured Roseibacillus sp.; assembly: GCA_937949965.1. GTDB lineage: Bacteria > Verrucomicrobiota > Verrucomicrobiia > Verrucomicrobiales > Akkermansiaceae > Roseibacillus. The sequence goes on from CALFBF010000007.1 coordinate 22,502, forward strand.
GATCATGTTGGAAGGCAGCTCGACCTTAACAAGTTGAAGCTTTTCCCAGTTATTGCGGTTGGTCCAGTCTTCCAGATTGAGATCTTCCACCCGCTCTCTCAGCTTGTTATAATTCTTTAAAATAGAATTCTCTCGTTGGCTCAATGAGCAATAGCGTCCGAGCATCACCTGATGATAAGCCATCTGATCCCAATGGTTCTCAAATGATAGCCGAGGCAAGCCCGTATCCGGATTGAGACAAAAGTTCCGGAAAACATCGCCCGCAAGCTTATCCTTCCACTTTTCCGCCAGCGCCATGAACAGAAGACTCAGCGTGGTGAGCCGTTGCTGTCCATCAATCACTTCATAATCACCTTCGACTGATTTTACTAGAGTGATAGTGCCAAAGTAATGAGAAATGCCTTCCTTAAACGCATCTCGAACATCATTAAAGAGAGTCTCAACATGGCTCTCCGACCAATTGTATCGCCGTTGGTAAAGAGGAATACGGAAGTCAGTTTCGCCATTCGTGAAACCAATCAGAGTTGTGGGAAGGTTGCTTTGTGAAAACATATTTAATTAGAGGGCAAGGGCTTTGACAAGTTCTTTGGCTAAATAAGTAGTTCGCTTCTCGATGTATTGAGACCAACATCGATCCGGTGGTGGATTCTCTCCTGAGCAGATTCTAAAATCTTCCTCCTCAGCAATACGTCGAGTCATCACGAAGTTTGAAGTGCGGTAAGCTTTTTCTTTTTCTAAAGGAGAACGATTCCCCACTGAGCTATTCAAGCGTCCCCCTAACAGGGTTAAATTTCCTAGCGTGTGACAGCGCTCGCCCCTCACCTCCCCCCATTCCGATGGACGTCCTTCCTCACCAGGACGAGGATTCTGTGGGACAATGTGTTCCAAAGTTGGCCTGCCCCCGACGTATTGAATCGCAGTGTCCAAATTCCCCGCAGTGAGTTTGTCTTCGTAGACCTCCAAGAGAGCGATCAAGCGTCCTTGCTTCGCGTAAACATCTACATACTCAACGGAATCCTCTTCCGTCGAATCCTCCTCAGAGCCGTCAGGCGCTTTTTCTCCCTTAGGTTCTTTCTCTTGTTCAGAATTTTCCTCATCTTCTTCGTCACTGGAAACACCCCTTAGTTGCTTTTCTAATTCGTCGGAGAAGTTAACATGCTTTTCATCCAAAAAATTTTTAAAACACTCTATGGTTGGAGGCTTATCGTCATCATTTTTCAAAAGCCCTAACCAATCCCCCAGCTGCACTTTTGTATTAAGAAAATTATTAATAAGAATAGCCTTAATAAACCCCACGAAAGTTTCTCTCTCTCTTTCCCCAAATTTCGTTGAACGCAAAAACATTTCAACTGCCAGTGGAGTAGCATTCCTGGTCAGGGCACGCGCTAGCTTAGCGAGCACCGACGACATCTCACTATCGACTCCATCTATTCGCCCGCACCTCACGGCGACCCAAGCCTCGGCATGTCTCCACATTTCGGAGACCAATTTTTCAAGTTGCTGAATCGAGCCACCCTCTTTCCGTAGGACTTCTTCGAACTTCTTCACTAACTTCGACTCCGGAGCCCGGGCGGCCTTATCTTTATCCGACTCTGACCATTTTCGTAGGATCAGAAAATCTTGCAAAAATTCAAGTCGTAGCGAATCACGCTCACTCTCAAAGAGCTCTGTCACATTTTGCCAAATTTCGTTGAGGCGCCTTCGGTAATCAACTTGGCTTCCCTCGGGTTGCAGCTCTCTTGCGCGCATGAAGAGAGCATTTTGAACCAAATCAAAAGACGATAAGTTCAAGCCTTCGACATTCATTTTCTCGAAAACAGTCTGGGAACAATCACTGATTCCATTCGGAGATTCTTGCTCATTACTGTAAAGGGTAACTAACGAAACCTTCACGCGACGAAGAAGCTCTTCATTCAGCTGAATTTTCTTTTCTCCAAAAATCTTGTAGTTCCGCCAAACCGCCCCTTGTTGATCGCTCTCTGGTTTAAGATAATCAGTCGCAATGTCCGTCGCGCCATCCGTCGATTGCGGAATCAGTTTCTTACAGTAGTTGCTCTTTCCTTGACCCATCGCATCAAGCATAAGAAAGAGACTCGTTAGGCGCTGTTGGCCATCGATCACGTCTTGGGTCTTGGGCTCTCCTTTAGGAGCCTGAACTACCAAATTACCAAGGTAATGAATCGCGGATGGGCTAGCCTCCAACTCTTGGAAATCCTCCACCAAATTGTGGCAAAGTTCTTCGCTCCAACCATAGGGCCTTTGATAGAGAGGGATTCGGTAGGTAACTTCTCTCGCTAGAAGAGTTGAGAGGTCGATTAATTCAGCAGTCATTTTATCAGATAAAAAAAGGCTATTATGTAATTTTTTTATTACTAGAAAACAACTCAAGCATAGCCACCCTACCCGGACAAAAGATGTCCGCACCAAGATTCCCTGACACGATTCAACTCTGCCATACTGAGTCCGGAGACGCTCTAATTCCTCACTCGCCAACAACCGCAACCACGATCTCGCGGCGATGGCGGGCTCGCCGATGCTCGAAGAGGAAAATTCCCTGCCAAGTTCCTAACGCCATACGGCCACTAATGATGGGGATGACTTCGCTGGTGCGGGTGAGCGCCATCCGAATATGACTCGGCATGTCATCAGCACCCTCATAGGTGTGGATGAAGTAATCGGTATCCTCGGGCACCAGACGCTCGAAGAATTCCTCAAGATCTGTTCGGGCGGATGGATCGGCGTTCTCCATAATCACTAAACTCGCCGAGGTATGCTTCACGAAAACGGTGACGATCCCGGTAGTCATTCCCGACTCCGCAACCACTGCACGCACGTGGTCTGTGATCTCGTAAGTGCCCTTCCCCGAACTGGTAACTGAAAACGTCGCGCTATGTGCTGGCATTGCATGAGCAGCTTCGCTAATCTGTCGAAATTGGTCGAACCCCTTCTCTGTCCGTGGGAAAAGCTCGATCAACGACCTCCCCGGCGGCCACGACCACGGCCTTCGTTCCCATTGCCAGTAGCTTGCTCTTTGATACGTTGGAGGGTGTCGGCATCTACGAGTTCTGCCGTAGTAAAGAAGGATTCCGCAGCCTCTGCGTCTTCACGGAACCAACGTCTCGCAGCGATTCCCACGGTCCGTTCTCTACTCCCGTCATCACCAATCGTCGCGGCTAATTGCACCGCTTCTTGGAGGTCAACATCACTCGAACTAAAAACAAATGTGCTCACTGCGCGATCTCGCACGGCATTGTCATCTAATGTCCGAATGACTTCCAAAGCCTCGTTAGAATCCGTCCGTGCAAGAGGAACCATCGCCTCGCGCATGGCACTTTCTTGAGCGGCTTCACTACCATTAGCGATCAGGAAATCCATCGCTGCCTTTGGGTTTTGCCGAGCCCAAGGCTCAATAACATCACCAAAGGCCTCATCTCTTACCGCCCCTTCATTGAGAGAGAGAAGACGAGTAGCTGCATCCTCAGGATCGCGCTGAGCAAGGCCAGCTATTCCACGAGCGAGAGCAGCATCACGCTGTTCTACCGGGAGGCCGCGCGCCCAGCTCTCCATCGCATCCCAATCCTCCTTGGCCCACTCCAGCGCAATCGCGGCATGAGCTTCCTCTTGAGAGCCCGTATCCAATCCATTAGCCATAGATAGCGCATTCACAGGGTCGTCGCTGGCAACCTGCCGAATGACACTAGCGACCGCGCTTTGGCTTTCGCGACCGGAGAGACCCTTTGCCCACGCGAGCGCAGCATCAGGATCCTGGCGAGCCCATTCCAAGGCGATTGTAGCAGAGGCTCCGCGACCACGTCCTCCACCCATCCCGCCCATAAAGGCAAAGTCTCGGGGATTTTCCTGCAGATACTGAGCCGCTGCCGCAGGGTCTCCCGAGGCCCAACTCTGCAAGACTGTCGGCTTCACAAAAAAGCCAGTACGCCCCATGGTATCTGTCTGCGCGAGGGCAGCAAGAGGATCGATTTCAGCCCACTGTGAAAAAAGGAGATAGGAAGCCAGAATGCGCTCCGAGAAAGGCAGTTCATCCAGCTTAGCCGCTTCGCTCTCAAATAAAGCAGGATCAAGTTCGGTATAATAATCAAGGAGACGCTGCACTCGAACAGTCTGACTTTGCTCACCGTATATTTGCGTAAAGTCTCTAATCACCTCCCGGCGACCAGTCTCCACCGCCACCACCTTTGTCCGTCCTGTTTTCGTTGCGCTTGAACTTCCGTCATCATTTACCCCAGTAGAACTTCCTCCCCGAGCAATAAATCCTCCCACTCCGCCCAGGAGAACTCCTCCCACTCCGACAATAAGCAACGATTGGTTCATATCTACATGCTAACCCCATTCCTGGGAATAAGTCGCAAAAAAAATGTTCCCAAGCTGTCCGTGCTCAGATTTTCTGGAAATCCTCTCTTTCAAAAAATCTCTCACCTAGGCAAACATTGTGGCTTAGCGTGGAGAGATGATCAGACGATAATAACGCTCCTCATCGACGAAGGAAGCAACCTCCGTCATCACTTCCTCGAAGCCATCGATAGGCACTTGAGAGGAAAGAAAAACTTGATCCGGAAGAGCAACCCAAGTGCTCAAATCAGTCGAGGTTTCCAAGGACACAGTCACATCATCGGCGGCCAAAACTCGACGGTAGCGAAGAATGAAAGAATCACGATCAACACTATCAACACGTAAAACATCATCTGTCACATCGTTCCCGAAGGAGTATGCCCGAATCTCTTCTTCTGAATCCCCTGCTAACGATTCCGTGAAAATTGCACTCGGAGAACCACCCACAGACTGACTCGCTCGCCAAGTGGACGGTAGGGCAGGATCGAGAATAAGATCAGGTCGAATTCGGGTCAAAGAATGGCCTAGGCCATCTGCAGCTGCAGGCCAAAAACGACTATCATTGTAGGCGAAGGCTTCAATCGTGCTGCCATCTGCCGCAGCCAATGCGATCTGCTCCCCATCATTCGAAAGATTCCCCACGTAATCTGCTGGGGTCAAGATAAGTGACGAACCCGCTGCCAAAGTGCTTCCATTCGGAAAGAGGTAATCAATCCCTGCCGCAAAGCGCAGACCTGCTAGATTCAACTCACTACTTGAGATATTGGTTAGTTCAATGAACTCACTGGCTTCCGCAATCCCAAGCGGATTGTAATGAATTTCGGAAATCACTAGGTTACCAGCCGTTGCTGCTAAGATAGCACTCGGTTCGAACACCGCGATGACATTGCCGGCAATATCGAAAGGAATATTAATTTCTTCGTCAGTCTCTCCGGCAGCTAAACCGTCCCAGCGAACAAATTCGAAACCGGGCTTAGGTTCTGCTTTGAGACGAAGTGGAACGCCTCGGAAATAGGGTCCAGCTTCGCGGCCTGGAGTGACCCGAAATTGATGCACCCGAACATCTCCTCGTGAAGAATCGTTACTCGAAATATTGAGTTCAATCATCTCAGGGAGAGAAAAACGAGTCTGCATAGCTTCAAGAACACCCCGGTATCGGACATTAACAAAAGTCCGAATCTCATCAACATATCCAAGCCATTGCGGCATATTGAGAGCTATCAGATCAATACGCTCAGCAGCAACTCTCGGTCTACCGTCAATCACATCTTCTACAGTAAAACCATTATTAGCTAAATCGTTCGTATAATAATCAATTGTTCTAGGCATCATAGGAGCCATGGTTGTTTCGATGGCATCGATTTTTTCAATCCACCTCTCGGGGTAAGCAAAGAGATTAAAAAAGGCGGCATTAGCATGCACAATCTCAGACCACAAAACGTCGCCCGGTTGAACGCGAGGAAAACCAACATTAATATTAAGATCATCAAAAGGAGCAGTGACACGTGCGAAACTCCCCCTTTCACCCAGACTTAAATCGTAGTCATGTAAAAGGTAATTCCTAAAACCAAGACGATCGGCAAACCCAAACCATGTATTCCCCTCACTTCCTATCCCGCCTAATCTTAAAAAACTATCCACCAAATGAGTATCAAACGTAATTAGACTTCGAAGCTCATTAACCGCATCATCAGCTCGATGATCCACCCCTAAAAAGAAATGATCAAATCTACCGCCAAGACCTACCTGAACAACTTCCTCATTACTGATATATTGCCTTGCGAACTCAGAATCATCATCTTCACGGAGATTCATATGACCAAGAAAACGACCATTTAAATAAAGAACAACAGGACGAAATGCTTCTTCCTCTAGCTCAACAATATTGTCTTGCCCTAACATATGAGAATGCACACCGTCACGCATTCTGGCTTCTGAGAAATCTTGGCTTGAATTGCGTAATAATACTCGTTCAAAGCGACGTTCTTCTTTCTCTGGGAAAAACTGATGATTTAAGGAGCTTGGGCCCAGTCTCGCCCGTGCAAAAATTTTACCATTGAGAGGAGGGCGGCGACCACTTGTTCGCCCAGAGCTTTCAAACTCAGCGTATTGACTAACTTCCAGGCGGCCATCGTTCTCTAAAAAATCAAACCGAACCCGCCCATCAATCATGAATCGCGTATAAGGGTCACTAAAATCTAGTCCACCTATTACTTCTTCTTGATCACTCGTCAAAATAACAACTGGGACACCGGGCATTTCTTCAAAGAGAAAACTCCTCATTGTTGATTCGCTCACCCCAACTCCTCGTGAGGAAATCGCACGAAGAACAGTCGTTTCAGTAATGGTAATTGCTGTGCTGTAGACAGGAGAATCCGTATCCGGTTGACTACCATCGGTTGTGAAATGAATGACATCTCCCTCTTCATCAGGCGCTAAAACCACTTCCACTGCATCCGTGTAAAATCCTGATTCTTGATTTACCGAAGGTCGTCCGACCAGTGACACCAATGCGGACTCCTCTACATTGGCAGCCCCTATGGTGACATCTGGAAAGAAACCATAACTCCCATCCGCAAATCGGGCATACGAAACATCAGTCGTTTGACGGGGAAAACTTAAACTCGAAATCTCTTCCCCTGATGGGGAAGTTAAAACCAAATCTTCTCCTCCTGCTGACAAGCGAAAGTCGGGACGACCTCCGCCACTGCCATCACAGATCACAACCAGAAAACCATTAGCTGGAATGGTTGTTCCTGCTGGAAACTGCCATCGCAGTGGATTCCCGAGGCCATCCGAGAAAAAGTATCCACTCAGATCGATGAGATCTGGAGTCAGATTCAAAAACTCTACTACGTCTGGAGAGTCAGTCGTTCCCGCAGGCGAAAAGGCCGTTTCATTACTCGCTAAAACTTCATTGAAGACAATTTCTCCAGACTCCACTTGAGCTGACAACACATTAGAAAAAAATATTATCGTGCAAAATATATCAACAACCCAAATCTTCATCTAACATGAAAATTGTTCGGAAAATCATTCAAGTCCAGCTCAAATTTTTACTTCCTCAACGTGGATTCACGATTAAGCGATAGTAACGCTCTTCCTCTGCAATAGGTATTACCTCTGTCTCTACGTCCTCAAAACCATCCACTGGCACTTGGCGGGACAAAAAAGCCTGATCTGGTAGCGGAAACCAAGTAATCAAATCAGTCGAAGTTTCCAACAAAGCGACAGCATCGTCAGCTCCTGAAACACGCTGAAAACGGAGACTGAATGAATTCTCTCCTTCTAGACGGGTTACTCGAAGAAGATCTTCGGTAGAGTCTTCCCCAAAATAATACGATCTGATCTCTTCTGCAGAGTTCCCCACCAATGATAAAGAAGATATCGTTAAAGGAGAACCACCCGCAGATTGACTCGCTCGCCAAGTGGATGGTAGGGCAGGATCGAGAATAAGATCGGGTCGAATTCGGGTCAAAGAATGGCCTAGGCCATCTGCAGCTGCAGGCCAAAAACGACTATCATTGTAGGCAAAGGCTTCAATCGTGCTACCATCTGCCGCAACCAATGCGATCTGCTCTCCATCATTCGAAAGATTCCCCACGTAATCTGCTGGGGTCAAGATAAGTGACGAACCCGCTGCCAAAGTGCTTCCATTCGGAAAGAGGTAATCAATCCCTGCCGCAAAGCGCAGACCTGCTAGATTCAACTCACTACTTGAAATATTGGTTAGTTCAATGAACTCACTGGCTTCCGCAATCCCAAGCGGATTGTAATGAATTTCGGAAATCACTAGGTTACCAGCCGTTGCTGCTAAGATAGCACTCGGTTCGAACACCGCGATGACATTGCCTGCAATATCGAAAGGAATATTAATTTCTTCGTCAGTCTCTCCGGCAGCTAAACCGTCCCAGCGAACAAATTCGAAACCGGGTTTAGGTTCTGCTTTGAGACGGAGTGGAACACCTCGGAAATAGGGTCCAACTTCACGACCTGGAGTCACTCGAAATTGATGCACCCGAACATCACCTTGCGATGAATCACTACTTGCGATATTGAGATCAATTAAGTCCGGCAAAGAAAAACGAGTCTGCATGGCCTCAAGAACGCCATTGTAACGAACATTCACAAAGATTCGCATCTCATCAACGTATCCGAGCCATTGAGGCATATCGAGAGCCACTAACCTAAAACGTTCAATTCTTTCTCTATCCAAACCATTGATTACATCTTCAACTGTCAAACCATTACCAGCCAAATCATTCACATAATAATCAATTGTGGCCGGCATTACAGGAGCCATAGCAGCCTCGATGGCATCAATTTTTTCAATCCATCTCTCGGGATAAGCAAAGAGATTAAAGAAAGCCGCGTTGGCCTGAATAATTTCAGACCAGAGAACATCTCCAGGTTCGGTAGGAGGTCTCCCAAAACTAAAGAAAAGATCATCGTAAGGAGCATCAAAATTTTCAAAAGTTCCCCCTTCTCCAAGGCTCAAATCATAGTCATGTAATAGGTAATTTCTAAAATTAGGGCGATCGGCGAAATCAAACCAAGTATTTCCCTCACTTAATCTTGCGCTTCCCCTTAGGAGACCATCCACAAATTGAGTATCAAAGGTTAGGAAGGTTTTCATTTCTTCCAAAGCAGTATCAGACCGATTATCGACTCCGAAACCGTAGTAATCAGCAACCCAACCAAAACCTTCTTCTATAATCTCGGCGTCAGATATGTATTGCCGCGCAAATTCAGCATCGTCATCTTCACGAATGTTCATGTGTCCGACAAAACGACCATTTAGGTAAACCACCACAGGTCGGAACCCCTCTTCCTCTAACTCAACAATATCATCCTGCCCGAGCATATAAGAAAATATCCCGTCACGCATTCTCGCTTCTGTATGATCTTGACTGGTATTACGCAGTAGAATCCGCTCAAAACGACGTTCTTCTTTCTCCGGGAAGAATTGATGATTCAAAGAACTTGGACCAAGTCTGGCCCTCGCAAAAATCTTACCATTTAAGGGAGGGATATCGGAACTTGATCTTCCTGAACTTTCAAACTCGGCATATTGACTAATCTCAAGCCGGCCATCATCTTCTAAAAAATCAAACCGGATTCGACCATCAATTATAAATCGAGTATAAGGTCGAAAACGGTTTCCTGGTTCAGCAGTCTCTTGATCACTCGTCAAAATCACAACCGGAAGCGCAGGCACTTCTTCAAATAGAAAACTCCTCATCGTTGATTCGCTCACTTCACCCCCACGTGAGGAAATCGCACGAAGAACAGTTGTTTCCGTGATGGTAACCGCTGCGCTATAGACAGGAGAGCTGGTATCCGGCTGACTACCATCTATTGTGAAGTGAATGATATCTCCCTCTTCATCAGGCTCTAAAACGACTTCCACTGCATCTGTGTAAAATCCTGACTCTTGATTCACTGAAGGTCGCCCGACTAGTGACGCCAATGCTGTCCCCCCAGCATTGGCGCCCCCTATGGTAACGTCCGGGAAGAAACCATAACTCCCATCCGTAAATCGGGCATACGAAACGTCAGTCGCCTGACGGGGAAAACTTAACCTTGAAATCTCCACCCCTGACGGGGAACTTAAAATCAAATCTTCTCCCCCCGCTGACAAGCGAAAGTCAGGACGATCTCCGCCACTGCCATCACAGATCACGACTAGAAATCCATTCGCAGGAATGACCGTTCCAGCGGGGAACGGCCAACGCAGTGGATTTGCAAAGTCATCCGAGAAAAAATATCCACTCAAATCGATGGAATCTGGAGTCAGATTCAAAAACTCGACTACGTCTGGAGAATTAGTCGTTCCAGCAGGAGAAAAAGCCGTTTCATTACTCGCTAAAACTTCATTGAAGACAATTTCTCCAGATTCTACTTGAGCCATTAACACCCCAGAAAAAAGAGCCAAAACAAAAACCATGTAATTACATATAATTCTCATTGAATTGATAAATTGCTCGCATTCACCGTTCGAGTCCAGCTTAAATTTCATTTTAAAAAAAACTCATCATCCAAACTTTCCCTTTTGACCACTAAGCGCTAAACGCCCTTCCGTGAGTTGCAAAACCTTAGGAGTTGGCTTGGCTGGATTCGGAACTGTCGGTTCTGGGGTGTGGAATATTATTGCACGTAATGGAGATCTGATTAGTGAGAGAACACACGGAACTGTGAAGCTGGAGATACGCCGCATTGTGGTGCGCGATCTCAACAAATTCCGGGAAGCCGATGCTTCTGACGAGCTTTTCGGAACGGATCTAGCGACTCTGATTGAAGATCCCGCAGTAGACATTGTGGTGGAACTGATTGGTGGCACCGATGCGGCCTTCCACCTAGTGGCAGCTGCGCTCAAGGCGGGCAAACCAGTCGTGACCGGGAACAAAGCGCTTTTGGCAGAACGCGGGACTGAGCTTTTCGCCCTCTCCAAGGAGCACAATACTCCCATCCATTTCGAGGCAGCGGTAGCGGGAGCGATTCCAGTGATCAAAGGGGTCCAGGAATCTTTCGTTGGTAACCGAATCGAGGCTCTAACGGGAATTATCAACGGGACTTCGAACTATATTTTACAACGAATGACCGAAGCCGGACTCGGCTACCCTGAAGCTTTGGCGGAGGCAAAGGATCTCGGTTATGCGGAAGCAGACGAGACCCTCGATGTCAACGGGTGGGATGCAGCGCACAAGGCGATTCTCTTAGCCTCCCTCTCCTATGGCTCCCTCATTGATTACCGTGAGGTCTACGTGCGTGGCATCGAGATGGTTACCCCGCTGGACATCAAGTTCGCAAAAGAACTAGGCTACGTGGTAAAACTCCTTTCTCTCGTAAGACAAGACGAGGAAGGACGGGTCGAGATTCGCACCCAACCGTCCTTCATCTCCTCGAAACACATTCTCGCCTCGGTCAACGGAGTCTTCAATGCTATTGCCGTGAAAGGTGATGCCGCTGGCGAATCCCTCTTCTACGGACGCGGTGCTGGGCA
>CALFBF010000008.1 GCA_937949965.1 uncultured Roseibacillus sp.
TGTATTTTAGCCTCGGTAATTTGAAGGGCAATAACTCGTAGAAACACTCTTCGGGCACCCCATCAAAGAACCGTGCCCGGATGGGAAGTCGGCCTTGGTTACGGAGCACATAGCGCACCTCCGTCGTTTGCTTCAGAGCGAAGCGAGCAGGCAGTTCTCTTTCTAAGCTTACTCTAACCCGAATAAGCAGCAACAGGCCATCCAGGATGGCCACGAAGGCTACTAGGAGAACAAGCATCCCAAAAAGCCCTAACCAGCCGCTGTAAAATGCGAACACTATCGCGCCTGCGAACAAGGCTACGAAGCTAATCAAGAGCTGACCAGAAGGACGCATCGATTACTGACGAGGAGCTTCTACCGAATTCACAATTGCCACCACGGTCTCATCGATCGTTTGGCCAGAGATAGCGACTTCCGGCGTGAGACGCAGGCGGTGACGCAGCACTTGGAGAGCACAGCCCTTGACGTCGTCGGGGATAACGTAATCCCGCCCTCGTAACATCGCAAAGCCCTTGGCAGCCTCCACTAGAGAAATACTGGCCCGAGGACTCGCGCCGTAAGAGGTCATCTCGGAAGCCCGAGTTGCTTGCACCAGCTCGACGGCATAGCGAATCACTGCAGGCGAGATCGTGATCTGATGAATAGAGTCACGAAGTCGAACAACATCTTCTGGTCCGCACACCGCCTCTAACTGACTCGGATGGAGAGAGTCCATCCCTGATTGCGTAGCACGAGTAGCGATCAAGATTTCATCCTCCAAAGCAGGCTCTTCCACCACCACCTTCATCATAAAACGATCCAATTGTGCTTCGGGTAAAGGATAGGTTCCGTCCTGCTCGACTGGGTTCTGGGTAGCGAGCACCATGAAGGGCTGTGGCAGCGGATACGCGGTGCCATCAATGGTCGCTTGACGCTCCTGCATCACTTCTAACAGAGCCGACTGCGTCTTAGCGGGAGCTCGGTTAATCTCATCCGCAAGGAGAAGATTCGTAAACACAGGCCCTTGTTTGAACTCAAAAGTCTGTTTCGACATGTCGAATAGATTGTGCCCCGTCACATCAGAAGGCATCAGATCAGGCGTGAACTGAATCCGCTTGAAGAGCCCTTGAAAAGTCTGCGCCAAGGCGACTACCAAATGCGTTTTCCCCAAGCCGGGTTGTCCCTCAATAAGGATGTGTCCCGAACTTAAAAACGCGACCAAAACATTATCAACTAAGTGCTGCTGACCAATGAACACACGCTCAATTTGGCGACGAATCTGCTGTAATGTCGTTAGCTCTGCAGAAACCTCCTGCCCTGGCTCTAGCTGTGATTCTGATTGCAAAGGGGCAGCTTCCTCGGACACGGAAGGCATCCCCCCCGCAGGCATGGGAGGAGGGAGCGGCTGGTGGTCATCTGTATTCATAGTCGTTTATCGAGATTCTTGAGAGTAGTGAGTGTGGAAAGAAGGTTTTTGTCGGTGCTGACACTGGTGAGCGCATCTCTCTCTACTGAAACGAGCACTCCTTGCTTTTCTGCTGCGTCAAAGAGTTCCCCTTCGTTTAGGTTCATTGGTTGATTAGAAGCTCGGGCGATTTTTTTGCGTAAGCGAGTGCGCAATTGCTCGATGATAAGAGCCTCCCCCTTATGCTTCAGGAAAAAAGCGCCACTCGCTTCCAAGTGCTCGTCGAGACGGGCGATGGGAACGGTCCCGCGAACAAACTTAGGTCCAAAACCTCGTGCCGCCCACCAGACTAACAACACCAGAGTGATCATTAACAAAATAAGGGCCAGTGGAAATTGCTTCCATAGTAGCTTGAAGAAAGAAAGGCGGGTCGAGTGAACAAACCAGATCTCTGACTTCATCTCATCAAATCCTAACACGTCTCGTAAAAAGACCGCATGTTCAGCCTTTCCCAAGGACTCGTTCGTAGCCCAACCCAAAGAAGTAAACACGACCAGTGAACCTTCCCCATAATCATAAGATTGAAAGACACGAGCACCTTGTTCTGGGAAATCGGGGTCAGATAAGAGATAACGAGAGCGAAAATTTACGAGGTAAGGTTCTTCATCATTGAAGGGAGTCTGTGTGATCGTCCTTCCGCGCATCCAGGTGTAATCTTCCTCCGCGGCATCCTGATCGTCAGCTCTCTCTAGGTGAGGAACCAACTCGAACGAGAAATAATCGAGAAAAGCCTGAAAGGGTTCCACTTCTTGTTTGTTTTCTGAACTCCTAAGTGTGAGCGCATCTTCATCTTGCAAAGAAAGGAAAGCCACGAGATGCCCGCCAGCCTGCATCCACTCTTCAATCTGGCTCAACTGACCTTCACTCTGGAGACTCTCGGCAGGGAGAACGAGCGTAATCCCTGCAGGAGGTGGCAGGGAAGGAACTCCTCGGTAGCTCTCCGCCTCCCAACCCATCTTCTCTGCAAAACGTTCTGCTGCTAACAAGTGATTGATTTTTGCCAGTCCCTTGTAGCCAACCTCTCGTTCCTTCTCCTCATACTCACCACAACTACTAAGCAGAAAGAAGATTAACCCCATCAGCAATCGATTTCGCAACTTCATCCCTTCCTCCTTCCAAAAGGCCATGTCTGACACAACTGCTCAAAGGACTGCCCCTCTACTTCCTCCTCGGAGTAGGCAACCATCACCCAGTATCGCGAAAGATGTTCGAAATAATCTGATAGTCTCTTGCTCGCATCAGACTTCACCTGAGCCACGCACTCATACTCAGTATCTGAGCTCTCGATCGCGACCTCTTGCTCATGAACAAGCGAGCTCAACGCACCACGATAGAGTAAGGACATCGCGAGACGGGCCTCCCCTTTCCCCCAGTACAAACGAGCTTGAGCAAGCAAATCCTCGGGGAGAGATTCCGGAGCAAGTTCCATCCCTAACACCACTTGCGGAGGAGGTTTTCTGGTCTTCTTCCCAGATGATTTGATTGTGAGATTTCGGCGAGCACTGAGGTAATTTACTAACAGTACAATCAGAAAGGCCCCCAACAAAGTCAAAGCTAGGATTCCCACAATCTTGAAGAGACCATCAACCCCAAGTCCGACGGAATCTATAGACCTTGATTCCGCTGAAAAACCTCGTTTCAACTCTTCAAACCAGTTCTTAAGTCGTTCTAACCATCCGCCTTCTTTTGGGACCCATTTGCGATACCTTTCGACATGATTAGTGAAATCCTCGTGTGAAAGAACCTCCTCAATCGCTTGTTCGGGGTCCATCGTAGAGGCCTCCAACATCGAGGCATTACCAAAGCCAAACACAATCCACACCCCGACTAATACCGCCAACGCCTTCTTCGAATGTTCTCCTAAATGAATTTTCTTGTGAGCTACCCGAGCGGCTAACTCTCGGAAACGAAGCTCGATATCCCATGCTTCTTGACTGGTTCGGCTATTGAGATAGAGAGCAAAACCACTCGCTAGATAAAGGGGCTCAAGTAAAAACACCAACACTCCGTAGTACACCCCAAAAGACAATATCAGCAAAGTCTGAGCGAGACCATCCTGCCACAACCAGAATTGCCAAACCTCCCACTCCATCGACTGACCCTGAGGGATAAATAACCAAGCTAGAATCAGAAGAGTCACCCCTCCAAGCAGCTCCAGAAGAAGTCCACCTAACAGAATCAGAAAAGCATACCCTCCGCCCTCACGGGTGATCGCGCTACACCTTCTCCCCCGAGCCGCTCCAGTAAGCTGTTCCAAATCACTGACTGCCATCGTCATGCCACGAAAGAACGAAAAACGCCGCCACGTGAGCAGCGAAAAACTACCGCGTAGCATCAACCTCTTCCACTCTCTTAAAGTATCCTTCACCGTCACCTCCTGACCAAAGATACGACGACTCAGATAGAAGAGATAAAAGCGATCTAACAAAGGCTTTCCCCAGAAAAGCAGAAAAGGAAGCAGCAGTGGTATACGCCAACAAAGTAAGGTTAACAGAAGTAGCATCGGACCGAAACCTAACAACCCAATCCGAAAGAGATCGCGGAAGTAGCGTCGCGTCAAGACCAAGCCTAGATCTACCGCCTCCCAGCCGCTACGGAGACGCAACACTATGGTGACATCACGAACGTTCATACCACTCCCTCCTTCCCGCTGCGAGATAGACTATCGTTAACATCCAGAAGAAAATTCCAACCCCATATTTGAGCATCGGTGGATTGGGGTGTCCCGACCAGAACCCTTCGATAAAAGCTGCTAAAAAAGTCAATACCGCGGCGCCTCCTAACAGAACGAGAGACTCGCGTGCATTCTTGACCAAAGCCGCCATTCGCGTCAATTGGCCCGGCCTAATCATCCCCCAGCCCAGTCGAAAACCAGCCATGGAAGCGATATGGAGCCCTACGAGTTCGAAAGCAGAATGCCCAGACACAAAGGTCCATAGCTTTACTGGATCTCCCATTGCTTGCACATAACCAAACACCGCACCTATCGCCAAACCATTAAAGATGGTGAAGAACAAGGTCCCGATTCCGAAAAAGATCCCCCCTGCAAAAGTTCGGAAATCAATGCTCACATTATTCTGAATGTAATGGGCGAACATCATGAAGTCACTCCCATGGGTCTCACGACCATGCTTGAGCGCATCCCCTTCTTTACCATACATCGCATCTATCGCCTGCATGCCATCGGGACCAATAATGGCCTGAATCCAAGTCAAGCCCCAGTGCCCCGAAAAAGCTAACAGACAGAAAGGGAGCCAAAACAAAAGAGCACTCAGCCAAAAGAGAGGTAAGTTATGCTTAAACGCACCGGGAAAAGTGCGCGTCAGAAAGCGAATAGGTTCTAAGCGAGCTCGGCTACGATGGAGATGACGAAAGCCCCCCATGACGAGATGGTTCAAGCGACTAGTGAGCGAAAAACCATAAAGTCGCTCTCCCGAAAGCCCCAAGTCCTGACAAACTTTGCGAAACAAGGAAGGCAGAGCACGCACCTCTTCCGCGCTCAGTTTTTCTCCTTGCTCAAGCCGCTGAAGACAACGTTCGCTTTCCTGCCAGCGCGCTTCATTCATCTGTTGGAATTGCTTACGTGAAATCATTTTTCCTTCTGGGACAACCAACGAGAGACCCCGAGGGCAAATTGAATAGTATTCGGTGAACGGCGAGCAGCTTCGAGCTCTAACAAGGGTTCCGTCACTTCACTCTGGCGTGCAGGGCTCAACCCTTTATAGCGGTCTGCGAACTCTATAAACGCGAGTTCTTCCTCCCTCGGTAATAAGAGCCCAGGTCTTACCGCTGGGACCGAGACCTCATCGGGTTCGGGACCCGTAGAAGGGACCCGATAAACGACCAAAGTATCGGCCACAAGATCGCCCAAGCGCTGGGAATTCTTACTGACCAAAATTGAGATGATCCCCACCGTTCCCAAACTCGGCAGGAAATCGATCCAAATAAGAAGAGCACGTAAAAACCCAGACCCAAATCCCACCGCAGCCCCCGAACGCCGAACCACCTTTAACCCCAAAATTAATTTCCCTGGAGTACCC
>CALFBF010000009.1 GCA_937949965.1 uncultured Roseibacillus sp.
TCTGTTGATGTGACTCGCTCCCCTATTCCACCACGCTCCTCGCCCATTGTAGGTGCTTGTGGAGGCGGTTTCTTCGCTGAGTCCCTTTCCCATCAGTTTCTTCCGTCTCGTTCTTGGCTCCTTCCACTCTCGCCAGAGGATATTCCTTAATCGTCGCCGTATCCATTGGTCCCGCTCCTCGAATATCCCTCGCGTTTCGCTTGCTTGAAAGTAATTCACCCATCCTCGTAATACGGGATTGAGTTCTTCTTCGATGAAGCGCTTCAGGCTGCGACCCCTTCCTCGACGGAGGTGTTGCTTTAGGTTCTTCCGAAACCGTTTCACGCTTTCCGACGATACTTTCAGTTTCGTCTTCCGAGGATTGGTGACGCTGTAGCCGAGGAAGGTCCTCGTCCACGGTCGCGCGACTACGCTCTTGGTCGTATTGACTTTGAGCCGCAGTCGCTTTTCGAGCCAATCAGTGACGCTGGCGAGCACTCGGCGCCCTGCTTTCTCGCTGCTTACATAAATGTTGCAGTCGTCAGCGTAGCGTACGAAGTGACGCCCGCGTTTTTCTAACTCTTTGTCAAAGTCATCTAACAGAATATTAGAGCGCAGTGGCGAAAGAGAGCCTTCTTGTGGAGTGCCTTGAGTGCGGGGGCCTGCTGGATGAGCCGGTCTAGCACGGTCGGAATGCGGAGAATTCACTCCCCTTTTCCTCCGGGTTTCGGAATCGCCACTCGCCTAACAGCATGTGGCTAGTAGCTGCCTGCGAACAGCTTACTTCGAATCGTGGGCCAATGCTTACCGAGCCATGGACGCAGAAGTCAACGATCATACCGTTGACCTCTGCGCTTCCGCAATTGCGCTCCACTTGCCGGAACGCCTGCCACATGCTGGTTCGTTCGATCACTGCGGACTTCGCGATACGAGCCTTGCCGTCCAGCTAGTAGTTCCCTCTACCGAGCCCACTGGGGACTTGCCCCCGCTAGTCAGCGTGCCCTGCCGGGCGCAGCCAAAAAAACGACTGCCTCCGAAGAAGCAGTCGTTTCTCAATCATTTATGTTCCCAGTAAATACTACATCGAAAGCTGAGGACGATCTTCCTCAGGCCAGTCGATGTGGAAAAACTCGCCACGGGGTTTGTCTACGCGCTCGTATGTGTGAGCCCCGAAATAGTCACGCTGTGCCTGCAAAAGGTTTGCGGGGAGGCGCGCACTACGATAGCTATCGTAGTAAGCTAAAGCTGAAGAGAAGGCTGGAATTGGGATTCCGTGAATCGCTGCTGCCGCAACCACCTTACGCCAGTTGGCTTCACAACGCTCGATTTCGCTCTTGAAGAATGGGTCGAGGAGAAGGTTCGCGAGATTCTCATCACGCTGGTAGGCTTCAAAGATTTTCTGCAAGAAGGCAGCACGGATGATACATCCACCACGCCAAATCATGGAAATTTCGCCGAAGTTGAGCTTCCAATCATACTCCTTCTGAGCTTCACGCATGAGCTGGAATCCTTGCGCGTAAGAACAAATCTTAGAACAGTAGAGAGCGTCGTGAATGGCCTGTACGAACTCTTCCTTATCGCCATCAAAGCCAGGAACATTGGCAGTTAGAACCCCTGCTGCGGCGACACGCTCCTCCTTCACTGCAGAGATGCAACGTGCGAACACGGCCTCGGCAATGAGTGGTGCGGAGATCCCCATGTCGAGAGCATTAACAGCCGTCCACTTACCTGTTCCCTTCTGACCTGCCGTATCGAGGACGATGTCCACGAATGGCTTGCCTGTCTCGGGGTCGTCTTGTTGGAGAATGTCAGTGGTGATTTCAATCAAGAAAGAATCTAACACCCCTTGGTTCCACTCGCCGAAGACTTTGCTCATCTCCTTTGGAGCCATGCCGAGGAGGTTGGACATAAGCTGATAGCCCTCACAAATCATCTGCATGTCGCCATACTCGATGCCATTGTGAACCATCTTTACATAGTGACCCGCGCCGTTCTCGCCGATGTAGGTGGTGCAAGGCACTCCACCCTCGACAGGCTTGCCTGGCTCAGCTCCTTCGAGGGGCTTGCCAGTTTCGGAGTCCACCTTAGCGGCAATGGCTTCCCAGATAGGCTTGAGCTCATTCCAAGCAGACTCTTTACCACCAGGCATGAGAGAAGGACCGAAACGAGCTCCTTCTTCGCCACCAGAAACACCGGAACCGACGAAGCGAAATCCTTTCGCATTCAAATCTTTCTCCCGGCGAATGGTATCGGTCCAGAGCGCATTACCACCGTCGATGATAATGTCTTCGGGATCGAGTAACTCGGTCAAACCGTCGATGACAGCGTCAGTAGCGCGTCCCGCTTGCACCAGAATGATCACCTTGCGAGGGCGTTCGAGGGACTCAACGAATTCTTCCAAAGACTGGGAACCCACTAACCCACCAGGGGTGTTCGGGTTTTCCGCCACGAAGGCATCCGTCTTGGAAGTGGTGCGGTTATAAACTGAAATTTGAAATCCATGGTCCGCGATGTTGAGAGCAAGGTTCTGCCCCATCACGGCCAAGCCGACCAATCCGATGTCCGATTTTTTATCTGCCATAGCGCGTATGATTACAGAGGCGCTATAAGCCCCTAAGGCTAGACCCGCAAGCGTGGAATCATGCTGAAAAAATCCGAAGATGAGTCGTTTTGTTCACCAAGAGGAACGTCATTCATCCTCTCACCTCTTGTCCTCGCAACGCCTCATGTAAACGACGATCAAAGTCCGCGAGAATTCCCGGAGCTTCTTTTTCTAGCCGAGCAGCAACTTCCTCGGAGGAGAGATTATCCGCACTGCGGCGTTTATCCTTCATCCACTGCCAGATTTGGCGAGTACCTTCCTTGGCGATTCGTTTTTCAAGATGGGCAATTGTTTCCTTAAAAACCTTCCCCCACGCCTTGGCTTGAGAATTGGTAATGGGATGAGCGGGTTCAGCTTCGAGGGCATGGACAAAACGAGCGAGGAAGTAAGTCTCCACCACGGTCAACACCGCCCTCCGAATGGTGAACCAAATTAAAAAAGTGCGAAAAATTTTTCGGAGAGGTTTCAAAATAAGAGCCCGCACCAAACCACCGAGGTAAGAGAAAAAAGTGCGCGCTCCCCCATCAGCCAATAACTGAGGAACCTTATTCTCATAACGCAAACCACGCCGGCGAAGAATCTTGGTAACAAGCGAGCGTCGTTCACGACAAATTAACCAATCATCGACAAAAGGAATGGGAACGAACTCGAAAGCCCCCGTTTGAAAACTCTGTCGGTGAACAGTGAGGGGTGAAACCACCGATTTGGGTTTCGTAAGCTCGTGCGAT
>CALFBF010000010.1 GCA_937949965.1 uncultured Roseibacillus sp.
CGTTTCCAGGTCTCCCGTTTCCAGGTCTCCCGTTCGCAGGTCTCCCGTTCGCAGGTCTCCCGTTCGCAGGTCTCCCGTTCGCAAGTCTCCCGTTCGCAGGTCTCCCGTTCGCAGGTCTCCCGTTCTCATTCCTCCCGTTCTCATTCCTCCCGTTCTCATTCCTCCCGTTCTCATTCCTAGCGGAGACAAACAGAGAACTAGAGAAAATTCCTACTAATGTGATAATGCCGACAATTCTCATCTAGCAGATTTTTATCGACCATCTCGCGCATGGTCAACAATTTTGTAGACAGATCCCTATACTTGTTCACGCTACACGAGAACAAGCCGCGCAATTACTTGATAATTAGTAATTATTCCGTGTTTACAACTTGCAGAGTTAAGAACCCTCCAAAATTGGAATATTAAAAACCAAACCGTTTAAGACTCTCGACTTGAATCTTAATGCTAATCAAACTCGACTAAAAACCTTGTTTTCTTCGTTTCTACGATGCTCCCGCATCAGACAGTCAATCTCGCCGTCTTGGCTGACACCCTCCAATAATCGTAACGCTGTTTGCAGTGTCACGGGACAAGCCGCCTTTGGAAACAAACCGCACGTGCGCAATCATGGTCACTTCGAACCAGTATTGGCGTCGGTCAGGACATTCGCCTTATCTGGCCGCACGCCATCGATTTATACGAGCAATGAGCTACTCGCGTCCTCTTCTGAAAAAGCAGATTTATTTTCTTCCGAATACGGCCTACAGATCTCCACGATAGCTGCTTTCAAATGCTCTGGAAGAGCCGACCAACTTTGCTGGATCCTTGCCAAATCAGGACAGTCTACGCCTAAATATTGTGGACCTATGTATGGACATACTCCTTCTCGATTTTCGTTAACCACTGATTTTAAACGATTTGAACCACCTTTACCTTCAGGTTCGAATCCTGTCTCCCCGACCACCTTATAACCGCCAACTTCGCAAGAATTGGCGGTTTTGCGTTTAATGAAATCACTCAGATTTCACAACTACTCATTGAGCATTCTAACAGTTACACCGCCTGAAACCTTATGGCCGTGTTTCATTTTTCATCTCCCTACTAAAAGTTTCGCCCAGTAAGAAACTAGAAATTCGATTCCAAATTCAGAATCGAACCATCAGAATCAACAGAGTCACTTTAAGATAATGTTTCAAATCAATTCCCTTACCAATGAAATCGTTAAATTGGCTCCAAAAAAATTCTCCCAGCTTGGTCTCACTGAACGTGGCCATTTACAGGAGTGGATTTGTAAAATGCCAGAGTCTCTGGGTGAAGAGTTACTGATCATCCAAAAGGAATTTGATGGCTTCGACGACACCAGAGAGCGCTTAGATCTCTTAGCTATGGATAAACAAGGTGACCTCGTCATTATTGAAAACAAACTCGATGATTCAGGCCGAGACGTTGTTTGGCAGGCCCTCAAATATGTTTCCTACTGCTCCTCTCTCTCCAAGTCTCAAATTGCGGACATCTATCAAGCTTACCTAAACCGTGAAGAACAGGGACAGGATGCCAAGGAACGTATTGTCGAATTCCTAGGAGCGAGCGACTTTGAGGAAGTTCTACTCAATGAAGGAGTAAACCAGCGGTTGATGTTTGTTGCCGCCCATTTTCGCAAAGAAGTCACTTCGACAGTGATGTGGCTGTTAGAAAGCCAAATTCGCCTCCAATGCTTCAAAGCTACCCCCTATCAACAGGGTGAACAACTTTTCCTCACTCTCGATCAAATCATCCCCACCCCAGAAGAAGCCGAGTTTCGAGTAGGGATCTCGGAAAAGAAAAAGGAGCAAAAAAATGCCGAAAACTCACAAGCCCACCGCCATAAACTTCGCAAGCGCTTTTGGGCTCAAACCCTGGAAGCAATGGCAAAGGCCAGCGTTAAACACTACCAAAACATCAGCCCAAGTGACGATCATTGGCTGGCCTCTCGCAGCGGAATCAGTGGCGTGAGTTACAACCTCATTTTTGGGATGAAGGAAGTTCGCGTTGAAGTCTACATGTCTTGCTCTGATGCCGAAATAAACAAAGCAATTTTCGACGCCTTTATAGAAAGCAAAACTAACATCGAGGCCACCTTTGGTAACGATTTGGAGTGGCAACGCCTCAACGACAAGAAGGCATGTCGAATCAAGTATGCCAAACCCATCGACGGCTACAACGAAGAGAACTGGTCCGCGATGACTGTATGGTTAGTCGAGCACTTCACGAAACTGGAAGAAGCCTTCCGTCCTGAAGTAGAGAAGATAAAAAGAAATCGGTAACGCCGCCTCTCTGTGCATCTCTAAATTTGTGACAAGGCAATCCCCTTCAAAAATCTAACACCATATAAAATGCCCACCCCTGCTCATCACTCTTCTAACTTCACGTTAGGGATATGGGTAAAGGCGATTTTGGGTTGCGCGGTTTCCATTGCTCCATGAGCTCCGCCTAGGTAGAGGGCTTGCTTCCCGAAACGGTTCGTGACTTGGTCCATCGCAGCATTGATGGCGTCGTTGTTCGCACAACCTTGCTCAAACAATGAAGGCGTGAATTCTCTCTCGGTCACCAAGCTCTGCAAAATCACATTTGCCTTCTGAATCGGAACATTTCGAGGCTGCCTTTCTTGCCAAAGCGCTTTCACGATCTTGGTCAAAAAAAGGGCATCGGAAGTTTCTGAGAAAGTCATACTTTGGTTCCATTTGATCCTGTTAGTAAATCGCAACTCTAGCGCCAAAGCCCCTGCACGTAGACCATGACTGCGCGCCCGGAGAGCGGCCTTTTGGGTGAGTCTATGAACTACCGAAATCGCCACTGAGGGGTGGCGCATTTCTGGTGCGAGAACATGACCGTGACTCATCGAACGTTTTTTAGGATCAGCATCGTAGTCGTCTACAATTTCTCCTCTTAACTTGTGCCAAAGACGCTTGCCTTCAACCCCTCCCCAGATTCCAGATAAGACAGGCATGGATGCCGCACAAAGCTGCTCAACGGTATGAATGCCCCCAGCGTGTAGCCTCAGCTCCATATTACTCCCAATGCCGTGAAGATCCGCCAACTTCAGCTCATAGAGCACTTGCGGCAGCTCTTCACTACGAATCATAAAAAAGCCATCCGGCTTCCTCATTTTGGAAGCAGTTTTGGCAAGCCAACCATTAGGGGCAACGCCTATGGAGCACCTCACACTCTCACTAAAACTCTCTCTCAGCTTCCTTTTTATCGCTTGGGCAATTTCGGTAATTTTATCTTCCGTGCGCCAATTCAAGGGAAGCCAGCAAACCATTTCGTCGATGGAAAGAACGTGATCGACGTGAATGCAGCTTTCCACGATCTTGACGATCTCATGGTGCACTTCCACATAGAGCGGGGGTCTCGCCTCCACAATTTCGATACCTGGGCACATCTGCCGCGCATCGGAAACACGGGTTCCGGTTTTCACGCCAAAGGCCTTGGCTTCGTAACTAGCCGCAATACAGCAAGTGCCTTCCGCCAACATCGGCGCAATCCCCACCGGCCTCCCTCGGAGATGAGGTTGCAGGTGCTGTTCAACGGAAGCAAAGAAGCTATCCATATCCAAAAATAAAGAGCGTAAGGGATACAACATGGTCCACTGAAAATCTATGCTATGTTCTAATGAACACTTTTTCAACGAAAAGGCAAGGTCGATCTTTCGCGCATAGATCCGCGCTCACGTTGCTTCTGAGCCCGGAATTGTATCTCAACCGCTCAGCGTGAGGCCCAGCCTGAGCGATCGAGTTAGGTCTGTGTAGCAGATGCGATTTTATCTTCTGGCACGCATCGGTGTCCTTTTATTTGCTCTAGTTCCAATCCGCAAGACTAGAGCGAACGGGAACAAAGACAAACAAGAAGAAAAGGATAGAACCCCGCCATTGCTCCCATTTCCTCTTTAACATCTCGGTCGTTTTCTTTTCATATTTTAAATACCCTCATCAGAATACTCTCCCTGAGATAAGTGGAAGCAATGCTTCAATCCTCGCAGACACGCTCGCTATATGCGTAGTATAAATTCAAACCAGAACACTCGGGAAAGGCCTTCAAAAAATCATCCCAACATTATCAGGGTGAATTCAAACAGCGAGCATCACTTAACTGCCAATTCCGAAACCCTGTTCCGGAATCGACTCTCACTCCTTCAAAGCCTTTCCCAATTGCTTCTTGGCGGCTCCAGAATCAGGAATCCCGGCGACAAGCTCTTGCCCGATTTGCTTGAGTTCCTTCACACTGAAAAACTGGCCCCGATGCAAGTGGCGCATGGCCTTATCGTGGAGGGGGCCTCTCGGACCCACAATCTCACGCTGATGCAGAATCCTCTTCATGACCTCGAAACGCTGTTGCAAGGAAGCCTTCTTACCAATGCGAGTCTTCGTAAGCCCGATCGCCCAGCCACTTACATCATACCAGAACTCATCAAGCTCACTCCTGAGCTCTGGCGTTAACGACATCCGCCACTGTTTCCACTCGCCCATCTTATCTAACAAGGCATGGCAAAAAATATTCCGCGCGTAATTTCCTGCTCGCGCACTCTCGCCAAGCCCACTGGTGGCAGACAACGCGGCAATCTGACTAGTGATGGGTAACATCTTCACGAGCGCTTCCGGGTCGTCCTGATGATAGGTCACACTACTCAAAATCGCCTTCGAGAGTTCTCTCAAAACAAGATCATATCCCTGCTGACCAGTCTGAGCTTGCTTCTCTACTTTTTGTAGCATGCTCAGGCCGGCTTCGAATTCTCCGCCAGCCAGAACACCTTTCATCATGACGCCACAGGAATGAATTAAAGTATATCCTCGGTCACCTTTGAGAATCTTCGGTAGCTGATCCACATCCACCAACTGTAGAAACCCATTCGTGAGATAGGGAAGAGCAGCCTTCTCATTGGCAAGAAGCCGAAAGGTCACTCGCTTGACCTCCTGTTTTTCAAACTCAAACTTGGCTACCCTTTTTGCGATCGCAATCAACCTCTCTTGAGAGGAGACCAGAGACTCGCTAGCCGGATCGCTTTTCAAACCATTGAAATAAGTTTCTAACAGAATCCTAAAATCTTCATTTTTGACTTGTGGTAAAAAGACCGCAAAATTTTTGGCAAATTCTTCGTCGTAGAAAGTATCGAGGCTGAAATACCTCTGTTCCAGTAACCAGCTACGCCCGCGTTCGAAAACAATCAGCGCCTCGGGAAACTTCCCGGCCTTGATAAGTAGGGGAAGTAATTCTCCTGTTTTCTGTTCAGGATAATCTTCTAACACGATCTCAAACAGACGCTTGAATTCTTCTTCATCAGAACGAGCAGCCAGTCCAATCAGAAGCTCAATATTCTCACTAGCAGAGCGACGAACACCTTCTGTTCCACCCTCCTCGACAGCGTTCTTTTCGCGAGAAAGAGCTAAAAATTTATCAATCAATGGACGATGATCTTTTTCAAAGGAAGGTCTTTCCACCAAAGCTAAAATGCTTTTCTCCTGATCACTGCTTCTCAATCGACCTAACATCTCTCCTTCCACAAGTAAGACCAAACAACTCGCTACTAGTTTATTAGGAGAATGAGCTCCGCAGGATTCGCAAACAAGAGAGGCGATAGCTAACCGGAGATTAAAGGGAAGTGCTGGATTCGTGACCCACTCCTCCACAGCTTTAAAAGCAGCTTCTACCTCCGGTTCTCCCCCACCGGAGTCTGAAACATCCCCATACTTCCAACCATGACTGCGGAACCCTAGAACCAGTCCCGCTTCCGCCTCCTTCCGAAATCTAACGGGTAATGAGGCGATGACTTCGGTCTGAAATACTGGCGCAGCGAGAGCGGACTGATTCTTACTCGATACGTGGGAATACCTTTGAAAAGCTGAGATAAAGAAAAATTCGCTCGGAAGCTCAGCCGGATAAACACTCGTCAGCCAGTGGAGCGCATTTTTCAAGTTCTCCTTTTCTTGCGAGACCCTGCGATCACCTCCAGGAAACCTCGCATTGAGCAACCTCTCACTAACTATCAGAGAAGGACTCAGCTCTTTATCAGCCAGCACCTTGAGATAAAATTCCGTAGACCCCGTTTCCAACAGGAAATGGAGTCCTAACAATTCATCTACGATAGATCGAGAGCGCAACCCATTCGAAGGAGTCCCATGAAGACTCGGGTGTATCTGATGATTCCGCTCCAATTTGACAGCCAGCCGAAGAGCCTCCAGCGCCTTTCCTTGATCACTGCGATACAGATCGAGAAATAGTGCTTCAGCCTGAGAAATGAAACTCGATCCTGAGCCAGACACTGGAGCTATGAGTTCCTTCTTAAATTTTTCCAATCGGTCCTCTTTCGCTGCCACGATCGCAGTTTCCAAAAAAGGTAATTTCTCATCTAACAATCGCTCACTCACAAAGAAGGCCAACTCCTTACGCCTCTCCTCAGGTAGCGATTGAATCTCTTCTGTATGAGATCTCAGGAGCTTCGCAAGCGACTTCCCACCATCCCCTTTCAAACAGGCCAAGATCACTCTCGAACCAAAGGCCCCTTCCTCCTTTAAGTAATCGAGATAAATTTTTTTCGCTTCTGCATCTGATTCTTGAATCTCCGCAAGAATCCAGTCCAAAACTGATTTTTCCGAACGGTGAAGCTGAATTCCAGTTGTATAAGGATAAACGCGGAACTGCGCCACCTCACCGACAAAGGGTGAAAAGGCTAAGTATTGGAGGGCTAAATGAGGAGTCTTCTGAAAGACCTCCGACCGACACCAAGAATAAAAGCTCATGCGATCAAGAACACCCAATTCTTCCGCTTTCCTAAGAGCAGGAAAAACCAGTGCGGGCCGAACAAGCACCCTGTCTACCCCCTCCGTTCGCACCATCAAATTCAAAAAATCAACATACTTTACCACTAAGGGAACCACGAAGTAATCATAATGAACGTCCTGTGCCGGCAAACTGCGAATCAACTCTACTCGCTCTTCTGGAGAACCCATATAAGCCACTGCCAAGCGTTCCAAAATAGCTTCCACCGCAACTGCGCCCTCAGACTTCACGAGAGCATCCAGTTGATCCAAGAACGGATCAATCAACCAATCAAAGCCTAAGGAGGGGTCAGCCACAAAAAGGGCCATCGTATTCTCTACTCTTCGAGCAAGCTCTCCGCGCTCATAAGCAATTTTCAACACTTCTCTTGTGCGTCGATAAGCTTTCTCGTTCTCGTCTTCTTCCCCCCGCCAGTAGCCAATCGCTTTGGCTTCTATCAGATGAGCATCTCGCACCAGCTGATTAGCAAGGGCTTCAAACTCTTCTGCTTCCACTGCATAGAGGTTTTTAAAAAGCAGAATACGTTCATCAATTTCGGCTTTAAATTGAGGAACCTCTGCGCCCTTCCATTGCGCTCTGGCCAGATAAAGCTCAGGCGAAAAGAAACGAGGTGGAGTTAGCTTATTTCCCAGACTGCCTAGACGTGTTGGCTCATCGGCCGTAGTGAGAGCTTTTGCTGCATATGCTAGCAAAGCGGAATTACCATCAAAGCGGCCCTCTAAATCCGCTAAAGCCGTTAACTGCGAAAACGCCCAAGCTGCTTGCTGAGGGACTTGTAAGGCGGCGACACAAAACCGGCGGTAGGCACGAAGGCGAACCTCATGCATTTCTGGGGTGCTCGGAATTCCCTTGATACCATTGCTGTGAGCGGCATCAGGGTTCCAGAGAGGAGGTAACTGATGTTCTCCGTAGACTCTTGTTCCGAACAACTTCTCCATCGAGCGCAACCAGTAGTAATCTCCTTGGAAAGATTCCTTCTCTTCCAAAAACTGCGCTAGAGTACGAAGCAAGGCCATACATTCCTCGAAAGTACGCGCCTCGTGAAACACTGTTAGCAGAACCACCTCTATCCTTCTATTATCAGTAACGCGAGCCAACCAATTGGAGATTTTCTCAGAGTCAAAGCGTCCGCTACTACGCATTTGATTGATGAGAACTGCGGGAGGATAGTTCTCACCGGAGGCAAGAACCTCGTCGTAGCTTTGGCTCGCCTCCTCAGAAGCACCGACGCTATCGAAGAGCACAGCCTTGGTGAGCACCGGTATCTCTAAGGCACTGATCGTTCTAATTAATACAGGCAATAGACTCTTATCTTGTGCAATGAGTTTAGTGACACTTCTCACACGACTGCCAATCAACCCAGAACAAACCTCTTCAAGCAGCACGCCTGTAACCGGTAGCAAACTCTCCACGATCAGCGCCGCAGACTTCTCGGTCTCTTGTTTCTTGACGAGTGGAACAAGCTGATTTTTCAACCCTTCTAAGTGGTCAAAAACCTCTCGAGAATCTCCTGCCGAACCACTTACGGTTAAAACTTTATCCTGAGATTCTTCTCCATCACTTAGAAGAGAAAGACTGAAGAAAACCGCAAAGAAAACACTAATTTCAGAACAATTAATTAAAGATAGAGACATTTGATTCGCAGGTTAAAGACATTACATCAACTAATAATATCTCATTATCAGATAGCCTCAGAGAAGACAACAAACTTCCACTAGAACCGAACTCTCGCAAAGCTCACTCAAGTGCTATTTTAGGATCTTCTTTTTTCTCCTTATTCTTATCCACGGGGAAACGGCTAAATGCGGTTCCCGCCTTCATATAAAGCATAACCTCATCAGTCCAATTTTGATTCCATGAAAATTTGAAATCACCAATATTTGCATCCACAGAACCAGCTATCGTAGTTCCTCCTCTGTCTTCGTGTAACTGCATAACATGGCAAAGAGATTTTTCCCCCGAGGCAATTCCATTTGCGCCTATTTGGGTCCACTTCAAGGTGCACATCTCAATCTCAATCCCAAAATTCAACCGTCTCCATACTCGCTCATCTCGTGAGTCCACACTCGCTTGAGATTTTTGTTTTTGAGTTGTTTCGAGCTCAATCTGAAGAAAGGTATTCTTCCCAGTTTTAAAAATTACCCCTTGAGAAAGAGTGAGACAGATCGCTTTCCCATCTTTTTCTGCGATTTCAAACTGCTCCGCATTTGCGGAAATAGCACTATACCCAAAACAGAGAAAAATACGAAAAAAACCTATTGTTGCATTCATAATTACAAATACTAAAAAATCAGAATCAAGTATACTAGACGAAACAAAAATAATGCCTCGTAGGCTTACGCACCTTCATTTTCTAACCAAACACGGAACTCTTGATGGCGTTCCTTCGCGGTCTTCGAAGCTGAGTCATCAATTGTATTTAAAAAGCTTCGGTAAAGGCGCTTCATCTCTTTGGTTTCCGAACGTGAATCATCTCCTTCTTCAGCTTGAGCCTGACCCTCATTCGCTTCATGCCCTGTCGGTATGCGGGTCAGGATAAAGTGCAGCGTCTCCCCTCGGAACAGTAAATAGGCTCCAACTAGTAAAAACCCAAGAGAAGGAACCAATGATAAAACTATCAAATCTGAAAGCGGATTCATTCTATCAGCAAAAGCCCCCGATAAGACCTCTCCAGCAGAGACTCCTCGTAAAATCACTTTGAGTGCTAGATACGACAACCACGGCAGCATCCCCTTAATAACGAATACTAGCCCTAAAACGCGGATAGCAACCCAGACAATGTCCGAGATAACGCCTTGAATTCTATTATTCATATTAAATAAACACTACGGTATCACTATCGCAACAAAAAGGAAAAATCTCCCAGAAATACTCCACCCTCAAGCACACTCACCCAAGGAGCATTCCGCGTTTACTTCGCCCGTTCCGGGCCTGACCTCACTCGAAACCAATGACCAGACAACTGAGGGTAATTAACATTCCCAACAGATGCCACTGAGGCAGAGGCATCATCTGCATGAAAATAAACCCTGTTAGAATCCCAAGGGACACTGTCACTCACACAACACGAGCACGATAAAACTTAAATTTTTTCCTAACGAACAACTGTCGTTTGTAAAGAGTAAGATCCAGTTACTGCGGGACTAAAGGAGCTAACACGGATTCTGTAGTTCACTCCTGATTGCACGGTGAAAGTAAGTTCAGAATCAAACGTTCCTGCCGCCGCATCATCATTAAACAAAATAACTTGATTGGTAGTGTCGTCTAATAAGAAGAGAAAGGTATCGAATTCAGTAGAGTTCAGGTTAATACGTATTTCCTGACCTGCTCTCGTGCCTTGAAGACGATAATCGTCGAAAAAAGAACCTGATAGTAATTCATTATTAAAATCACTGGAATCGAGCGAGCCAGAAAGCACCTGCGAGGTTGAGATAGGTGTTATCGAAGCAGGCACAAATTCCGAAATTTGTAACTGATAGGAACCCGTTTGATTGGGAGTAAAACTAGACACTTGGATGAGATAGTCTTGGCCCTCGATCGGCTGAAAGTTGATGGTTTCAGTATTGTTAGGGCTGCCAAAGACTTGATCTGTATGAGAGAGATTTTTCCCGGTCTCGAAATCAATGACTGAAAGCGTAGAATCAAAAGAAGAGGTCAAAGCAATCTGCAATCCGTCGAAGCTATGATCAGCCAGAAGAAATTGATCGATAAAGACGCGATGAGGTTCACGGGTTGGATCGGTGGCGTCAAAGTTTTGCAATGCCCCACTACGAGTTGAACTTTCACTCACAGTTGGCAGCGTACTCGGCAAAAAACATCCGAGATCAAAGGAACCTGTTTGTCCGTCACGGGCACTGGTTAAGCAGATCAGATAGTCTCTCGCAGAGTCGGGGGTGAAGGTAAGAAACTCATCCTCTCCGTTAAGGCCTTGCGCATTGTTTGAGCTAGCAATTTGGAGGACTTCCATGGTGTTGGCATCAAGAAGCTCAAGCCGGATATCAAACTGCGAAGCCCTTCCTGAAATGGTAATCGATTGCCCGGCGATGAGGTTTGGTAAGGAGAACAATTTTTGATAACGATTTGGAAAACTAGGATGAGCGAGATCATTTGTCGTGAGATAACCATTTGCCCCTCCGGGACTATTGAGGGTGCGCGGACCAGTTACAGGACTCTCCGATGATCTCGCCTCGACTTGGAAGAAAGCTCTTGGCTCATCAGCCGAAAATTCGGTCACAACAGTGCGCATGACTGCGTTACTCAAACCAGGAACAGGAGCAGTGCTGGTGGTAAGAGTTTCTAAATCAAAAGGCTGCCAATTGTTGGGCTGGAGGGTTGTTGAACGAAGAAGGGTGTAATCGATTTCCCCCGTATTAGTTGAAGTCTGAAGGGTGATCGCTTGACGGCTTTCACCGGAGACCATTTCAGGGCGATATTCTAGCAGAGGGGTATCGGCGGTTTGAGGCATGGTCCGAAAGGCGAATTCGGCAAGGTTATTACGCTGATCTCCATCTGGGTCGCGTAATTCGCCTCGAACACCTTGTGCTTGTTCCCAAGGGAGATAGTTGGGATAAATGTGAGAAAGCACAAAGTCTCGAAAGCTAGATACGCTCGTGTAAATTCCAAAAAAGTTGGGCTGTGCGCATCCTTGTCCAAAGCTGACGATGCCTGCAACGGACCATCCAGTATCAAGCGGGGAACGAACCATGAGAGGTCCCCCACTATCGCCTTGGCATGAGTCCTGCCCTCCACCGGCGAAGCCTGCGGGGAGCATGAAACGGGTGATTTGATTGTCGTATGAGGCCGTACTATTAGCTCTCGCAAGTGAGACGATAGGAACATCGACCTCCTGTAGAGTAGTCGGAAATTGGTTATCCGTGGCCGAAGTATTCCCCCAACCAATGACTCGGGACAAAGTGCCGGCCCTTTCCAGAACCTCATCATCAACGAGAGGGATAGGGGTAAACTCAGAATTTGCAGGACTAGATAAACGGAGTAAGGCGACATCGAAATTTGTAACGGAAGCGGTTTCGATAAAATTTGGATGAATAATAATTTCATCAACATCTAAGCGTTGCGTTCCAGTCGGGTCACTCAGATTGTGCGCACCCAACACGACTTGGATAGATCCTGGTGTCGAATCAACAACGCAGTGAGCTGCAGTAAGAACCCAGCGAGGATGAATAAGCGAACCTCCACAAAATTGAGAAGAGAACAGGTCGGGTCCGCTTGGATCAACGAGAGCAACCATCCAAGGATAAGCTTGAGGAGTTGCCGTTCTCCCGCCAACAATACGAGGACGAAGTATATTAGGTTTTAAGGTAGATAAATGCTCTAACGAATCATTCTTTTCCAATGGCTTACGCTGAAAACGCTTTTCAAAAAGCGCGCTTTTTGTGTTTTGAGCCCACTTCTTTGCCGCAGGTTTTAGCGTTTGCTCATCCTGAGCAGTCAGACAACCAGCAGTAAAAATAAGCAAGATGAAAAGTCTTAGCATAATTTAATGTTAACTTTTACAAAAGGATCAATCAAGACATTTACTGCCGAAAAGCTACATTAGGACCTTAGACGGGCGTCACGAATAATGGCACAACACGGATCTCATCTAACTGGAAAATCAAAGAGGTAATATGGTTAACTCTGCACTGACTACGTCATCTGCTCCACAAGACTGCTACTGTACTCACGAGCTTCGGTAGGAAGTAAATCCTCTCTCATAGCACGCCATTCATAGAATCGACTCGAAAGTGTCGGCACCTGCCAAAATAAACTTTCTCCTTGGCATCGAAAATACTCTGCGCGCCAATCATTTTCTTTTTCGCGTTTCACCAAAATTTCAGAGGCCCCAGTCTGCGGATCATGGTGAGGAGTCAATTGATACCTAACACCCCATCCAGTATACCCTACACCGTCATCCCGTAAGGGCATTCTGATAAGGTTCACAATAATCTCTACGGCGGTATTAATAACGATGTAACTCTCCTGAGCTGTGTCTACCGAGCGCCATACGCCAGAGGAGAAATTCATTTTTTAAAGGAATGCTAATTTGGTGATGAGGCGATTTTCAGAATCGCCGAAAAAACGACGCCACGGAGCCAACAAATGCACGGGTCAGATCTTTCCGCTGCGATCTGTTAGTCGTTAGAGAGTTTTCCGTTAGACTTCGCCATATCGATTTTGCTTCAGCAAGATCGCCTGCTGAATCAAAGTAGATCACAATCTGAACATGGCCCCCTTCGCCAGTTCCAACGCCATAGAAAGCGGGTTCGCGATCATCATCAGAATCTTCCTTCAAACGATAAGAATAACGCGACACGCTATCGGACGACTCAATGATTTCATCAAATGCATTCGTCGAAGAACTCTCTTGAATCCAGTGAAGACGTTCTCCTTGAGATTCAGATTTATCGTTGTTCCATACGTTTATCCAAATCGTAAATCCTGGCTTCCAGATAACGAGCTCTCCTTCTTCAACCCGTCGGTTGAATGGGGTTGGAAGTGTCACCGACCAATCTTCGGTCATTTGGTAGCTCCCCTCAATGATCGGAAAATCTGGGTTTAATTCCATGGTGTATTTTTAGGATAACAGGGTATCGATTAAGAGAGAATGGCACTTTCTAGAAATGAAGAAGCCAATCAGTTCTCCTCCCGTGTCCCTACAGGACACTTTTTCTTGCTGGTGGGCAATGGTCCCTAGGTTGAAACCTAGGGCTTTGTTCTTTGTTCCCTTCAGAAACTCATTTTCTGTTAGAGATTAGAAACTGAGTCTCGTTCTGCTCGTTTTTGGAGCTCCAGTCTTGCGACAGGTAGAAGAAGCAATCGCTGTGTAATCCAATCGATCAGACCTGCTCCTAACGTAATCAATCCAACGGCCCAAAAAAATCCGAATGCATTTATTAGTGGCAGCATAGCCAAGAACAAAAATAAAAAATGCAGCGGCAATCGCAGAAGTAAAACCTGACTGGCACGAGTTCGAAGCGTCGGAGATACCTTTGTTAACTCATCGACTGTCCTGTCACGCCGTCTCCACGACAGCTCTTCTTGGATCACTTTCATAATCTGAAATTTCTATCAGATTATCATATAAAGACATTGTTCACGAAGCCAAAAAAGCGCCTCGGTTGCCCGAGACGCCTTGAGAAGTTTGCTTTTGCAGAGGGAGCTTTACTCGCCGTCTGCGCTTGGACTCCATTCTTCCGTTTCCGGAGTAGAGGAGGAAGCAAGGTTGAAGGCTTGCTCCAGTCCAACGAGGTCGCCAGCAGGGCGCAGGGTCTCGAAGCTCTGGCTTTCCTTCTCCAACTGGTCGTCGGTGTAGGCAACGGCCTTGATGGAGAGACCAACGCGGCGCTCGATCTTGTCGACCTTGATGACGCGGGCTTCCACTTCGTCGCCGACCTTGATGACGTCCTTGACGCGCTCGACATGCTCTTCGCTGAGCTGGGAAATGTGGATGAGGCCGTCGATGTCGCCGTCGAGGCTGACGAAGGCTCCAAAGCTGGCAATCTTGGCCACGGTCCCTTTGACGATGTCGCCCACCTTGAACTTGGTGTCGATATCGCTCCATGGGTCGGAGTCAAGCTGCTTCATGCCCATAGAAACACGCTGGTTTTCCTTGTCGATGCTGAGGACAACGGCTTCCACTTCGTCGCCCTTCTTGAGGACTTCGGAGGGGTGGTTGATCTTGCGAGTCCAAGAGAGGTCGGAGACGTGAATCATGCCGTCGATGCCTTCTTCGAGGCCCATGAAGGCTCCGTAGGCAGTGAGGTTGCGCACCTCGCCCTTGACCTGCTTGCCGATTGGGTAACGGGCTTCGATCTCGTCCCATGGGTTCGGCTCCAACTGGCGGACGCCGAGGGAAATCTTCTGCTCGTCTTCGCTGATGCCGAGGACGACCGCCTTGAGTTCCTGGTCGAGTTCGAGAACGTCGCTGGGGCGCGTGATGCGCTTGACCCAAGAGAGTTCGGAGACGTGGACGAGGCCTTCGACTCCTTTTTCGATTTCGACGAAGGCGCCGTATGGGAGAAGCTTGGTGACTTTTCCAGAAACCTCGGCTCCGATAGGGAACTTGGCTTGGATGTCTTCCCAAGGGTTTTCGCTCATCTGCTTGAGGCCGAGAGAGACACGCTCTTTTTCGCGGTCTACTTCGAGAATTTGCACTTCCACTTCTTGGCTAATGCGAAGGAGCTCAGATGGGTGCGCGATGCGGCCCCAGCTCATATCGGTGATGTGGAGGAGTCCGTCCATTCCTTCGAGGTCGACGAAGGCACCGAAGTCGGTGAGGTTCTTGACCTGACCCGTGACCTTGTCGCCCACGGTGACGGTCTGGAGGAACTTCTGGCGGCGCTCGGAGCGCTCGGCCTCGATGACTTCGCGACGGCTGAGAACGATGTTCTTGCGGTCGTCGTTGACCTTAACGATTTTGAATTCGTAGATATTGCCCACGTATTCGGAGAGGTCCTTGGGTGGGATGATGTCCACTTGGGAGCCAGGAAGGAAGGCTTCGACCCCGACGTTGACCATGAGGCCACCTTTGACGGCAGACTTGACCTTGCCTCGCACGAGTCCGCCATCTTCGTAAACGGCGACAATCTTGTCCCAGTTTTGCTTGTGAGCGGCTTTCTCTTTGGAAAGGACGATCATTCCGTCGTCGTCCTCGAGCTTTTCCAATAAAATTTCTACTTCGTCGCCGACTTCGATTTCTTCGTCTTCGAATTCTGCGACGGGGACCACACCCTCGGATTTGTATCCGATATCAACGATGACCACTTGGGGTCGGATATCGAGGATGGTTCCATTTACGATTGAGCCTTCGCGGAATTCGCGAAACTCCTGATCAATTAATGCGTCCAACTCCTTGTTGGACACTTCTGCCAAATCGGCACTCATGTGTTTAGTTTGTAGGTTAAGGTTAGGTTCCTTGGTTGACTTTCTATCCGGCTATCGCCCCTGAAAACATTGACCTACCGGGGCTCCAACCGGCCAATGTCCCGAATGAGAAAAAAAATCCGCCGCGCTGAGAGCACGCTCGTAGGGAGTCGAACCCCAAACCTCCTGATCCGTAGTCAGGCGCTCTATCCAATTGAGCTACGAGCGCATTCTCAGCGCGGCGGGACGCGGAAAATAGAGAAATCCCCTGCTATGTCAAGCATGCGAGAGGATATTTTTCGGGAAATTTTGAGTGCCGACTTATTGGACCAAATGGGTCTCTGGGTAAGCGGAACGCCAACCGAACCAGAAGGCATTATGGGAGGAGAAACGAGCGAGTGACTGCCCTGATTTACTGGTAAGAGCGTCCTCGGTGAGAGTCCATTCGAGACCGTTTTTGTCGGTGAGTTTGACTCCTTGATCCCACTTCTCAAAAACTTGCCCTTTGGTCTCGTAGACCCGGGAAGCGCCAGAGCGATCGGTGAGCACGACGACTTCGGTATCACCATGACGATGGGGGTAGATGGGATGCTTCTTGAGAAGCTTGGGAGCAAAGGCCACTTTATCCTTAGGTCCCTTGCCAAAGCGGAGGGCGAGGATGGAGTCTTTGTTCAAAAGCCGCTTGTCCTCGAACTCTTGCGGGATGGCGAACATGAGGCGATCGGTCGAGAAGTAGGAGTTGTAAGCCACACCTTCGCCGTAATCACGCTGGAAACCGGTATCAAGGGAGAGGACGGTGGTGTCGGGATGACGCTTGCGCCACTCGCCCCAAGTGCTGGTCACCACGGTGAGCGGCTTGAGCTGAATCCCCTTCCCTACGAGCGGACCCACGACGGGTTTGCCCTCGATAGTGGACCACATCGATTGGGTTTCGTGGTCATACATGAGCTTGTTGGAACGATAGAGGAAGCCGCTGGTGCCGAGTTCGTAGTGTTTCTTATTATGAAGGGTATCGTAGACGATCATGGAGCCGCAGAGGGTGCAGTAAACCCCGTTGATGGAGCGCCCACCTACGGTGTCTTTGACCATCTCGTGCCACGCGAGGATACGCTTGGGATAGGCGCGAGCTTCGCCATTGAAGCTCACCCCGAAGACGACGTGATCGTCTTTCAGGTAATCGGCTTGTGCGGCCTTGATTGTTTTAGGATCTTTGAGAGGAGGAATACCATCTCGTAAGACCCCGCCCCAACGGATCTCGTCGAGACGGATTTCTGACTTAGGATTTTCATCAAAATACTCACGAAAACGAGGGTCGATGAGTTCGTAGAGACCGGCCTTGAATTCGGCATACTCGGGGTGCGGCTGGTAGGGTTTCTTCCAAGCCCAATGCCACCATTCGGTCAGATCGCTGTCCTTATCGAGACCGGTGTGGGTGGCGAGGATCGCGGCGATAGTGAGCTGGCTCGCTTTCTCTGGTGCGAATCGTAGGGACTCAATCAGAAGAGGAGTGTAGGAATCCTGCCAGTTGCCTGCGATTTCGAGGGCGCTTTCTTTAATGACGGTTGGGTCTTTTGAGAAAAGACGGCGGAAGTGAGCCAGTTCGACAGTTTTCTCAGCAGTGAGTGCTGAAGTGAGGGAGGCAAAACACAGCAAGGTCGTTAGGGCAGACTTCATTATCGAGGTATGAAGTCCTGCTGTTCCTACTTATTCCGGGAAAAATCATCGCTCGATTAACGATCAAGAAAGGAGTCGGTGATAAATTACTCCCTATCAGCAAGATTGGGGTTTCTGAGATCAAAAAAGCGGCTCCGAAGAAAATCGGAGCCGCTCGTAAATCTAAATCCTTAGAAAGGAAAAATTCTTAGAAGCTGTAGTTCAAGATGACACCACCGTAAACACCGGTGAAAGGAGTAATTCCAGAGAGATTACTTGTGCTGTTGTAGGCTACGTAAGGAGAAACAGTAACGTTCTCACTTGCCGCATAATCAAACCCAAGATTGAGGTTGTAGGTGATGTAGTTGTCAGACTCGTCAGCTTCGACGACAGTTCCGAATGTGAAACCAAGAGAAGCAGAAAGCTTGTCTGAGATATCGTAGCCGTAAGACGCAGCAACCTCACCATAAGACGGGTTACCAGCAAGGTCACCGTCGATGACTTGGTAGAAAGTTGCGCTTAGGTCGATTCCGCAAAAGGCCGTTCCGAGACTTGCGTAGATTTCAGTATTGTCCGCATCAACAGTATCGTCGAACTCATAGTGGATGAAACCGAGAGTAGCAGTGACGCCACCGAAGTCCTTAGAAACAGAAGCGTAGATGTTCAACTCATCGTTAGCCTCATCATCAGAAGGGTTGATGTACCAAATTCCAGCAGCCCAGTCGATTCCGAGGTCTTCGCTGGTGTCGGAGACATCAATACCATACTGGTAGCCGTTGTCACCGAGGTCCTGACCACGCCATACGTAAGTCGAATTCCAACCCACATTGAAGGTAGCTTCAATTTCCGAATAAGCAGACCCAACGAGGGCCATTGCGGTGAGTGCGCCAAGCGCGAATGTTTTTTTCATAGTCTGTCTGGTTAGTTTGACTTCCCACTCCCCCCCCGGGGGTGGAGAACAGTGGTAGCAAAACCACGAGTCACTGAAGTCTCAAGCACATCGTCTGCCAACTTGGCAACGATTTCAATCACATTTTTTAACAATATTAAAAAGTTGATTATTAATTTATCTTGATTTCTTAGATTTCACGAACCGGCAACTCAGCTTGTTTGAGATGTTCCTTGGCTTGCCCTACCGTATATTCACCGAAGTGAAAAATACTGGCGGCAAGCACCGCATCCGCTTTGCCTTCCTTTAAAACATCGACGAGATGGTCCAGCGTGCCAGCGCCTCCGCTTGCTATGACTGGGATTCCAACAGCCTCAGAGACAGCAGCAGTCAGCTCGATATCGTAACCATTCTTAGTGCCATCGGAGTCCATACTGGTGAGGAGAATTTCGCCCGCGCCGCGCTCAGCTACTTCGCGTGCCCATTCGATCGCATCGAGCCCCTCAACGGGATTACGCCCGCCGTGAGTGTAGACCCCCCACTTCCCCGGACCTTGTCGCTTGGCATCAATAGCGACAACGATGGCTTGGCTACCAAAAGTTCCGGCCCCCTCGTCCACAACTTGGGGACGATGAATGGCGGCGGTATTAATCCCCACCTTATCTGCACCTGCTCCTAGCATGATGCGCATGTCCTCCACCTCGCGGATGCCTCCTCCCACAGTCAAGGGCACAAAACAGCGCTCAGCAGTCCGCTCCACAACATCTACCATCGTGGCCCGTCCATCCGAAGAAGCAGTGATGTCTAAGAAGACAATCTCATCCGCCTCTTGCTCATTGTATGCGACGGCAGATTCCACCGGATCGCCGGCATCGATGAGATCGACAAAGTTGACCCCCTTGACGACACGTCCATCGGTGACATCAAGACAAGGAATGATCCGTTTTGCGAGCATGGCGGTCCTTAATTGTTAAAGGCCCCATGCGCCAATCTTTTTGTCGCGAGCATCCTTTTCTTTCCCCTTCAAAAAAGATTTTTGAGAATGAAAGTCGCGGCCCTGCGGCAAATCCGCTCCGCGAGTATGAATCCGCGCCAGCCCGCTCGCTACGAGAAGCTCATGAAGGTAGACTTGCTCCCCCTGCCAGGGAACAACCACGAGACAATACTTACGATCTGGTCCGTAGACGTTTTCCCACTTGGTGAGGACTTGGAAATCATTTTGCGAGAGAACCTTCTTCACGAAAGCCTTGCCCTGCGAACCAATCGCGGTCGTCTCATCTTGGCTCAGATCGCCAAAGTAAGCGCCCTGCTCCGCGATACGAGGCCCGTTAGTATTGCCATCGCGGTAGCTCTTGAACTGGCTCTCGGGAGTATCGACGAAATAGAGGCGGAACTCAGTCTCGCCCTCCTCATGCTTCACATGAAAGCTGTCGCCATCACTATTTCGCCCGGTAATAAAGCGGCAATCCTGGAGATGAGTCCAACCCGATCCGCTCGTCTGCACGGGCGTGAAACCATCCGCAGAGACTTTCCCAAAAAGTTCCTTCAGATCAGGTCCCCCGCCACTTCCTCCGTCTTTGGAGATGAGACCTTTCTCCTGCAAAAACCAAGTGACTGCTAAAATGATTAATCCGAGAACAATGGAACCCAGACTCTTTTTCTTTCTCATAGGAAGGGTGGAGATTAATACGTGAAATCTTATTTTACGCGAGCTTTCTACGGCTGGGCTTTTTCCTCAGAAACACTAACTTGCGATTTGAACTCACCGTTCGCACGCCAGCCAGTATTCACGAAACCGAACCAAATCATACCCAGCACGCCTGCGGCGAAACAGTAATAGGCAAAGTATTGGAACTTCCCGCGTCGAATCGCGGCTAGGACAAGATAGACTGCAAAGAGCCCACTCAAGAACGCAGCTAAGGCACCTAATAGAAAAGGAGCAACCAACTCGTTAGATAGTTCTGTGAAAGCATCACGCTCCTTGACCACCGCCCCTGCAATCGCCGGAATGGACATTAAGAACGCGAACTCAGCCGCCTTCTCGGGCTTCACTCCGCTCAAAAGACCTGCG
>CALFBF010000011.1 GCA_937949965.1 uncultured Roseibacillus sp.
CCCGCAATTGTCATTTTGATGAGGCGTATGACTGCGGGGTGAGCGGGTTTGTAAAGTTGGGATACCCGTGGATTTACGCGATCAACCGCAACGGTGTATTGGATGAGGTCGTTAGTACCTAAGGAGAGGAAGTCAACGTGAGCCGCGATTTCACTTGCCATTAGTGCGGCCGAGGGCACCTCGATCATGGCTCCGATCTCGATCTCGTCGGCGTAGGGGATCCCCTTGTCGGTGAGGTCTTCTTGGCATTGCTCTAAGACGTCACGTGCTTCTTTGACTTCACGCAGACCGGAGACGAGAGGGAACATGATGCCGACCTTGCCGTGGGCAGATGCTCGCAGGATCGCGCGCAGTTGATCCTTGAAGACATCACGCCGATCAAGTGAGTAACGAATTCCTCGCCAACCGAGGAAGGGGTTTGGCTCCGGCTCTGCTAGCGGCTCTCCAGGTAGCTTGTCCCCCCCGACATCCAAGGTACGGATAATGGCCTGATTAGGAGATACGCACTCGGCAACGCTGCGGTACAGGCGTGCTTGCTGATGTTCGTCAGGGAATTCTCCAGATTCTAACATGAAGAACTCGGTACGGAAGAGGCCGATACCGTTGGCTCCAGAGTCTTTGACTTGTTCGAGTTCATGCTCGAATTCGATATTGGCGGAAAGGGTGATTTCCCGTTCGTCAAGAGTGGCTGTCGACGAGTCTCGGAGCTTGTCGAGCGAGGATTTGAAGATCGCTTTCTCCTCGGCTAGCGAACGGTAGTAGGCAGTGGTCTCTGCAGTGGGGTTAACGATTAGTTTTCCCTCGTAGCCGTCTAGGATGCAGGGGCTCAGCGCTCGGATACCAAGTACTGCCCCCTTTAATCCGACCACTGCGGGGATACCCATTGAACGCGCGAGGATGGCGGTGTGAGATACTGCCGATCCGCGTTCGGTCGCAAAACCGAGAGTGCGGTGAGGCTCTAGGTTAGCGGTGTCCGAGGGGCTAAGATCGTAGGTGACGAGGATGTGTCGGTGGTCGGGGCTTTCGTCTTCTTCGGGTGATGCTCCCGAGAAGTTTTGCAGCAATCGTTGGGCCACATCCTCAATGTCACTGGTTCGTTCGCGAAGATAAGGATCTGCCACGCGCCGCATTGCTTCCAAGAAAGTTTGCATCACCGCGTAGAAGCAAAACTCGGCATTCTGAT
This sequence comes from uncultured Roseibacillus sp., assembly GCA_937949965.1. GTDB lineage: Bacteria > Verrucomicrobiota > Verrucomicrobiia > Verrucomicrobiales > Akkermansiaceae > Roseibacillus. Next base: position 1,184 of record CALFBF010000011.1, read on the forward strand.
GCCGTTTCTCGATTGCTTCGTTGACCCGATTAACGACAGTTTTGTCTTCGAGAACCATGAGGTGGGATTCGAAGATACGTCCTTCAGCTTCGCCAGAGATGGACTCGATCTGTGATTGCAAAGCAGCCAGCTGTGCCTTCGTTCGCTCCAGAGCGCGGCGGAAGCGCTCGCGTTCCATCGGCACGAGATGGGGGGATACGGGGTAAACTTCTGGTGGGGCGAAGCCCCTGGCCATTACGTGAACGGGGCTGAAGGCGATTCCTTGCGAAACTGCCTCGCCGTCGAATATCTGTTCACGTGCTCCATCCATTAGAGGGGTATCTTGGCGGTATCTGCGAGAGTGGAAAAGAGAGAAAATGGGCGGAATTCGATCCCATTCGCTTTCTTTAACCTGTTTTGGGTATCTCAGCGCTCATTGGGACCGGCGTGGGCAACGATTTTGCGGTGTTCGGTGCTTCTTGTCCAAAGAAGGCATAGGCCACCACGATTGCGGCCACGACTCCCGCAGCATCTGCGGAAAGACCCGCTAACAGGGCGTAGCGGGTTTTGCGAATTCCCACCGAACCGAAATAAACGGCGAGCACGTAAAAGGTGGTCTCAGTAGAGCCTTGGAAGGTGCAGGCTAACTTTCCGACAAAGCTATCGACATCGTGAGTTTCCATCGCTTCTGCGGCCAGCCCACGCGCGCCCGATCCCGAGAGAGGTTTCATAATGGCTACTGGGAGCGCTTCCACAAAGCGGTCATCGGCTCCAGCCTTTGTGACGACAGTGCTCACCGAATCGGTAATCGCCTCAAAGCTACCTGAGGCACGAAAGACTCCGATGGCTACTAACATGGCGACTAAGAACGGAATGATCTTCACAGCAACCCCGAAGCCTTCTTTTGCACCCTCCACGAATTCCTCGTAAACATTCACCTTGCGAAAGGCACCTAACACTAAGAAGGAGGCAATAATGGTGAAAATGAAGAGTGCGGCCGTGAGCGCAGACTGCGCTTCGAGAGCGTCTTGGGAGAGAGAAACAAAGTAGAAAACCATACCCGTGATGCAGGTCGTCATCCCTCCTAACCATAGCAGAATCGGCCATTGTAGGAGGTTAATTCGTTGAATGAGAGAGGCCACAAGAAGGCCAAAGAGGGAAGAGCAGTAGGTGGCAATGAGGATGGGGATGAAGATGTCGGCGGGATTCTCCGCCCCTGCGGCCGCTCGAAGAATCATCACCGATACGGGAATAATAGTAAGTCCCGAGGTGTTCAGCACGAGAAACATGATCTGAGCGTTCGAGGCGGTATCTTTGAGGGGGTTGAGCTCTTGCAGCTCTTTCATGGCCTTCAGCCCGAGTGGGGTCGCCGCATTATCGAGCCCCAGGAGGTTGGCCGAGAAGTTCATCACAATCGATCCCTGGGCTGGGTGTCCTTTCGGGACTTCGGGGAAGATGCGGGAGAAGAGGGGATTAACCAGTCGCGCAAGCACTGCCACGGCACCTGCTTTTTCTCCAATACGCATGATGCCCAGCCAGAGCGCCATCCCGCCAATGTATCCTAGTGCGAGGTTGGTGCCTACCTTGGCCATCGCGAAGAGAGACTCCGTCATTGCGGGGAAGACGGTATAGTCCTGCCAGATGAAAGTCTTGGCCAGCGCCACTACGAAGGCGATGAGGAAGAACCCCAGCCAAATGAAATTGAGAGCCATAGCACAGAGTCAGGAGACTCCGTGATAGAGTCAAGTGACTGCTGCGTCTCGCTAGTGCTCTCTGATGAAGCGGAAATTTTTTCTGTTAGAGGATAAAGTTAATATCAGGCTCAGTCGAGAAGTTGCCAATATTAGGCAAGACCATCGGGAGATCGGTATCACTCACTCCGAACCAAGTTGCCATTTCGCTGAAGAACTTATCAGTGGAAGTCGTGGGTAGGATTCGTCCTCCTAAGCCGATGTCGTCGTCGCCATCGAGAGTGAGATCAGGGAAGGTGCCGAGAACTTTTCCGGCATCGATAGGAGCTCCCCAGACCATTTGATTCCCGCCCCATGCGTGGTCCGTGCCGCGTCCATTGGAGCGCAGCGTGCGCCCGAAGTCTGAGGCGGTGTAGGAGATCACTTCCTCTGCAACGCCAAGGTGCTCTAGAGCCAGCTGATAGTTTGCGATCGCTTCAGAGAGTTCAGAGAGGAGATTGGAATGTGTTTCGAGGAGTTCTCCGTGGTGGTCCCATCCTCCGCGTTCGATAAAGATCGTATTACGTCGCAGGCCGAGTTCTTGACGTGCTTTGATAGTGCGAGCAGCAGCAAGGAGATCGCGTCCGATTCCACTCCGGTTGAGGTTGTTGACAATCTCAGCAGGGATTGCCGAGATGTCGACATCTTCATAGACGTCTTGAAAGGCGATTTGGGCAGCGTGGGAGTCCTCCATGTGAGTGGAGAAGGCATCCTGGATGACATTGTTGTAGGACGCTGCTAGAAGGCCATCGACGGCGATGTTCTTACGACCTCTCGTGCCGGTAGAATTAAGATTACTCAGCGGGGGAGTTGTTCCTCCAGTAGGGAGGAGAGCACCGGTCTCGGTAATCGCTAGTTGAGTCGTCTCGTTTCCGATCTGGAAGATGTTATTCCCGGCCAGCGAGATCGACATCGAGGTATCCAGGGTATTGAAGTTGGTGTGCAAGAGATCGGCCATCCGTCCAGCCCAACCAGTGAGTTCCGGGATTCCTTGAGGAATAGAAGTCTGCCAGTGATTCACCTGATCTCGATGGGAGAAAAGGGCCTGTGGGACTGGGATTGGATTGTTAGGATCTTGGAATTGAGCTAGCGTAATCGGCTCTACGAGGGTGCCGATGTTAGAGACGAAAGAGAGGCGGCGTCCAAACGAGCTAAATTCGCCCGTGCCATTAAACATATCGGCTAGTTCGCTGCAACTTGGGTGGAGGCCGTATCGATTGGAATCGGTCTCGCGAGCTCGGTTGAGTCTAACAAGTGCATCTACTCCGCCAGTACCTGCAAAGCTAGTATTATTGGCGCCGCTCCCCAAAGCCACTCCCGTCCGGGCGTTACGATAGGTGTTGTAGCCATCGGTATCTCTTCGGACGAGGAGGTTGTAGGTATCACAGCCTCCGGCGAGGAGAATACAGACAATGGTCTTACTGTCGTCTCCGGGGGAGATGTTGGCAGCTGCCGCTTGATTAGTCAGCTTAAGATTGAGAATGGAGGAGAGGGTCGAGATGCAACCAATCGATGCACAAGAGGCTTCACCTAAAAATTGACGGCGAGTTTTGGGAGAGTTCATAGGTAATGTTAGGGGGATTCAATTTACTTCAAGACGCTGCCTTCAGAGGCAATGAGGACAAGGTAGACGGCAAGACGGATTCGGTCTGCTCGGTTCGGTTCTGCTTCGAGGACTTCGCCAATAATATTCCGGCTCTCGGCGCCCAAGGTTCCGGCACAGTAGAGGAGGGATAAGTGATCTAAGAGGGCTGGGATATCGTTGACCAGAGGGAGGAGCCCAGAGAAGTCGAGGCTGAACTCTTGATTGTCGTAAAAGCCTGACCCATTAGGGTGGCGGATTCCGTTCTCGCAAATTCGCCACAGATAATTGTTATACGAAATGATGGAGTAAGAATCGACAATTTGAAGGACTGGAGATTGGATGTTATTTTCTGCCAGATTGCCCGCTAAGCTGAAGTCCGGTCGGTAGTAGTTGAAAACTGTAGGTGACTCCATGGGAGTCTGTAGAGTTTGCTCTTGAGCGGTGCCAAAATCCCACCAAAGGAGATTCTCGTGTCTTCCCATGTTGAAGATACGTAAGAGATGGACCAGTCGGATAAGAGGTTCGCGGAACTGACCGAAGTGAGCAACTCGGAGGTGTTCTAGTGGGTCGCGTGCTTCTTCATCGAGGAGGATGGCTTTGACTACCGCTTCGAGGTCTCCCACTTCTCCTTCTCCGTTATCTACGAATACGGAGGATACTCGCGCGACGAATTCCGGGGTCGGGTTGGAAGTGACGAGAAACTGGATGAGTTGACGACAGACAAAGGGGGCAGTGTTCGGGTGGCGAACAAGCTGTGCAATCGTGTCGGCAATATCCTGCATCCCATTTTCTTCTGATGGAGAGCGTGCAGGGATAGTGTGGTGGAGTCTTCTTCCTCGGGCATCGACTCCAATGGGAATCCGCTTTTCAGTGAAATCATGGAAGTTCGGGAAGAGCCGCATTGGAGTGGTCATAAAACCGCTCCGGCCATCGTCCCGGAAGCCGTTAAAAAAGTTACTCGCGTTGTAGTTAAGACCCGTGAAAACTTCGGCTAGATTCGTAATGTCGACGTTATCATAGGTTGGGATGGGGTTTCCTGCTCGATCGAGTTTGCGAGTGCCGTCGGCATTGAGCTCGAAGAGACCGATGGTGAAGAGCTGCATCACCTCACGAGCATAGTTTTCATCCGGGAAACGGTTAATCGATGGATCGGCGACCTGATTGCGGAGATGGCTGAGATAGGTGCCCATGTAGGGACTCAAGGTTACATCTAGTAGGATGTCTTCGTAATTGCCGAAGGCTTTCGCGATGAAGTTGTCATAGTAAGTCGCTGCTGCCCGAGGCTGGTTAGGCAGTCCCGCACCACTGCGAGAAGCCACTAATATTTGCGAGAGGGCAAAAGCGACACGTTGACGAAGCTGGTCTTCGGCACCGATCGCAGTTCGCATCCAAGTAGTATCGAAGTTGCGACCGGAGACACCGCTCGCGTTCTGATTGTTCACGTGGTAGCCTCTTAAGGCGAAACTGCGTAAGGAGGGATCAGTTGCCCCGATAGCAAAGTCAGCATCGATGGCTTCGATGTAAGGCCGAGTAAAGGTAGCGGGAAGGGAGATTTGTTCGTCGATCCAAGCTTCTGCTCCAATGGAGGCGGTTCGATCAACTTCGGTAACTGTAGTAGGACCAAAGGTGCTTTGAATGAGAAGACGTGCTGCTTGCGCACGAGTCATTGCCGTTCCGGGTTCTGAACGGCGATAGATTTCATTAAAGGCGGCTAGGTCTCCAGAGAGGGTGATGTCGGCAATGCCGTCGCCAGTAGTGTCAAAGGAGCGTGGCGGACCTGCTGAATTCTCGTTACCTACTCCGGCTAAAAAGCCGAACTGGCTCTCCAACCAGTCGGGGATACCATCTCTGTCGAGGTCGTTTGCGACATTGCGGACTCGGAAGAAACGAGCTGCTTCCTCCGTTGGCATATTCAGAGTCCATTCCCCGTTCCGTAGCGAGGGGCTCCCTCCAAAGTCAGTCCAAGGGTTGAGAGCACCGAGATCAGTGCTCGATTCTAGTGCTCCCGGACGATCGGGGAGAAAGGTCCATGCGGCTGTGACGTTACTGTTTGCAGAGGAGTTGATACGAAGTCGAAAGGCACTCTGCGGATCGAAGGGATTCGTTCCAAAGGCCGCTTCTTCGGCATTTGTTTGGCCATCACCATCCGAATCGGCGGATGGATTGAGACCGCGCGCTTGGAAGAGAGATTCCCAGATGTCGGGTAGCCCACTGCCATCGAGATCGGAACCAGCGGGATCCGTTGTTACTGCATGGGGAGGTAGGAGAGGAATTGGCGGTGTAGGCGCCTCCAAGCAGAAGTCATCAAAGGCAACTGCAGTAACTCGACCGCTTTGGAAGACTCGTCGAGTAGAACTTCCAACGAAGGGAACCGCAACGCCACCGTAGATGGTATCGCCAGGAACGAATGCTGGGCTCGCACTCGGATCTTCGGGAGTATTGTTGTTGTCAGTGATCGGACGGTTGCGGACTTCAACTGATACTACACTCTCGCCAGCCTCATTGATTAGCTCGCCAAGAACATTCCAGAGAGGCCGTCCGACACCATCGAAGGTATTGGTAGGAGTAATCGTGAGGCTTAGCTCGAACCACCCACTGGTAGCGGGGGTGTTCACGAGGTTGTTAGGGAGGCCAATTTCTGAATTCGTCTCGAAGCCTTCGACATGCCAAGGTTGGAATTGACCCGCACTGTTACCAATACCGTTGATCCCGAGTCGAGTGCCGTTACCTCGTCTCACGAGACTGAAGGTAAGACCGGGGCCACCGTTGTTATTCCGTCGTAGTGTCACCCCAATAATAGCGTGATTTGGATCGCTTGGCTGTTGGTCATTAATTGAGATTTGGAATTTGCTGGAGACTCGATAGGATGAGTTTCCTGCAACCCCGGCTTGATTGATCATTCGATAGACACTTCGGATTCTTCGAATGGGAGGCTCCGCCTGTATCGCACGGCTTCCTCCTATTCCCCGCCCGTTAACGACTTGAAAGAGATTTTGGGAAGCTTGTGTGGATGTTTCAAACCACTCCGAAGAGACTAGATTGCCGAGTGAGGTTCGGTCGAAGTTTTCGGTGTCTGCTTTAAGGGCTGAATGGGAACAGAGAAAACCTAAAAAGAAGTGGAAGGCTCGAGGAGTAAACATAGAACAGGGGGTTGTTTCGTAAGAACGAGTAATTTATAATAAATTAAGACAAACAATCAAATTTATTTTAAAATTTAATTTAGTGGAGATTTGTGTTGGCTGCTTGCAAAGTTGATTTTCACGAGGATTTGCGGTGAATCAGTAAGGGGAAGTCAGGTGAACTATTTTGTAAAAAATAGATTTTGAGTGAGGGCGTGAGAAAAATAGTTTCGCCTCCAGACCCTTTACTCGGCAGGAAAGGCTCTCTTCGTGAATTCTTTCAGATTTGAAATAAATCTAACAACGGTATCGATTGCGGATAAAAATAAGCCTTCCACGAGGTTAAAAAATTGTAACCAAGTTTGGTTCGTTTGGTCCGAAAAGCGTACTGGTCACTTCTCTTAGATAAGCTGTAAGAACCACAAACTTCAGTATCGCAAAAAAGCAAAGAAATAGAAACTGGAAGCTCGTGCTTAGGTGAGACTATTATATGAATAAGTGTCTTGAAGTCAGCGGATAACGAGTTTTTACCGAGATTTGTTCTTTTCGGACAAGGGGACCGTTAAGGGACGTCTTGTGATAGGGCCATGCGCCTTAGCAACTAGTTCCTGACATTTCGCTTGCAGCTCTTCGAGTATGTGTTGGTGTTCGGCCGTTCCTGCTAGGTTAGTGACTTCCTGAGGATCGTTTTCGAGGTCGTAAAGTTCTTCGTAGATCGGTTGTTCGCCTTTGATGGAAGCGGTTAAGGAGTGCTCATACTGCTCACGAGAGTTACGAGTCATTTGGTAAGCTTCGCTCTCCTTCGTGATACCAGCCCAACGGGAACGGTCAGTTGCGAAGTAGCGTAAATACTTCCATCGCATGCCCCTCACCGACTCGATCCGTGGGTTGCCGAAATAGGTGGACCAGAGATTTTCCGCAAAGGCGTATTCGCGCCAAGTTTTCTTCTCATCGCGAACGAGCGGGAGCACGCTCTTACCCTGCATTTCGTTTTCAGGAGCGACTCCCGCTAGGTCGAGTAGGGTGGGAGCGAGGTCGATCGCCTGCACCAACTCATCACGTCGTTGCCCACGGTCCGCGTCCGGCAAACGGGGATCGTAGACAATAAAGGGCACCGCCAGGCAGGTCTCGTAGTTCAACGCCTTTCCGCCGAGCCCGTGCTCTCCCATGAAGAGTCCGTGGTCCGAGCTCATGATGATAACGGTGTTGTCGGCTAGCTTCAGGGCTTCGAGCTGTTCGCGAATTTTTCCTAACATCCGATCTACTCCAGTAATCGTCTGGTATTGTCGAATCCGAATCTCGCGATTGGTGGCGGGTTCATCAACATAGTTATAATTTTTTTGGCGGAACTGAGTTTGGAGAACCTCAGCTGGAAGCTTAGGCGTCTTAATATCGCTCTTGGCCAGATAGTTGGCGGGGAGGGGGAGTGTTTCTTCCTGTTCGCGATAGGTCGTTCGGTAGAGGGCATCATCTTCGGGCAGAAGCTTCATCTCCCTTGTGCTCGAGCTATGCGGCACATTGAGACAGATCGAGAGGCAGAAGGGTTGGTCCTTGGGGCGTGCTTGTAGGAACTGTTCCGCCCCCCCGAGATAGCTGGTCTTGCCGGAGAGAAATTCACTCACGCTTTCTCCAACTAACTCCATCTGTGTGTGATTCTTAGCGTGCTTGAAAATTTGGTGATGGTTCTTGGGGTAAAAGCGAATATGGCCATGCCCCGCGTACCAAAAGTCGAAGCTCTGTTCCATCAGCCCGGTCTCGTAACCGTGCGCTCCGATTGGGCAGTGATTCTTGCCCACGTAGCCGGTGAAGTATCCGTTTTCGCGCAGAATCACAGGATAGCTTTTCGCCCAAGCAGCCATCGCCAGCGAAGTGCCTGAGTTGAAGTTAATCCCATGCTTCCGCTCATACTGTCCGAGGAGATAAGTGATCCGACTCGGGGTGCAAATCGCAGAAGTGATCGAGGCATTTTCGAAGAGCACTCCTTCTGCCGCCATGGCATCGAGGTGAGGAGTCTCGACCACCGAGTTTCCATAACAACCGAGATCATCTCGGCGATGATCGTCTGTGAGAAGAAAGATAATATTGGGGCGCTCGGCAGCAGCAAAGAGGTGACTGACCGAGAAGAGGTAGAAAAGGATTCGGATCATGGGTTTGTGGGTTTGAGTGGGAGAGTTTACTACTTTGATCGTCGTTGAGCTTGGGACTGATAGACGCCTTTCTTAGCTAGCCAGATGGTGTGGAAGCGGTTTTGTTTACCCTTCTTGCTGGCAGGAACTTTCTCGCAACTCACTTCGAAGCCTGCTTTGCGGAGATTTTTTTCGAAACCAGCGTCGTGTCGCACTGACCAGATCGCGAGCACTCCACCTGTTTTGAGAGCCTGCTTTGCGGCATGGAGACCGTCCAAGGAGTAGAGAGCTTCGTTCGCTTCGTCTTGAAAGGCCCACGGCCCGTTATCGACATCGAGCAGGATGGCAGCAAAAGACTCCTCGTTCTCTCGGATCAGATCCTGCACCGGGACCGTCTCGATCAAAATCCGCTCATCCTCCCACAGCGAGGGGTGGAGTTCGCGGAGGTGAGTCTGATTCCACTCCACTATTGCCGCCGTCTGTTCTGCCACCACGAACTGAGCTCCCTTCTGCGGTAGCGCCGTCGTTGCCGCCGCCAAAGTATAGCCAAAGCCCAAGCCTCCGATCAGCACCAGCGGTTGTCGTGCCCCTCGCGAAGGAGCGCATCCCAGCCGAGCCAGCTCCTCCTCTGAGCCATGGGAGAAGGTAGTCATCAGCTTTTCTCCGCGAGACTGCAGGTAGTAATTGCCATCGTGGCTAACAAGAGAGAGAGGCTCCCCCTCAGGCGTCGTCGTTTCTGCTAAGGTGATTTGTGGTTTCAAAAGAAGAGCCCCGAATGTGCCGCCTGATGAGGGCCGGACGAAAGCTTTTTCGGTGTTTAGTGGAGAGGTCTGCCGATGGAATGAAATAGGGGAGCAGAGAATAAATTGGGGAATTCTTGAACATCAGGGGAATGAAAGCAGTCAACCTTCTTGTGAAACGTTTCCTTTGTGTCCTTATCCTGCCTCTTTTAATAGCTATGCTCTCATCTTGTAGCTCGAGCCGACAGCCGGGAGGAGGTCGTACGTTCATCCCCAATGGAGGGAGCGAGGCCACGGCTGCCTTTGCCGCGCAGCAGGTTGATGTCGATTTTGTAGCGGCTTGGTCACTTTATCAAAAAGGAGACCGTGCGGGAACGAGTCGCTATCTGGAACGAGCCGCGACGACACTGCGTTCTCAGGGGGGGAATCCTGCCGTGATTCATAGTCTCGCTCACCGAGTTCGTGCGGGTGGGGGGCTCAACGAACAGGTGTTCGTGCAAACCTTTGCTGGTAGTCACCGCTCTATGGCGGTGGTTCGTCGCCAGCAGGCCGATCAGCAATTGGCGCTCAAGAATGAGCAAGGAGCGGGCGCTTCCCTGGAGGCGATTGCCTATCATACCGAGCGTTCGGCGCAGTGGTCGGGCCAACCACTGACCGCTAATCAGCGTGGCGAGGTGTCGAGCCTTCGTCGGGTGGGGGGAGCGTTGCGGAATGGTTCGGGCTATCTGGTGCAAGGCTCGGGTTATCTCGTGCAAGGAACAGGTTGGGTTTTGGGGAAGGGCTTTAGTCTGCTCACGCGCGGTGGCGAACGAACCCGTGGCCGCGCTGGGAACGTGATTAGTGGAGCTGGGCGCGGCGGTGAGACGGGTTCCGGTTGGATCCAGGGAGCCGGGGGAGGAATACGTCGCTTTGGAGATTGGATTCAGGGACGATAGCGAAAAGTTTTTTGAGGAATGAAATCGCCCCTTAACTTCCTAGGAGCAAAGCGATATATTAATCTCAGTGAATAATCTCAGTCAGCTCCAAGGGAGCGTCTCGATACCAGCATAGCCCGCAGGGCTATGACCTCCACCAACAGAAGTCTCAAGAGGTCTGAAAGACCGTCGGATGCAGCGCGCCTCACTATTAGTATCATCTAGATATAACCTCATTGACGAGAGTTGAAGAACCAGAATGTTATCCAGCAGGAAGCTTGAACGGCCACGTGTATCTCGCGGTCTTTCAGACCTCTTGATTCTTGCTTACTGTTCAATAGCCCTGCGGGCTATGCTGGTATCCAGACGCTCCTACGGAGCTGCAGAGACGCTTCTTATGGGTTGCAGGGGATATTGAATCATCATCCTGCAGCGTCTCTCAATCGAATAATAAGAGGTGCTGTAGTCTCTCACTTGAGCGTCCTGAACAGCTAAGGCAGAGAAAAAGGTAGTCATGTTCATAAAAACAGACTATTGTTCTTCCGAACCAATGTTCAAAACATGGCTTTAGCTCTTACTCAAAAACAACAAGCAGTCCTCGATTTCTTGAAATCAGAACACCGCAAAACGGGACTCATTCCTTCCACTCGCGAGATTCAAGCTCACTTTGGCTTTGCGAGTCAGACTGCGGCGATGAGTCATCTCCGAGCGCTGGAACGCAAGGAAGCAGTCATCCGTATCCCCGGCAAGGCCCGCGCGGTGATGTTCCCTGATGAGATGGACCGCGAGGAGATCGTCGACATCCCCGTCTATGGTTCTATCGCTGCCGGGATGGGGGAGGACCAAGTGCAAGACCAAGAGAGCTGTGTCTCCATTGATATTTCTTCCCTCGGAGTGCGTGGCAACGCCAAAACCTTCGCCTTGAAGGTGCGAGGGGAATCCATGATCGATGCTCACATCTGCGACGGTGACACCGTCATTCTCGAGTTTCGTGAGCCCCGCAAAGGAGACGTCGTCGCGGCTCTTATTGATGGCGAAACTACCCTTAAGCGTTACGTCGTCGAGAAAGGAAAACCCTATCTCCAAGCCGAAAACGAACTCTACCCCGACCTCATCCCCGCTCGCGAGCTCATCATCCAGGGCGTCATGGTCGCCTTGCTGAGGAATTCTTGTTAGAATTTGGAGAAAAGGCTTTTTCCTTGAAAATCTGACTTTCAAAGCTCGATTTTCAAGGAAAACAGACGAAGGCTATGGCTTCAGGTCTGAGATGACCGTCTCACCCAGAATACTAACTCTTGCGGGTTGGCCTACCTTCGATAGCTTTGGGTGTGTCCTGTGCCCCCATCAAGTTCACTTTGCTCCTCTCATTGAGTTTGCTCTTCGTGTTTCCCGGATGCACGAACTTTGAAAACTGGGGCCATGATGTTCCCCGCATTCGTGAACTTCAGAAAGAGAGCTTAGCTCGGGTCTCACCGCAGCCGATCCGTGGCCAGAGCGTGGGAGATTTTTTCCGCGACAAGGTCGGTTTGATCGCGCCTGCGGATCGGCGTTTTCCCTCAGGTCGTGCGGTGCCGATCACGGCCGATGGTTATTATCTCACCGCTTGGCATGTCGTCGATCGTCCCGGGTTTTCGTTATCTAACTTTGTCTCTCTCAAGCCACTTCCAGTTGGGGAGGTGGTGAAGGCGGATGATTATTATCGGGATGAGTTGCACCCCGGGCGGGTGGTTTGGAAGAGTGAGAGGGCCGATCTCGCGATTGTGAAGTTTGACTTCCGTCCCTCGCACCAGTTCACCCTCGCAGGGCAGTCCGCTCGCGCAGGGGAGGATGTTTTCAGCGCAGCCGTAGGTACCAATAGCGGCTCCCTTTTGATTTCCTCAAACGGGGGGGTGGGACAAGGAGTGGGCAATGGACCCTACCAGACTGCGGGATCGATTTTGCAGGTGCAACATTTTGCGAATGAGCCATCACCGTTCTATCGTTATCAATCCACGCTGGTCGCTCGTGGCGGAATGAGTGGCGGTGCGGTGGTGAATGCTACGGGTGAATTAGTAGGTGTCTTGATCCAGATTCGATCCGGATTTTTTTCTACTCCGCGCACTTCCTTCGCGATGCTGAATCCGACTTCGGTGGCAGAAATTATTACTGCGGATCGGGCGAATCCTAGTCGGTGATTTTTCGCGCCGGTGGATCGAGGGGAATGATGGAGTCGCGGAAAATTTTGGCAGCCTCATGGGTAGAGGTTCCGTGATCGGCGCGCGGTTTGGCAAAGGGGGGAACGAACCAAGGATAGCTTCCGAGGAGATCGGTGATCACGGCGATCTCACCATGGGTGTTGCCATGCCCACATCCGATCCCGATAGTAGGAACGGTGAGCTGCTGAGAGAGATCTTTCGCAACCGCTCCGAGAACGGATTCTAGGACGAGCGCGCAGACTCCGGCTTCTTGCAAGGCACGTGCTCCTTCGCAGAGGGCGACCACTTGTTCTTCGGTTTTTCCCTTCTTCTTATAACCGCCTTCTTCCTTCACGCGTTGCGGAAGCATGCCGAGGTGACCCACGACCGGAATACCAGCTGAGGTGATCGCTTTTACCTTTTCGGCCTGCCGGATACCACCCTCTAACTTCACCGCATCAGCTCCGGCCTCAACTAGACGCTGCGCATTTCGGAGCGCGTCTTCTGGGGTGTCATAGGAGCGGATGGGGAGGTCGCCCAGCAAGATGGCGTGCTCACAGCCACGTGCTGCAGCGGCAGTGTGATGGAGCATGTGCTCCATGGTGACGTGCGTGGTATCCGGGTAACCGAGGACCACCATCCCGAGAGAATCTCCCACCAAGATGAGGTCGATGCCGGCTTCATCTAACAGACGGGCAGTAGGGTAGTCGTAGGCCGTGAGAGCAGAGATAGGCTTTCCGAGTTCGTTTGCCCGAGCCTTGAGCGCGGCGGTTTTTTCAAGAGCGGTCACGGAGAGAACTTTCACTGACTTGGGAAAAAGAGCACGCAGAAATTTTTGATCCCTCTCACGGGTACGAGCAATCGTTAGTAGGATTTTATTTTGGCCGATGTGATTCCGCGACTTGATCGTTGGAGGAGATCGGATCGGGGCAATGTGGCGAGAGTCCCGTAGTATGGGGGATTGGCGCATTGACAGAAAAAACTTCACTGGTATTCTGCGCGCCCTTGCGCCACGGAGAAATTTTTTCCCTGCGGCCAAGCAGTGAAAATTCACTCACGAACGAAGATGGCAACCGTAAAAAAGAAAGCCGCTAAAAAGTCGGCTAAAAAAGCAACGAAGAAAACTTCAGCATCCACCCCCAAAGGCAAATACGTTTACGTTTGGGGTGACGGCAAAGCTGACGGTGATGGAACCATGAAAGCCCTCCTCGGCGGCAAAGGTGCGAACCTTGCCGAGATGAGCAATATTGGTGTGCCCGTTCCTGCTGGTTTCACAATCACCACCGAGGTCTGCACTTACTACTATGATAATGGTAAGAAGTATCCCAAGACTCTCGACGCTCAGATCGAAGAGAACATTGCCAAGGTCGAAAAGGTCATGGGCAAGAAGTTCGGAGACCTCGAGAACCCTCTCCTCCTCTCTGTCCGTTCCGGTGCTCGCGAGTCGATGCCCGGGATGATGGACACTATCCTCAACCTCGGCATCAACGACGAAGTTGTGGAAGCACTCGCTACCAAGACTGGTAACGCCAAGTTCGCTTGGGACTCTTACCGTCGTTTCCTCCAGATGTATGGTAGCGTCGTTATGGAAGTGGAAGCCGAAGCTGGCGAGCACCATGACCCTTACGAAGTGATCCTCGATAAGGCGAAGGCGAAGGCGAAAGTAGAAGATGACTCTGGTCTCTCCGAAGACGACCTCCGCTGGGTTGTGGGTGAGTTCAAGAAGCTCATCAAAACTCGTTCTGGAAAAAACTTCCCTGAAGACCCACGCGCCCAACTCAAGGGTGCGGTTAATGCCGTCTTCAACTCTTGGAACAACGACCGCGCGATCGTTTACCGTCAGAAGTATGGTATCCCAGCCGCGTGGGGAACTGCCGTAAACGTGCAGGCCATGGTCTTCGGTAACACAGGTAAAGCTTCCGGAACCGGAGTAGCTTTCACTCGTGACCCCGCTACTGGCGAAAACGTATTCTACGGTGAGTATCTCATCGACGCTCAGGGTGAGGATGTTGTTGCTGGTGTGCGCACGCCCAAGCCAATTGCGAAGATGGAGAAGGATCTCCCTAAGTCTTACAAAGAGCTGTTAGTGATTCGTAAGAAGCTTGAGAAGCACTTCCGCGATGTGCAGGACGTTGAGTTCACCATCGAAGAAGGAAAGCTTTGGATGCTTCAGACTCGGAACGGAAAGCGCACTGGTTTTGCTGCCGTCAACATCGCCCTCGACATGGTTCAGGAGAAGTTGATCAAGAAGGAAGAAGCGATTCTTCGTATTCCTGCTGATGACCTCAGCCACCTCCTCGCTCCTATTTTTGACACTAGCGCTGAGAAGGCTGCTAAGAAGGTTGGCTCCGGTCTCCCTGCAGGTCCTGGTGCTGCTTCTGGTAAGATTTACTTCACCGCCGAAGAGTCTGTCGCTGCTGCTGCTAAGGGCGAGTCGGTGATTCTTGTTCGCCAAGCCACTTCTCCAGAAGACTTGCGTGGAATGATTGCCGCCGAAGGGATTCTCACGACCGAAGGGGGAGCTTCTTCTCACGCTGCTCTCGTTGCCCGTCAGATGGGTAAGGTCTGCGTCTGTGGTGCTCACGGCATGGCGATTGATTACAGCAAGAAGACTCTTACCGGTAACGGCGTCGTCCTCAAGGAAGGCGATGAGCTTTCTCTCAACGGTTTCGTAGGGAATGTCTACGCTGGTGAGATTCAGTCTTCTCCTTCTCAGGTTATCCAAGGTCTTATTGAGAACAAAGCAGCTGCCAAGCGCTCTGATACTTACAAGAAGTTCATGGAACTCATGAGCTGGACTGACAAGTTGCGTAAGCTTGGTATTCGGACCAACTCAGATACTCCAGAACAGGTTCAGCAAGCGATCAAGTTCGGTGCCGAAGGTATTGGTCTCACTCGTGCCGAGCACATGTTCTTCGAAGGAAATCGTATCGACTCCGTGCGTGAGATGATTCTGGCTGATGATGATGCCGGTCGTGCGAAAGCACTCAAGAAGATCAAAGCCTTCATGAAGAAAGACTTCATTGGTATCTTCAAAGCCCTCGACGGTCGCCCCGCGACTATCCGTTTGTTAGACCCACCACTTCACGAGTTCATCGGCACTATGACTGATGTTCAAAAGAAGGATCTCTCCAAGAAGATTGGCATGAGCGCAGCGGCGATCACCAAGCGGGTGCACGCTCTTCACGAAGAGAACCCCATGCTCGGTCACCGTGGTTGTCGTCTTGGCATCAGCTACCCTGCCATCACGGCAGCACAGGTGGAAGCCATCATGGAAGCCACCGCCGAGGTGCAGGCTAAGGGAACAAAGGTTCTCCCTGAAATCATGGTTCCTCTCGTCTCCTACGCACGTGAGCTTGAGCTTCAGAAGCAAGTCATCGACGAAGCTGCTGAGGGAGTTCGCACCAAGCTTGGCCTCAAGAAGAGCGAGCTGAAGTATACCGTCGGAACAATGATTGAGATTCCTCGCGCTGCCATCACTGCTGATGAAGTGGCTGAGCACGCTGAGTTCTTCTCCTTCGGAACCAACGATCTCACCCAGACAGGCCTCGGTCTTTCTCGGGATGATTCCTCCAGCTTCTTACCTGCCTACCAGGATGCCGAAGTCCTCAGCAACAACCCCTTCGCTAGCCTTGACCAAGGCGGTGTTGGTAAGCTTGTCGAAATGGGTGTCAAAGGTGGCCGTTCCGTGAAGCCTAAGCTTAAGCTCGGTATCTGCGGTGAGCACGGCGGAGATCCTGATTCGGTGAAATTCTTCCACCGCGCTGGATTGAACTACGTGTCTTGTTCTCCCTTCCGTATCCCCGTAGCCCGCCTCGCAGCCGCGCAAGCCGCTCTTGAGGAAAAGGGAATGGCTCGCGGAGAAGTCAGCTAAATTCGCAGACTATCCCATTTAATTTTCAGCCTCGTTGGTGCAAGCCAGCGGGGCTTTTTGGTATCAGAAGGGGAGCGTTTTTTAAAAGTTTTCGCTGCTGAAAGGCGCGTATTGTTAAGAGGCCTGCAAAGCAGAGTCATGATCTCCTTCAGAGATGTAGGAAGACTCCCTAGAGCACCAGAGTGATATTGACTCGCATTCTTGCCTTGAGTCAGTTCCATTAAATGAGTGACAAGTTTGCGGGAAGATTGGGTCAGAGTTTGGCAAGACTTCAAAGCCCGTTGGCATGCGAAAGCACGCTTTGGTCTTAGCTGGTTGTTGGGAGGGATCTTTCTTTCATGGCTCCTCCTCGGTTGGTTTGACCAGTCTCTGCTACTTTGGATTCAGGGGAGAAGTGGAGCCGACCTCAATGAACCGCGCCTCATGACTCCTGCTCAGGAAGACATGCAGAACTTCTGCAAAGTCCTCCACCACTACACTAAATTCGAGTGGCTCAACCTGTTAGGCGCTCTTCTCTTCATCGCAATTGGCTTCGCAAAAAGGAAACCCCATTGGCGACAAGCCGGTCTCGCTCTACTCCTCGCCGGAGGAATGGCCGGTCTAGCGGTGCAAATCCTCAAGACAACGAACGGACGCCCCCGACCCTCCACCCTCGCCAAAAGCGAAGAA
>CALFBF010000012.1 GCA_937949965.1 uncultured Roseibacillus sp.
CGGGTAGCTTTTTATCTCAACCATGCTGTTCTGAAATCTTCATAGTGTCAGTTTCAATGATTGAGTTTCGGCTTAGGAAACAACTAGCTAGACAGCTTTTTTACTGACTAGAATTTTATAGAGTAGAAATAGACTAGAGGGAAGGTGTTTGAACGTTATTCATGGATTTAATTGGTTCATAAACGACTGTGGGAACGAGCATTGCAAAAATCTGGGTTCCCGCGAGTCGCCGACGATTGATGGTTGTGTGTGTTGCTGGGCCACTCCTGGAGCGGGGGATAAGTCCAGCCGTTTTGCATATCCATCTTGTCGTTGCAGGAGAGGCTCGAAAAACACTTAGAAAGAGTCTTGTTTCTCCTTGAAAGTGAACAGAATACGCATTTTGTTCACTCGCCAGAGTCTATGCGGTTTTGAGCCCGTTTTTCAAGAAAATTGATGAGGTTCATACGATGGTGCGCTCACTCTTTGGGGATGGCTCCCGTAGTTGCGAAATCCCAGAAATTTTCTGCGTAAGAGCGGGTCTCTTCGTCAACGAGATGGACATACCTGAGGGTGCTTTCAATGCGGGCATGTCCGGCGCGTTTTTGGATGTCGGGCAGCGGCGTCTTGCTCAAAATGTTCCCGGTCACATAGGATCGCCGTAAGCCTCTTGAATTCGCTTTTTTCCCAGTCAACCCAGCTCGATTCATGCAGTCCTTGACGATTTCGTAGACCCTTGTTCGGCCAAGGGGAAAGATGCGCAGGTCGCCATTACAAAGGCTGAGCAGCATGGTCATGAGAAATTCAGGGATATGGACTCTGCGGGTGGGATTGACTTTTTGCCTTTGCTTCAAGGTCGGAAGTTCGACCATGGATCTATCCGGAATCAGGCTATCGGGTTTGATTTGATTAGCTTCAGACGGTCGGCAACCCGTGAAGAAAATCAGAAGGCAAAGAGCTTGGTCTCGAACTCTCGGCATCTCCAAGGCGGCTTCAACAAACAGCGGCATTTCAGCCTTATTGAGTAGTAAGGAACTTCCGTATTCGGGATGATTTGAGGTCATGTTCATATCCCCGGTGAACATTTTGCGTATTTTGTTCACTTTTTAGCAGATGCCGAAATCCGGCACAACCTACCTAAAATCATGACTATACAAAAAATTATCGGAGAGAATGGCCCTCAACAACAAATGTGCAGCGGGGGAGCCTGCCCGGCTGCCATCGTTGCCAGCGATGGCAATGTCTACGTGCAAGGCTACCTGCCCACCAGCGAAGCCGAACGAGCCTTAACCGCGCCAAGCGGGGAAGGGTTTGTGAGCATTCCTCTGGAAACAGCCAAAAAGATCGCCGCTCAAGTCTCCGAACTTTGAGCCGTCTTCATCGAGACCTCCGGCTCCGGCCGCGAGGTCTCAGCTTTTCCCGCTTTCTTCTTCTTCTTCTTCTTCTTCTCTATGTCCCTCAACAGCACATCCTTCTCCATGAACTCCCGAAAGTTCTCCGAATAGAATTCCCCATAAGCCGCCCAGTGTGATCTCATGTGCGGCATCTCCATAAAATCCCGCACATCATTCAGCGTGCCTTGCCAGTGAGCCTTATCGAAAAGCTCTCGCTGCCGAAAAATCATCTCAATATGGTTCAACCAAAGCTGCCGATACCGCCGCTGCTTCTGGTCCTCCTCCGAACTACCCCCAATAGCCAAAAGAAGCTCAGGGTCATCCAAAGCCGTCAGCAACAAAGTCCGCGTCCCCTCATGCAACCGCACCTTCGCATCCATCCGACTCTGCCTCCGCGTCAAATGCTGCTGAAAGGCTAACGAGGCAAAAGCCACCACAACCGACGCAACGGCAACAATTTCTGTAACCTCCAAGTTGAGTCTCCTTCTTGAACTGCCTTTTGTTCGAAGGTAATGGATTTGGAACTATTCCGCAAGAAGCCCTTTCTATGTGACTAGGCCCCCGAGATTGGGCATCCGATAGGAAGGGAATCGGGGAAGCCAGTCCAGGGCTTTATGGCGCTGAACTGGCTACTTGGGTTGAAGGCTGGACTTGGACTAGTGGTCGTGGCCTTTGTGGTCTTCTGCATCCGCACTGTGGTCGCAGGTGCAGGCGTATTCGAGGTAATCGCAGGTGGGGCAATCTTCGAGGTTGAGGTTGAAACGAATGGTTTCTGTTTTGGCATCGGGAGTCGCTTTCACCTGGAGAATGACGGGGATGTTGAGTCCTTCAGGCAGCTCCTTGTCTGAAATTAAGACTCCATCTTGAACGGTGAATTTCATTCGGGTTGGAGCGCTACGCTTGCCGCCAATGAGGGTCACTTTTTGCTCGGCAGGCTCGGCCTTTTTTCCTTCTTCGTTGAGGAAGGTGATTTGGATTTTGCGATCTTCGGTGACGAGGAGTTCGGCATGTGGCTCAATCTCGGTGAGGATGCGCCCGCCGTTTGGTCCTGCTTCTTTGGCTGCGCCGTGGTCGCAGTTCTCATGTCCTTCGTGGTCATGGCCCTCATGATCCGCATGTTCTTCAGCATGGTCATGATCTTTATGGCCGTGCTCTTCGGCTCCAAGGAAGGGAGTTGAGAAGGCAAGCGCGACTCCCAATCCGAGGGTGAGGAGTTCTTTATTTTGTTTTACGGTTTGTTTCATTAGTTTGTTCTTTATTGTGAGGCTGGTGAGTTGTTGCTCACCGAGTGAGTTGCCGATTTTCGGCAAAAGGCGTAGAAAAACGACGGGGTGATCGCGAGTCCGAGTAGAGTCGAGCTGATCAATCCTCCGACGATGACGATGGCGACGGGATTCAAAATTTCTTTGCCCGGCTCCTCGGCTGCAATCACGAGCGGGATGAGTGCGATTCCGGCAGAGAGGGCTGTCATCAAAACGGGGACCAAACGCTCTTCCGTTCCTTTGATGACCATGGCCCGATTGAATTTTTCCCCCTCGTGGCGCATGAGGTGAAGGTAGTGCGAAATCATCATGATGGAGTTACGGGCGGCAATTCCGGAAATGGCGATGAAGCCTACCAGCGTCGCGATGCTCACGTTGTCCAGAGTTGCGCGAGTGAGAAAGACCCCTCCAATGATGGAGATGGGAATGTTGGCAAGAACAAGCAAGACGAGGTTGATGCTTTTGAAATAGCTGAAGAGCAGGAAGACGATGATGACGAGTATGGCGGCGGACATGATCACGATTCGTCGCGTGGCGTCTTGCTGGGCTTGGTATTCGCCTTCGTAGGAGATGCTGTAACCCGGGGGAAGGGTGACTTCCGCGTCGACTTTCTCTTTCAGCTTTTCCACGACGTCGCTCAAGTCATCGGTCGTCGGATTGATGGAAACCACATAGCGACGCTGCGTGTTCTCTCGTAGAATGTTGTTCGGTCCTTTGGCTTGTCGAATATCGGCCACGTAGGAGAGCGGCACGCGGTCGCCGCTGAGGGTGTCGATGTAGAGTGACTTGAGACGCTCTGGGGATTCACGCCATTCGAGAGGGAGGCGGATGATGAGGTCGTAAGCCCGTTCTCCTTCGTAGACCTCGGTTAGTTCTTTCCCGCCTAGCAGGGCGGCCAGTTGCTCATTGAGCTGGCCGGGAGAGACTCCGTAGGCAGCAGCTCGCTTGCGATCCACTTCGATGCGCAGTTGCGGGACCGGTGCCTGCTGCTCAGTGCGGGCTTCTTCCAGTCCTGGAATACTGCGGGCCACGTCAGCGATTTCGGTGCCTAGTCGCTGAATTTCCGACAATTCGGGACCGAAGACTTTGACGGCCACTTTGGCTGAGACTCCGCTGAGCATGTGTCCAATTCGGTCCGCCAAGGGGCCGCTGACGACGCTGAAGCTACCCGGAAGACCTGCCATGGTCGCGCTGATATCTGCTGAGATTTCGTCGCGCTCGCGAGTGGTTTCGGGGTCAAACTCGATATCGAACTCAATGGTCGAGACGGGCACGACATGATCGCCACGCTCGGCTCGGCCGACTCGATAACTCACGGTTTCCACACCTGAAACTTGGAGGAGGAGATCCTCTGCTGTTCGGGCCAAGTCAGTTGTGGTTTTGAGGGAGGTGCCTGGCGACATCGTGGTGGCCACAATGGCGGTGGGTTCTCGGAAGCTGGGTAGGAAGTTCGAGCCCATTTTCTGATAGGTGAAGGCTGTAAGGGCAATGAGAGCAACGGTAATGACAAGGACCAGGGCGGGCTGGGAGAGCGAGAACCGGAGCCAAGTGTTTCTGAAGACCCATTTCAAACCTTGCACCAACCATGAGTCTTTGTGGACTTTTCCTGCCTTTGGATTGAGCAGAAGAGAGCTCAACACTGGGATTACGGTGAGAGAAACTACGAAGGAGGCTGCCATGCTGACGATGGTGGCAATCGCGATAGGGGCGAAGAGTTTGCCCTCTACTCCCGAGAGGCCCAAGAGGGGAACGAAAACGAGGATGATGAGAATAGTCGCGTAGAGAATGGAGGAGCGAACTTCTGCCGAGGCGGAGGCAATCACCTCCAAGCTGTCTCTGGGCTCTTCCAAACTGGCGTTTTCACGCAAGCGCCGGAAGACGTTTTCGACATCGACAATGGCGTCATCGACGACCATTCCGATTGCTACCGCCAGACCACCCAAAGTCATGGAATTCACGCCTAAGTCGAAGAGGTCAAAGACAAGAATGGCAATGCCTAACGAGAGAGGGATGGCGGTTAGGGTGATGAAGGTGATGCGGAAATTGAGGAGGAAGAGAAAGAGAATGATCGAAACCATGATCGCTCCGTCACGAAGTGCTTCTTCTAGGTTGCCGACTGCGAGTTCGATGAAATCTGCTTGGCGGTAGACCGGAAGGATTTCGACGCCTTCGGGCACGGTTTTTCGCAGATCAGCGAGGGCTTCTTCCACCTTCTCATTGAGGGCCAAGGTGTCGAAGCCAGGAGACTTAGTAACACTCAAAATGACGCCGGGGTAGCCGACTGGTTGCTCTCCTTCTTTGGAAATGAGATGACTCCCCATTCCGGCGTCTCCTCGCATGGGTTGGATGCCCCATTCGATGCGAGCGACATCGCGAAGATGTATCAGGCTATCTTCTTCATGCCTGACGACTGTTTCTCCGATGAAGTCGAGATCGGAAGTCATTCCTAGATTACGGACCATGATTTCCTGTGAAGTCTCTGTTAGGAATCCTCCGGTGGTGTTTTTGACTGAATTGGCTGCGGCTACGCTGATTTCATCGAAGCTGATGTTGAGCGCGAGCATGCGCTCAGGATCAGGAAGAATGTGAACTTGCTGCACTCCGCCACCCATCCCGAGAACCTCCGCGATGCCTGGAATCGATTGCAGACGGCGGGCAATGGTCCAGTCTCCGAGAGTTCGCAGCTCGCTCGGGGATTTAGCTCCGGTAGGGTCGGCGATACCAACCAACATGATTTCTCCCATGAGAGAAGAGACTGGGGTCATGTAGGGGCTGACTCCTTCGGGAAGATCTTCCGCGGCTCCGGTCAGTCGTTCCTGCACAAATTGGCGGGCTTGATAGATATCCGTTCCCCAATCGAATTCGACAAAGATGAGCGAGAGGGCGACATCGTTGACGGAGCGAAGTCGGGTCACACCACTGACGCCCATGAGTGAGTTTTCCAATGGGAGCGTGATGAGAGTTTCGACCTCTTCGGGCGCAAAACCCGAGGCTTCCGTGAGAATGGTCACCGTGGGTTTGGTGAGGTCGGGAAGAACATCGACAGGCAGTTGGGTTGTCTTCCGAATGCCTAGGAAAAGGCAAAGCGTCGCCAAGATGAGAATGAGCCCGCGCTGTGCGAGGGAAAAGCGAATGAGATGATTAAGCATCGTTCTTCTTCTCCTTTCTAGCTTTGTTCCAGAGAAGCTGAGCAGTGAGAATGAAGAGCAGAGTGGCGGTGATAGCCCAAGCGAGAATGAGTTTGTTAGAAGGTGCGTTCCCACCATGGCCATCGTGTCCTTCGGGGGTGAGACCTTGCGCCTTGGCGCGAGCGGCCTTTTGCTCATCGGTCATTATGGAGCCGTCTTCGTTATGTTCATGGCCATGTGCGGCATCGAGCGCTTCCTTGAGCGAAATTCCGCCGCCGCCTCCTGCGAAACTGAGTGGGTAGGAGCCTTTGGTGACCACTTCGTCGCCGGGGAAGACTCCGCTGATGACTTCGACGTAGTCATTGTTCCATTCCCCCAGAACAACAGGAGATTTGATAAAGGTGTTCTCCAATTCGAAGTCCTTCACGAAAATGACTCGTTCAGTAGCGCTGCCCTGAATCGCCTCTCGGGGAATGGCGAGAATGTCTTCTCGGCGATTGGTGACGAGGGAGAATTCGATCCTCATCCCGGGTTGAAGAAGCCCGTCAGGATTCGGTATTTCAAAGATTCCGGAGATGGTGCCTTGCTCTCGGTCAGCTTCGAGGCCGTATCGAACCATCTTGGCGCTGACTTGGTAGTCAGGTAGAGCGGGAATTCGCAGTTGAGCTTCGCTTCCGATGGCGAGCTTGGCCGCTTCTTGTTCTGGGATGCGGGCAACGGCCCACATCATACTGCGATCCGTGATGTCGAGAATTTCGTTTTCGGGTTCTATCGGTTGTCCAACGCGACCATGGGATTTCACGACGAGACCGCTTCGGGGGGCGACAAGTTTAATTGTGGGCGGCGGGCTGCCCGGTTGTCGGCTTTCAATTTGGGCCAGAACCTGTCCTTCCTGCACTTGGTCTCCTTCGTAGACATCGATGGAAAGGATACGACCGGGGATTCGCGAAGAGAGAACCGAACGGCGAGAGGGGATTTCCTCCAAGCGACCAATGGCAAAGACTGTTGTTTCGAAGGTCGTTTCCTCCGTTACTACGGTGGTGATACCTAGGTTTTGAACCGCTTGTTCGGTCAGAATGATGGAGTTTGCGGCACGCGATGGGTCAGGTGCTTCTTCTGAGAGAAGGAGCGTTGCGGTAGAGAAGAAGGTGGCGAGAGTGAGAGTTTTCATGATTTAAAATGATGAGGTTCCGGTCGCTGCTTCGTAGCGCACACGGGAGAGGTGAAATTGTTTGAGGGTTTCAATTCGAGTATCCGAGAGTTCCAGCTGCTGTTCGCGAGCTCGGAGTGCGGCTTGCAAATCACCTAATCCTTCGCGGTAGGCTTTTTCGGATTCACTTGCGAGTTGGCTGGCTTGGGTGAGCAGGTTTTGGTCGAGATTTTCGAGTAGGGCAGCCCACTCAATCATCTCGTCATAGGACGCTTTGGCTTGGTGTTTGATGTTTTCTGCCAGCGAAACGGTTTCGAGTTTTTTTCGTTCTGCTCGAGCTTGCGCTTCTTGAATCGCGGCTTCGTTTTTTTGCCAAAAAGGGAGGGCAAGTTTGACGCGGACGCCGATGATGCCCTCGGTTTCAAAGCCTTCGGGAGCGTCCTCTTCTCGCTCCAGTCCGGCGACCACTCCCAGCTCGATGTCGTCGTAGCGGCGAGATTTTTCGAGGTCGATTTGCTCATTGGCGGCTTGGGCTGCTAGCTGAGAGGCTTGGAAATCAGGACGGTTGGAGAGATTGAGAGAGCTCCTTAAGAGAGATGGCGTAGGGAGTTCTTGGCCTGCGATGTGAAGTTGATCGGTTGGGCTCATTCCCAGGAGAGGCTTTAGTTTGCCTGTTGCCGTGATTTCCGCCGCCTTTAGGCTTGGGATTTCAGTCTGGAGCTTCGCGGCATTTAATTTCGCTTGAGCAGCATCCAGCGAGGAAAGTTCTGCTCGGCTAGCGGCCTCAGAAATGAACTTGGCGAGAGCTTGAGAAACTTCTGTTTGGCGAGTTCTGAGTGCCTGTTGTTGGCGCAGTGTAATCACTTCAATCAGTAGGGCGCGGGCTTCAACAATTAAGGCTCGTTCGACAGCTTGGACTTCAGCTTGAGCTTGTTGAACCAGAGTTGCGGAAACTCTTTGTTCCAAGGCTAGGCGATTGGTAACGGGGAACCGTTGCGAGATTCCGACTTCGATACTCCCTTCGCGGAGAGTGGAATTGTGTTGAAAGCCTGCTTCGAGTTCGGGATTGTCACGAAGGCCAGAACCTCTTAGGCGGGCTTCCGCCTCCGCAATTTGCCAGCGGGCAGCAGCAAGTGAGG
The DNA here is from genome assembly GCA_937949965.1 of uncultured Roseibacillus sp. Classification (GTDB taxonomy): domain Bacteria; phylum Verrucomicrobiota; class Verrucomicrobiia; order Verrucomicrobiales; family Akkermansiaceae; genus Roseibacillus. The sequence continues at coordinate 8,053 of CALFBF010000012.1, forward strand.
GGTTCTGGGCGGCGATCCGTTTTGGAATGGTATCCAAACCGACGATGAGCCCAGATAGGCTTTGCTCCGTCGCGTTGAGCGACAAGCACAATAAGAGGTAGTAGAAAAGTAGAGAGGTAAGTGCTTTCATAGTGAAAGTAGGCATGCAGCGCATGCGATGGTCACGTATGGCGCGACCCAAAGGTTGAGTTGAAAACAGCAGGGAATCTTCGCGTTCCTACTGAAATGAAGACGGTAGCGACGTCAGTGCGCAATTAAGCCGACGGCTTTGCTGATTGATATCACCGCCGCAATAGAGGAGGGCGGGGGACATCATAATTACCCAGAAATTAGTACACGGGTAGACGTCGAGATAGCTTAGGACCTGGGAGGTCGGTCTAGCTCTTGAGGCGACCCTTCTACAGGATCTTGATGCGTAGAAAGCCGCTCGGTCGCAGGGACTGGAGCGAACAGAAGGTTCTGATGCACCTCTGGTAAGACGAGAGTGGAAATAGATGCACAACCGTGATGATGGTCGTGTGGTTTTTGAGAGTCCTCGTCAGAAGTGTCCTCGTCAGGTGCAGAAGGAGCTTCTTCTTCGTGCTCATGGTGGTGGCAAGACGAACAATCCTCTTCCACCACAGGAGAGCAATTTCCAGCCAGAGCGCACACAGAACTTACCTGTCCAATCGCGGATGCGATGAGACTGAACAAAATTAGAATGACAACCGGAACTTTCAAAAAACTCTTACTTCGTTGGTATTATAGACTCTTTATTCCTCGAGACAAGGTGAATTCAGGGTGGCGACACAGAGCGATCAAGCTAGGGAGTGAAATTCTTAGAAGCTTTTGCTCGTAGTGGTCGTGCAACAAGTAGACCTGAAGGAATATTGATGTGATAATATATCTTATGGAAATTAGGGGTGATTTTTCGGAGTAGGGGAATGATTTCCCCTCGGTCCTACTTTGTGCGAACCGACCCCTTCAAGCGGGGACACCCCGCAACGCCCCGCCACCACCAGTCCTCGAAACACCAGCAGCCTGCTGCGTTCTCATTCTTCGCCCTCCAGCAGCCTTCTCGTGCTTCCTGCCACCTCCCGTCGTGCCTTGAACATCGCTCACACGAAGTTCGGTCGATTTTTTGATTGGCTAGGGGACGCGGTCCCCACACGCCTGCAAGGGTATCCCCAACCTTCCGCCATTTCGCTGCGCTTCATTGTGTGCAGGCTGGGTGAGCCCCCTCCCTTGCAGTTGCTACCCCCTGCGCTTCGTCAGCGTGGCAGAAGGCAGGCTTTTCAATCCTATCTTCTTTAATGATTTCAAGGCTTTGGCCTCATCTTTCCGCTTACAAGGTTAGCAAGTGTAACAAATTTCTACTGATGAATAGTCTTTCCCTAGAGTTGCAGAATGAAGACAAGCTGATCACCAAGAAGCAGGCTGCTGAGCGCCTAGCGGTATCCACGCGGACAATCGATCGTATGGTCGCGACAAGGCGGTTGGAAAAGATTTTCGTCGGGGCTTCTACTCGTTTCCGGAAAAGTGACATCGACCGGATTGTGGCGAAGGGGATTTGAGCATCCTCAATCGAAGTTCTGGACTGATTTTCTAACAGATTGAAAAAGTAACCGCCTCGTCGAGGCGGTTTTTTTGTCATCACGGTTTCGCCAAATCAGGTCAATTTGAGACAAATGACCTCTGATGAATCTGCCCAGTTTCTGCCCAGTCGGAGTATTATAGGCAAAAAATTAGGAGTTACGATTTCTCGTAACTCCTTGATTGAAAGATGGTGGGCAGGGCTGGATTCGAACCAGCGTACACTTACGTGAGCAGATTTACAGTCTGCCGCCTTTAACCACTCGGCCACCTACCCGGTTGAAGAGCGGCGCTTTCGCGCGCGGACGTGGGAGATAGTTTTCGGGGCCTCTTTTGACAAGGGAAAACTTGAGAAAATTGCCTGAAATGACTCGATAAGGTTGTTTGTTACCTTCTTCGATGGGGGATTTTCTCTCTTTGGTCGGGTTAGAAGTCGGTCAAAGATTTTACCTCACTAGAAATTGGTTTTGTGTGATCTAGATTTGAAATCGGCTTTGAACCAAAAACAAGAATGAAGGATGAGTGTTTGAACAGTAAAATGCTTCACAGGAATGGAGGCGAACAGCTTTCATTCGCTTGTCCCTTCATACATTTTGAATGACTAAGACTTAGGTAGTAGCCAAAGAGCCTTGAGGTAGGGCTCTCCTGAGAAGTCGTTCGGCATTGGAGTGGTCTCTAACAGAGTGAAGCTTGGTTGGTGCTGTTGCAGCTGTTTCTGAAAAACTGCGAGGGGAAGTTTACGGCAATTTGTAGAAGATAAGATCCAGCCTCCAGGAGTGAGACAACTCAGCGCTAGTGTAAAGAGCTCACCGTAGTCTTTCTCAACGGAAAAGGTCTTCCCTTGTTTGTCTCGCGAGAAGGTGGGGGGATCGAGAATGATGCCATCAAAGAGTCGACCTTGTTTTTGAAACCTCTTTAACCAATGAAAGGTATCTCCCTTGCAGAAGTGATGGGAGTCGGGATTGAGGTCATTTAAACGGAAGTTCTCCTTTGCCCAATCGAGATAAGGTTGCGATAAGTCCAAAGTGGTGGTGGTGGCTCCACCAAGTGCGGCGCAGACAGAGAAGGCTCCCGTATAGGCAAAGGTATTCAGCACTGTTTGCCCGCTCCGAGCTAGCTTCTGCACTCGCTTACGATTATTCCGTTGGTCTAGAAAAATGCCTTGCGAGTACCCTGCTGAAAAGTCGATCCGGTAGCGGACACCATTTTCTAAGATCGTAAATGGCTCAGTCACCTCTGGTCCTGTGAGATGTTCTGGTGCTGTCTTCTGGTGTTGATTGAGATGCTTCCAGTAAACGCTTTGACCGAGTTTATTTAGCTCTTGTCGTAGGGGTGAAGTGAGAAGCTCATCGTGACGGGTCGAGAGCAGAAGTCGTTCACCGTAGCGTTCCAAAAAAAGATTCGGGAACCCGTCGCCGTCACCATCCACTAGACGCACGGCATTAGTTGTCTTGCTCAAGAGTGTGTCGCGTTTACGAAAGGAAAGCTGGAGAGGGGAAAGCACGGAACAAATGAGGAAGGTTAGAGATTGGGGACCATCACCTAGGGAACTCGTCGGTCACAAGAACTAAGGAGGAAAAATGGGCTTATAGGGATACGTTCTGGTGAAGCGGTAGAAGGAGGGTAGAATGGTGTGCTCGACGGTTGATAGGTTGTTGAGGGTGCATGACCTGTTTTTAGAATCGAGTGAAAACAAAAATGTTCAGCAATGAAAAAGCCCAAGGTTTTCCTTGGGCTTTTGAATGAAAGAGTTGAGTAAGGGGTTGCTTTAGGCAACTTCTGCGATGGTTTGCAGGATACGTGCTGCAATCGCGTAGGGGTCACCCTGTGAGTTCGGACGACGGTCTTCCAAGTAGCCCTTCCAGTCGTTCTTGGCGAAGCTGTGTGGGACGCGGATAGAGGCACCACGGTCTGCGATGCCCCAAGAGAACTTGTCGATAGACTGAGTTTCGTGAAGGCCTGTGAGGCGCTGATCGTTATCGGGGCCGTAGACGGCGATGTGCTCTTCCTTGTTCTTGTCGAAGGCAGCCATCAACTTGTCGAAGTACTCTTTGCCACCTTCTTCACGGAGCTTGTCAGTGGAGAAGTTGGCATGCATTCCAGAGCCGTTCCAGTCGCCTTTTACGGGCTTACAACGGAAGTCGACGTCGACTTCGTAAGCTTCGCAAAGACGGAGGAGGAGGTAACGAGCCATCCAGATCTGGTCAGCGGCACGTTGTGAACCTTTGCCGAAGATTTGGAATTCCCACTGACCGGAAGCAACCTCGGCGTTAACGCCCTCGTGATTGATACCAGCGTGGAGGCAGAGATCGAGGTGTTCCTCGACGATGAGGCGTCCGATGGCGCCTACAGATTTGAAGCCAACACCACAGTAGTAAGGTCCTTGGGGCTCGGGATATCCGTCTTTAGGGAAGCCAAGGGGGCGACCGTCTTTAACTAGGAAGTATTCTTGCTCGAAACCGAACCATGCTCCTGGGTCATCGATGATGCCTGCGCGAGTATTAGTCGGATGAGGGCTGCCGTCAGGAAGCATGACCTCACACATGATTAGGAAGCTGTCCTCGCGAGTGCCGTCAGGGTAGAGCGCGACGGGCTTGAGCACACAGTCAGAGTCTCCACCATCCGCTTGTCCAGTGGAGGAACCATCGAAGCCCCATTCAGGGATGTCTGCGAGAGTTGGTTCAGAGTCATAGTCCTTCATTTGGAACTTACTGCGAAGGCCTTGCACTGGAGCTGAGCCGTCAAGCCAAACGTATTCGAGTTTGTATTTTGCCATTGTATAGTGTGGTTCTTTAGAGGGTCCCGCCTGTTGCTTGGGATTCTGTCAGTTAAATGAGCATGATTTATGCCATTTGAACTTCGGAAGAAGAGAAACGGGAGTCCCTCCTTAGGTCAACGCTATTTCTATTAAGAAGTTTATTTTTACAGGAAAATGTTTAACTATTACTTAATTCTTAGACAGTTGTGAGATCTGCTATAATGAGAGTGGTGTCGTCTTGACCGCACATTTGGCAGGCTTTGTTCAAGACCTGATCTCGGAGGGTGCGGGTGTCTTCTTTGGATAAGAGGGCTTCCGTAAAATGCTTTTCCCAAAAGCTGTCACAGACTCCGTCGGTGCAGAGAAGGAGGCGTGCTGGGAGGTGAAGGGGAAGAGTTCCGATCTCTGGTGAGATACTAGAGTGGCCGCCGCCCATGACGTCGTATAGGACGGAAAGACGAGGATGATTCCGATAACCAATTTCGTTAATTTTTCCTGCTTTCCATTCTTTCCAAGCATAGCTGTGATCTGTGGTGATTGCCCGTGGAGGCTCTCCCGTCCCTGGCTCGGAGAGATAGATGCGGGAATCGCCGATGTGCGCAAAGTGCATTTTGTTTGGCACGATGTAGACTAAGGAGAGAGTGGCTCCCATTCCCGCCAGTGATTCGTGATCTGCGTTTGCGATTTTGTTCACTCCTTGGTGGGCTTCTTCCATCAGATTGCGTAACCTGATAGCCATTTCCTCGTCGTCTTGCGCTGCTGCGTAGAGACTGTCTGCATGTTTACGTATCCAAGTAATAACTAGTCGCGAGGCGAGCTCACCAGCCGCATTACCACCCATGCCGTCGGAGACGGCTAGGATGAGATGCTCGGGATCGAGGAGAGCTTCGCCATCGCTCTCTTCGTTGACAATTCCATCCGCGTTGAGACGCAATGACAACCAGAAATCGTCGTTGGCAATGTGGGTAGAGCCTTGTTGTGAGGCGGCGGCCCAGTTGGCTCTTACTACTTCACGATTAGTAGGTGGGGGCAGCTGCGAGTCTGGAGTCAGAATGGTGGCGAGTTCGAAGTCGATGAGGTTGAATCGCCCTTGTTGTGAGTTGTAGGTCACGTTGCGGGGTTCGGGATCATCGTGTCGGATTCCGTAGTCGCGTTCGAGTTCAGTGAACAAGGCATCCGATTTACTTTTTGAGATTTTACTAGCGGGTGCTCCACAATTTGTAGAGACGAAGTAAGACTCCTCAGGATGTTCTTCTAACACCTTTGGAACGTAGGGACAGCCGCGCTCTTCTAGCACCTTCAGGACGGCTACTTCGTTAGCATAACGTTCCGCTGAATGGGTGCCGCGGAACCATTTATGAACGTGGCCCATGAAGTCGAGTTTGACTCGGGAACGAATGCCATCTTTTAATTCTCGCATTGACGAGACCATGCCTTAGGAGCGGTCTCTTTCGCAATGTAATCCGTAAAAAATCAAGGAAAGATAAACGTCATAAAACGACTGTTTTAGGAGTTAGTTCTGTGAAGATCGGACAACAACAAAGGATGAGGGTGTGGAGCCATTTTGATCGCTTCCATTTTTGGGACAGTGAGTTTCTAACAGCTCTCGGGTGGCGGTGAGCAAAACCTCTAGATAAGGAGGGTTAAAAATCTCGAGATGATGGCCTGTTATGGGTTCAACTCGGAGTTCTTCCACCATGTTATTCCACCCCATATTTTCGACGTAGGTGAACTTATCGTAGACGAAGTCAGTGATTAACACAGACAGGCGAGAAGGATAAGGAGAGGGAGTATAGGCCTCCTCAAGAGGAGTGTGTTCTTCTCGGCATTGCACATGACGCCAGTGGACTGAGTTCGGTTTGCCAGTTGCTGAGAGCCGTCTTTCAACTTCGAAAGAAACTCGATTTGCAGAGCCCGTAATAATGCGTTTGGTCAGGGAACGGGTTTTGGCAATGGGACTGCTCCCTTCGAGGACATTCCAGTATGTTTTCACCCGCCCTAGGATGCTGTGCATTTGTACGGGAACTGCTGGATTGGGGGTATCGAATAGGATGACGTCGAGAGGAGTTTGCCCGTTCTTGTTGAGTTGTTGCGCCATCTCATAAGCAATGATGCCTCCTAGAGAGTATCCGCCTAGAATCCACGGCCCTGGGACGTGCTGCTGAAGGGCTTGGAGGTAGTTTTTAGCTACGTCCGACATTGTTTCTGGCGCGCTTGCGTCCAGATCGTGCAGCATAGGAGCTTCAATGGCGTAGATAGAGTGGCCTGTTTCTAACCGATTGGCAAAGGGGCGGAAGAAGAGAATGCCTCCGTCAGCACCGTGAATGAGAATCAGAGCCGGTTTGTTAGATTCGCCTGCTTTGAGTTTATGGAGGAAGGGTGGGAGCTCTCCCGTGTTGAGGGCTTCCTTATTATTTGTGAGACCGAGTCGCGCGGTTAGGCCCTTTACGGTCGGAGTGGCCATGAGGTGGGAGACCGGGACGGGACAACCAAAAGCTTGCTCGATTGCAGCTGTTAGAGCGACTGCCGCAAGAGAGTCACCACCAGCGTCGAAGTAGTCGTCCTCTGCTGTTAACTCAGGATTACCGAGTTGCTGCCGCCAGAGGGTGAGCATTATTTCTTCTGGTGGACGGTCTAACAGAATTTCTTCCCCTCCGTCTTGCAAAGATGATCCTGTGGCGCGACCATCCTCGATAGCGGCTTCCTGCTTGTCTCGGAAAGGTTGTTTCGAGATCGCAATTCGGGCATGGCTACGAGCATCGAGCGCAGCGAGAATAGCGGTGGGTGCTTCTTTAGGATCGAGTGCGTTGGCAGCAAGTTCGTCAGTGAGAGAGACGCCAAAATTAGCTTGTCCAATCTTGTTGGAAGATACCGTGCGAGCAGCCATTCCTACTGAGTGGAAGGCGGGCCAGTTGATGGTATAGGCTTCGACCCCCGAGTTCCGAAGACTGAGCGTGAGACCGTCAAGGAAGGCGTTGGCAGCCGAGTAATCGACTTGCCCAAATAGACCTAGATCAGATGCTACTGAGGAGAAAAAGAGTTGGAAGCGAGGCTTGAGTGAACTGGTAGCAAGCTGTTGGCTGAGGATCTGTGCTCCGTAGGCCTTGGGGGCAAAAACTCGCCAAAATTGATCTGCTTCTTTAGTGGCAATGAGCCCGTCATCTAACACTCCGGCAGTATGAAGCACTCCTGCGACTGGCACTTGTTCAGACTTTTGAGTGACGCTGGCTAAAGCTTCGGTAATCGAGTCTGGCCGTGCAAGATCAGCTTGCACAATGTGGATGGAGGAACCCGTTGCGCGAATTTTTTCTAAGGTTTCTTCCTGATGGATAGAGACCACTTGAGGGGTTCTTGCTAAAAGGAAGAAGGTGATTCCGGGAGCGTGTTCGGCTAAGCCTAGGCAGGTAGCAAGAGCGAGAGCACCTAGACCGCCAGTGACGATGACTGACTCGTTGGCTTGGAGAACCGTGCCATTCTGTGGAGCTGCTAGATGACTTGCGGTATAGGTGCGAGACCACCAATGTTCTTGATCGTAGGCGAGGAAGGGATAGTGGCGAGCTTCCCGGATGAGGTCTGGCAATTCAGCCGGGTTCTTTTTTCCGAGTTCCAAGACCTTGACTTCGAGAGCAGGGACTTCTTTTTGTGCGACTAGAGCCACTGCCGGCAATGCGTGGTTGGTAGGGATAGCCTGCTTGTGGTAGATCCCAGTGGTGAGGATATTGAGAGGCAGAGCTCCTCGCAGAGGATGTTGTGCTAGGGCACGCGTGAGCCAAGTCACTGATTCTGCGGAATGGGCAAGGGTGAATCGGAAGTCGATTTCTTTCTCTAACAACTCAGGGGTGAGACTGAGGCTCCAGCAGTGCAGTATTCCCGCAGGCACTCCTAGCTCTGTGATGATGGTTTCGAGGAGTGTTTCGTAGTCTTGTGGTTCTCCTGCTCGGATAATGTAAGAGTGAGGAGATTTACGCTGATAGCTGCTTCCGCTACGCACGATGATCGCGCCTTTGGTGAACGAGTGCAGTCCACGTTGGTCGAGAAAACCGTGCGCTCCCGAACGCGCAAAAATGAGCCAAGGTTGTTCGCTGTTAGACGGGGCCGAGAGCGTGAGAGGTTCTTGTTTCCAACTAGGGAGGTGGAAGAGAGGCTGTGAAAGGGGTGATTCGTTTTCTTTTGCGTTTGGCTTTTCGAAAGTCTCTTCGCTGAAAGCAGTGGGTGGGAGAGCGAGCCGGCGAGGAGGTGCTGCTGGCGTTCTCAGTTGCAAGCCGTGACCCCACGCCTGACCAATAGCGCGTCGAGCATAGTTGGTAGCATCTTTCTCTTTGGCGGAGGCAAAGGTTGGGATGGCGGCATGAGGACTCCCACTAAGTTGTCGCGTTGTTAGAGAGGTGAGGGTAGCCCCAGGTCCGATCTCCAGAAATAGCTTTGGAGAAGAGTCGAGTAAGGTCCGAACATTCTCCGCGAAACGAACGGTTCCTCGTAACTGACGGGTGTAATAGTCTGGGGAAGTCGCTTCCTCTGGGGAAATCCACGTTCCCGATACGTTAGAAGTGTAGGGCAGAGTTGGCTTTTGAAGCGGAATAGTAGCCATGAACTCACGGAATTCGGCGAGGATAGGCTCCATTGAACGGGAGTGAAAGGCATGCGAAGTTCGCACTTGGCGGTAGCGGACGCCTTTGGCATCGAGTTCCTGACAGACCTTTGCGATGACGATGTCAGGACCAGCTACTACCGAGAGATCAGGTGCATTCTCAGCTGCGAGGTCGAGTCCCGCGTGTGCTTTTACTAACTTTTGGATCTCTACAGGCTCTGAGAAGATGGCTAACATCGTCCCAGGATCAGCCGATTGCATTAGGGCACTCCGGCGGGAAACAACTTGGAGCGCCTCGGGAAGAGTCATCACCCCAGCGAGGGTCGCAGCCACGTATTCGCCAATACTGTGACCAGCCATCGCAACGGGCTCGACACCCCAGCTCTGCCAAAGACGAGCCTGAGCCCACATTACCGAAAAGAGCGCGGGCTGGGTGCGACTTGTTTCGTTGATGTCTACCACTTCGGCTCCGGCTTCGGGATAAAGCCAAGAGAGGAGGCCTTGAGGAAGATAGCGATCACATTCTTCGAGAGCTGCGCGGAAGACTGGTTCCTCATGATAGAGAGATTCACCCATACGTAGGTATTGGGAGCCCTGTCCGGTGAAGAGAAAGACAGGATCGCGTATTTCTTCACAAGTGAGTCCTGGCTCGAAGTCTGGAATTTTCCCGGTAGCAGGCGCAATTGTGAAGGCCCGGTGTGAGAAAGAACGGCGGCCTTGAATGAGCGCATGCGCAGCGGCTGGGCGTTCGTCTTTACTAAGCGTATTTAGAGGGAAGCGAGCAACTGTTTCTGCAAGGGCCTCTTCTGAACGAGCAGAGAGGGTAAGCAAGTGCCAAGAGTTTGTGGAGGATTCTTTGTTAGAAGCGTCTCTCGTAGGGAGAGGAGGAGCTTCTTCGAGAATAGCATGGGCATTCGTGCCCCCCATACCAAGCGCGCTGACCGCAGCCACACGTGTTTTTTCCCCTTGTTGCCATTCCCTCGCTTGGGAGTTGATGCAGAAAGGCGTGTTCGGAAAATCAATTTCTTCGTTTGCTTTTTCGAACTGGGGAAAGGGTGGCAGGGTCGCATGTTTCAATGCAAGAGCGGCTTTGATGAGGCCTGCTACTCCGGCAGCGGCATCGGTGTGGCCAATGTTAGCCTTCACCGAACCTAAGGCACAGTAACCGGACTCGGCAGTGTCTTCTCGGAAGGCATGAGTCAGGCCTGCGACCTCAATCGGATCACCGATTTTGGTGCCCGTGCCATGGGCTTCAACTAAACCCACCCGATCTGCCGTGAGGTTCGCGTCGTCTAGTGCTTGGCGTATCACTTCCTGTTGTCCTTCGATACTAGGAGCGGCGTAGCTAGCCTTGCGATTACCGTCATTATTGGTCGCGATTCCACGGATGACAGCTTGGATCGAGTCCCCATCAGCGAGAGCTTGGGGGAGAGGCTTGAGGAGAACAAGGCCGACTCCTTGGCTGAAGATGGTGCCATCAGCGCGTTGGTCGAAGGGACGGCAATGCCCGCTGGGAGAGAACATTAGTCCTTCTCCTGCGAGATAGCCCTGCGCATGGGGCCAAGAGAAAGAAACTCCTCCGGCGAGAGCCATCGCACAACGACCTGCACGAAGGGAGTGACATGCCTCAGCAATAGCTACTAGAGACGTCGAACAAGCGGTCTGAATAGAAACGGCTGGGCCTGTTAAGCCGAGGGCGAAGGAGGTTCGTGTTGCGAGAAAGTCGGCGGAGTTTCCAACGAGAACCTTGAGCCGATCATGCTCTGGTTGATCGCGAGTTGGATAGAGGTGAGAGGGATCACCTGCTCCAGCGAAGATTCCGATAGGTTGGTCGCTGGGCTCATCGGGATAGCCGCCGTGTTCAAGGGCTTCCCATGCCGTGCTCATAAAGAGCCGGAACTGGGGGCTGAGAATGGAGGCTTCCTGCCGAGAGATTCCGAAGAAAGAAGGCTCGAAGTTGAGCGCGCGATCGAGCACCGTGCCACGACGAACATAGTTCGGTTGTTGGTAATCGGTGGGGGAGATTCCCGCTTCTCGAAGCTCGTCTTCGCTAAAGGTTTGAATCGATTCCCGCCCCGAGGAGATGAGGTCCCAATAAGCATCCAGATTAGGTGCACCGGGGAAGCGGCAAGACATCCCCACAATCGCAATGGGAGTCTGGCTATCAGCAGCGAGTTTGACTCTGCGGCGTTTTTTCGTTCCTTCGAGGTGATCTGCGAGAGCTTGGGGCGTAGAATGCTGGAAGACCTGAGCGATGGGGACTTGATGGCCTAGTTCTTGTTTGAGCAGACCCTGGAAGCGAACCGCATTGAGGGAGTTTGCTCCGAGACGAAAGACGTGATCGGTGAGACTGATTCGAGGTCTCCCTAACAGTTTGGCCCACAAAGAAGCGATTTTTTCAGCGAGGCTTGCCCCTTCTTTTAAGCTGATAGAGGACTCCTCTGGAGGGGCTGGTAGCTGTCGCCGATCGAGTTTGCGCCCTGCCGTCATGGGGAATTCTTCTAGGTCGAGAAACCAAGCTGGCACCATATACTCAGGCAGCAGTGCAGCCAGGTAGTCTTGCAAGGATTCACTCGTCGGAGGGGGAGAAGATTTGGGGACGAAGTAGGCGACGAGGCGTTGTTCGCCGGGCTCATCTTCACGAACCAATACTGCTGCATCCTGAATTTCGGGATGATCGGCGAGACGAGACTCAATCTCTCCCAATTCGATCCGGTAGCCCCGTAGTTTGACCTGATGGTCGCTACGGCCTAGGTAGTAGAGCGTTCCTTCATGGTCTACGTAACCAACGTCGCCGGACTGATACATCACTGCCTCGGGGGCATCGCGGAACGGGTCTTTGATGAAACGTTCAGCGGTGAGCTCAGGGCGGTTGAGATAACCGAGAGTGACTCCTTGGCCTCCGATCCAAAAGTGACCACGCGCCATTGGCGGGAGAGGGTGACCGTCTTCATCGAGGAGATACATCGTCATGTGCTCCATGGGACGTCCAAGCGGGACGGGGCCGGTACCCGATTCGATGATGTGATTAGTGGCAAAAACAGTAGTCTCAGTAGGACCGTAACCGTTGATCAAGGTGTGGCAGAGAGGGAGGACGGTTTCCGCAATATCGCGATCGACGGCTTCGCCACCGGAGAAGATCGTGAGATCAGCAGCTCCTTGCCAGCCACTACCGAGGAGGATGCGTAGTGTTGTGGGGGTAGCCCAGAGGTGAGTGGCTCCGGTATCATCAAGTAGCTTGGAGAGCCCTTCGCCATCAGCACCTTGCCGTGGTGGAGCCAAAGCCACCGTGCCTCCGGCTAATAAAAGAGGGAACAACTCCATGATGCAGGCATCAAAGGCAATGGTGGTGATTGCTAACCAAGTGTGCTCGCTACCCAGCTGGTAACTCTCTCGCATCACCAGTGAGAAGTCACAGAGAGCGTGATGCTGCACGAGAACCCCTTTCGGTTCGCCAGTTGAACCCGAGGTGTAGATGAGGTAGGCCGGATCTTGCGCAGAAGGATGGCGCGGGATTGCTTCTTTCGAAGGATTGGCCCTTTTGAGTTGTTCGAGCCAATCACTGTCGATGACGGCTTTGACCTTCGCATCTTGCGCGATGAAGGAACGACGGTTGTTAGGGAGATCGGGTTCGAGTGGCACGTAGGCCGCACTCGCCTTCATGATTCCTAGAAGGACGCCTAAGAATTCGGGACAGCGTTCAAGGCAGACCCCTACCGTGTCTCCTGTCGTAATCTGATGAGTAGCGATGAGGTGGTGTGCAACCTGGTTGGCATACTCTTGCAGTTGCTGATAAGTCCATTCTACTCCCTGACACCAGAGAGCTCGCTGTTGAGGGGTTCGAGTACACTGCTCATCGAACAAGGCGGGAAAGCTAAAGTCTTTCGAGGGGGTAGCAGGATAGAGTGAAATTTCACCGCAACCTGCGCTCTCGATTGCTTTCTTACGATCAACTGCGTCTAAGAGTTCAATTTGGCCAATCAGAGCCGAGGGGTCGACTTTTGCTAATTGAGTTAAACTCCTCGCCCAAGCTACGACTGTTTCTTTTTGAAATAGATCACTTCGATAATGAATCGTAGCCTCTTGATTGTTCCCAGTCGGGAGACAAAAAACCACTTCAAAGCTCTCTAGTGATTCTGGTAATTCAGTTCCTTGAACGAGAATGATGGGGGCGACTTCTTCAACGACGATTGCTGCCGACGAAAGAATGCTGGCAAGTGTGCCATCAGCTGTGATCGCTACCTCTTGCTGGCATAAATGGCCTTGCGTAGTTTCCCAACGACTGAAAAGAAAAGATCGCTCCGCTGTGTAACGAGAGATGAGGAGCGTTAGTGCTTCTGGTGAGATGCATTTAGGTGCGGCAAAAGAGTAGGAAACAATACTCTCTTCTGGCAGATTTTGGGAGTCTGGAAGAAAGGACGGATTCACGTTGAAGAGGTTTTACGTGGGTTGAAATACAATGTTGAAGTTGGGAAGGTCTTAATATTTTCCAAAAGTGTATTTTTTTCAATCAGATTTAAGGATTTTTTTAAAATTAACTCAGGAAAAGTGATTTTGGATGGATTTTTTGTGCTAGATACAGAGAAAAACGATAGGTGCTATTTTAGGCTTCGATTGAAGAAATTTAGAATTATTTTGCCTCAAAAGCTCGATTTCGGAGATATCCTTAATAAAAAAGCCGAGACCACAACGAGGTGGGCTCGGCTGAGAAGGGTTGAATCGACCCGTCTAGGAAGCTGATTTCCAATCTGCAATGCGGTCGCTGTGGGCAGCGAAGAGCTCGTCGGTAGAGCCGTGGACAGTGATACTTTTGATGACATCATCTTGGCGAATGGCGTTGATGATATCCTGGCCTTCAGTGGTTTCTCCGAAAACGGTGTGCTTGCCGTCGAGGTGAGGAGTTGGTCCATGGGTGATGAAGAATTGTGAGCCATTGGTATTGGGACCAGCGTTTGCCATCGAGAGAATCCCCGGTTTGTCGTGTCTGCGGTTAGGCTTACATTCACACTCGAACTTGTAACCTGGACCACCGGTTCCAGTTCCAGTGGGGCAGCCGCCCTGCACCATGAAGTTAGAAATCACGCGATGGAAGGTGAGATCGTTATAGAATCCGCGAGAAACTAAGTGCAAAAAAGAAGTTACAGTGACGGGGGCATCATCGGGAAAGAGGGTGATGTTGATGTCGCCCTTGTTGGTGTGAACTGTGATTTTGATATCGTCCATAGAGAGAAGAAGGATTCCGAAAGTGGCTCCCTGAGTCCAGAGCGAAGTCACGGAAGTCGCGTTCGTATTTCTATCCGAATTGTCCGAGATGTTCAGTTGGCGAGGGAAAGACCCGCCCAAACGGCAATCAATCCTGGCAGAATAGAGGCTACGATATTGAGGATGCCAAGACCAGATTGGCCATTTGAGAGTAGCAGGTAGCTGTCGTTCGCGAAGGTTGAGAAAGTGGTGAAGCTTCCCAAAAAACCAATGAGTAAAAAAGGGCCGATCCAATCAGGGAGCCCTTTCTGAATGAATCCGGTGACGAAACCGATTGAAAAACAACCAACGAGATTACAGAGGAGAATCCCAAGTGGAAACTCAGTGCCACATACACTGGTGATGAGCTTACTGAGTCCAAATCGAGATAACGCGCCTAGACCACCGCCAAGAAAGATGAGGAGAAAGTTCATGATAAGAAGGAGGGCTCTAACAGCTAGCAAGTAATTGTGAGACTTTAGTAAAGTCTTTGATTCCGGGTGAAATCTCAGCACCCGAGGCGACGTCCAAGCCCGCTGGTTGAGTGACGCGAGTGGCTTCTGCCGCATTTTCGGGCGTGAGTCCTCCAGCTAACAGGACCGGAATGGGGGAGACTTGGGCAATGAATTCGGCGGCTTGCTCCCAGTCGATGGTCTGTCCTGTTCCGCCATAGACCCCCGGTGCATGTGCATCGAGGAGGAGGGCAACCTGTCCTTCATGAGCTTGCTCTTGGATGGTAAGATAGTGTTTGGCGAGTGCTTTTAAATTGGCGTCAGCAGGTAGGGAAAGAGAGCGAATAACAGGGACTCCTTTTGCGAGAAAGTCGAGGAGTTCGCGTTCAGACTCGTCACCGTGGAGTTGGACAATATCAATGAGATTTCTCTCTAACAGAGAAGGAGCTATTTGAGGGGCGTTATTAACAAAGACACCCACACGAACGATCTGTGACGCTACTTTGAGAAGGAACTGTTCTGCTTGTTGAGGATTGCAATAGCGCTTGGAGGAAGGCCAAAAATTCACCCCGAGTGCGGGCACCTGTTCCGCCACGAGGCGTTGTGCATCTTCGCTTTGGGTAATTCCACAGACCTTCAGCGAAGGGTGTTTTGGTGAGAGAAAAGAGGAGAGGAGGCTTTCCATATTTGGGAGAATGCCTTCTGTTGCTGGATACTGCACTCTCTATTTCAGCACACTTTGAGGGAGACATGGAGGTCGCTGCCATCATGTTTTTGTGATAAAGAGTACGTGAAAGAAAAGAAACGAACTTGTGACATCCTCCAAAAAGACCCCAAATGCACTTGTGGAGAGCATTCGGATCCGAGGAGCACGACAGCATAATTTAAAAAACATTGAGGTTGAGATTCCTCGTGGACAGCTGGTGGTGATCACTGGCCCCAGTGGCAGCGGGAAGTCGAGTTTGGCCTTTCACACTCTCTATGCCGAGGGACAGCGTCGTTATGTCGAAAGCTTATCGGCCTACGCACGTCAGTTTCTCGACCAATTCGAGAAACCCGAGATCGATAGTATTGAGGGGCTCAGCCCTGCCATTGCCATTGAGCAAAGAGGCGGGCGAGGGAATCCTCGTTCCACCATCGCGACTGCGACCGAGATTCATGACTACCTCCGGATTCTCTATGCCGGAGCGGGGATTCCACACGATCCCGAGACTGGGGTTCGCTTGGAGAAGATGACTGCGGCGGAGGTCGTGACTAGTCTCATGACTGAGCCCGAGGGGACCAAGGTAATCCTACTCGCACCTCTCCCTCAGGCTGCAGGCGAAGATGCCGAGGGTCTTATCGAGGATTTACGACGGCAGGGATTTGTTCGCTTGAGGATCAATGGTGAAATCTTTGAACTCGATGAGGGGAACGAGATGTGGCCCGACCAGAGAAAAGAGCTCGAAGTCGTCGTCGATCGATTCGTGATCAAGCCCGGTGCTGAGAGTCGCCTTGCTGATTCGGTCGAAACGGCTTTACAAATTTGCGGACAGGAAGCGCGTGCCCTTTTGATAACTAAAGGTGAAAAAAATTGGCGAGAACGTTCCTTTGCGACCAGTTGGCGTAATCCAGAGAATGGTTTCGAACTCGGAGCACTTACTCCGCGTCGCTTTTCTTTTAATTCCCATGAAGGAGCTTGCCCTCAGTGCCAAGGTCTTGGACGTGAGCTTTTCTGTGACCCCGATCTCATTGTCCCTGATCACAATCTCAGTCTAACAGAAGGTGCGATTCAGTTTGGAAAAGGGACTTCTGCTAAGAGGAAAGGATGGAACCAACTTCAAGTCGAAGCACTCGCGCAGCACTTTGCTGTTGAACAGGATCTGCCCTTTGCTGAACTACCGGCCAAGTTCAAAGAGGCTCTTTTTCATGGCACGGGAGAAGAATTGATTTCGGTAATCTGGGAAAAGGGGGAAGATCGGAGGACTTTTGAAAAACCTTTTGAGGGCCTTTCTCGTCAAATTGAGCGTCTTTATCGAGAGACCGAAAGTGAGGCGGTGAAGCGGTCAACAGGTCGTTTCATGACTTGGCAAAAGTGCCTGAGTTGTCAGGGGGACCGACTACGTCCCGAGCTGTTAGCAGTGCGCCTTGGTTCGGAAGGAGCGGATGGGGCCGAGTTGGGGGTTGCTGATTTCTGTCGTCTCGATATCGGGCAAGCAGGCCAGTGGTTAGCGGGACTCCAATTGCCTGCTGAGCGTGAGCAAGCATTGCGGCCGGTTGCTTTGGAGGTCGTGAAACGGCTACAGTTTCTACACGAAGTGGGACTCGATTACCTCACTCTCGATCGTACAAGTGGAACACTCAGTGGTGGCGAATGGCAACGGATCCGCTTGGCGACTCAGTTAGGCGCAGGATTAGCGGGTGTGCTTTATGTGTTAGACGAGCCTAGTATTGGGCTTCACCCACAAGATAACGAAAGGCTCATTGGAGCCCTCAAGCGACTGCGTGACCTTGGGAATACGGTCGTGGTGGTAGAACATGATGAAGAGATGATTCGAGCGGCAGATTGGCTCGTCGATATTGGGCCCGAGGCAGGGGCTCGGGGAGGATACCTTCTTTTCTCGGGAACGATCGCAGAGATGCTTCGTTCGACGGATTCCTTAACGGGACGCTACCTCACCCAAGCGGAAGAAAGGTCTGCGCTGAGCAAGACTAAAACGGAATCGACCGATAAGCTGATTATCAAAGGAGCGCGTGAGAACAACTTGAGGAACCTAACGGTGACTATCCCGCTGCATCGCCTTGTTAGCATCACGGGACCGAGTGGCAGTGGGAAGTCGACTTTGGTGAACACGATTCTTAAGCGGACTTTGGCACGGCGTTTTCACAAGGCCACGGAAGTGCCCGGAGAGCATGATGAGATTTTAGGGATGGAGTTTCTAGGGAAGGTCGTCTTGGTTGACCAGAGTCCCTTGGGGCGTAGCCCTCGTTCTAATGCCGCGACCTACACCGGAGTCTTCGATGAGCTTCGCAAGCTGTTCGCTCAGTTGCCCATCTCCAAGCAGCGTGGTTATCAAGCCGGGCGTTTTTCCTTTAACGTCAAAGGCGGACGATGTGAGAAATGCCAAGGAGGAGGAGCAATTAAGATCGATATGCATTTCTTGAGCGACGTCTGGGTGTCGTGCGAGTCTTGTCAGGGTCGTCGTTATAATCGCGAAACGCTGGAGGTGACTTTCAAGGGCAAATCCATTGCCGATTTGCTCGCCTTATCTTGTGAAAACGCGAGGGAGTTCTTCCAAAATGTTCCCAAGATTAATCGCGTGCTGGAGGCTCTCTGCGATGTTGGCTTGGGTTATCTCCAGCTCGGTCAACCAGCGAATACCTTATCAGGTGGAGAAGCGCAGCGCATTAAGCTGGCGACGGAACTGGCCAAACCGAAAGCTCCTCATACCCTCTTCCTACTAGATGAACCCACGACGGGACTTCACTTTGGAGACGTCGAAGTTCTCTTGCGAGTGCTTCACCGGCTACGAGACGAAGGTCATTCCTTAATTGTGATCGAACATCAGTTAGATGTCATTGCTGCTTCAGATTACGTGATCGATTTGGGGCCAGGAGGAGGTTCACAAGGAGGGTGTCTTGTGGCCGAAGGGACCCCTCACGAGATCGCAGAGATTTCCGAATCGGCTACTGGGCGTTTTCTCCGCGAGAAGTTGTGAGGCTAAACCCCTGCGGAAGAGTGTCCTCGGAAAGCGCAGCCCTCTAGGTGATCGTTCACTATCCCACAGGCTTGCATGAAGGCATAGGCGGTGGTCGGCCCTACGAATTTCCATCCTCTTTTCTTCAGTTCTTTAGCAAGTCGGGTAGAAGTGGGAGTTTGATTCAGTTGCTGGAGAGCAGCCAAGGTAAGACGTTCTGGTCGTTCTCCGGCCGGAGGCACGAATTGCCAAAAGAAATTGTCCAAGCTGCCGGCTTCTTCTACCAACTCGCAAGCACGTTTGGCGTTATTAATGGTGGCTTCAATCTTGCCACGATGGCGAATGATGCCCGCATTATCGAGTAAGCGCATAACGTCACTTTCCTGATAATGAGCTACTTTTTGAAAATCAAAATTTGCAAAAGCGGCGCGAAAATTCTCACGTTTGCGCAAGATCGTGAGCCAACTTAGACCGGATTGAAATCCCTCAAGGACCACCTTTTGGAAGAGAAGGTGGTCGTCATGAACGGCGTGGGACCACTCCTCATCGTGGTAGCGGCGATAGTCATCTGCAGAATTGCCCCACTGACAGCGGGGCAATTGATCGGGACCGTATTCCAGTCCTTCTGGAAGTGATGTTGGAATAGTGCGTTTCTATTCTCCCTCAGCAGCAGGTTCTTCTTCGGGAGCATTTTCTTTTTTAACACGCTCTTGGAAGGCTTGCACCTTAGCCATAAGCTCACCTTGCTTTTCCTGCGCTGCAGTCATGCCAATTTGCATTCCTTTTTGAGTCAGATCGGGAAGAGTTAGGATTAATTTGCGACCGAGAGGAGTCTGATAGAAGAGTTCCAATTCGGTAAGCTCTTCCGCAGTGAAGGTCTCCGCGTAGAGTGATTTGAACTGGCCGAGAATAGAATCTTGGTCGATATCGTTCTCCCACCAATCGGTGAAGAGTGCGTTGAGTTCGACGACTTGGACTTCGTTCAAGCCCATCTGCTGAATCATAGGCTCTAACATGGGTTGCATCGCGGCCTTGAAGCCAACAGCCATGTCATCCTTGATGCCCATGGTTTCAATCAACTTACCGGCGGCAGTTATACGTGCTTCATCAGTCTCTTGAGCAGGCGAAACCAGAGCGAGTGCGAGCAAAGTGGCGGATAGGAATAGTGCTTTCATAATGAGTTGCGCGTAGGACTCTAGGTGGGTTGTTCGCCTCTGGCCATGACAACTTTTCCGGTCCGGACTGTTTCGATAATTTGGAAAGAAGAAAGCATCCCTACGGCTGCATCGACCTTGGGACTGTCCCCTTGGAACATGGCCACCATGGAGTTCGGAGTGAGATCGAGAGCTTTGCCTCCGAAATGATCCACAATTTGGAGCGCTTCTGTTCGCTGAGTAGCATCTACTAAGATTTTTACTAACAGCATCTCTTTGACGACCGCGTTCTCTGCGGAATGCTCGTGGCAATGGATGACGTCGATGAGCTTGTTCACTTGCTTAATGATCTGCTCAAGGCCTTCGGGATCTCCCGAGATACCAATGGTCATCCGGGAGAAATCTTTATTGCGTCCCTGGGAAACGACTAAGGAGTCGATGTTGAATCCACGGCGAGCAAAGACTTGGCAAATACGCATCAAGACCCCGGGATCGTTGTTGACGAGAACGGACAGCGTATGTGCGCCGCCGCGAGCAAAGTCTTCGACTGGCGTGTCTGTCGTGACGATGGTTTTCATGAGAAAGTTTTTTAGGTAATTTGTATGGTGAGGTAAATAAAGAGAAGAAAAGGGATGGTTTGTTCCGAAAAGAACGCACCATCCTCGTATTATCTCATGGCCTAGGTGGAACCTACTGGCTTAGCCATCTTAGTCTTCGGCGGCTCAGTAATCATCTCCTCAATAGCTGCTCCCGCAGGAATCATGGGGAAGACGTTTTCGGTCTTCACACACTCGGCGTGAATCAAGATCGGGCCGTCATTGTAAGCGAGGGCTTCTTCAATCTTCCGTGAAACATCAGCAGGGCGCTTGATGTTTACACTAGGAATATCGTAGGCAGCTGCGAGTTTGCAGAAATCAGGGTTACCTAACAGGTCAACACCAGATTCACGGTTGTCGAAGAAGAGTTCCTGCCACTGACGGACCATGCCGAGGTAGTGGTTGTTGAGAACAACAATCTTGATGGGAAGCTTGTGAATCTGTGCCGTCGCGAGCTCGAACAAGGTCATCTGGAAACCACCGTCACCGGAGATCGAGATGACGCACTTGTCCGGTTGGGCGAGTTGGGCTCCGATTGCAGCAGGAAAGCCGAAGCCCATAGTGCCTGCGCCACCAGAAGAGAGCCAGTGATAGGACTCGTCGTTCTTGTAAAATTGGGCCGCCCACATCTGGTGCTGTCCCACGTCGGTCGAGACGATGGCCTTACCCTCAGTCTGTTCGTAGAGCTCATGAATGACCTGCTGCATACGGAGTCCGCCTTGCTTGCGGTAGCTGAGGGGAAACTTCTTCTTGTAGCCATCGAGGTGGCTCAACCAGTCTGCAGTCTGTAGGGGAGAAATCTTTTCGATTAACTGAGTCAATGCCGCTTTGGCATCACCGACAATCTGGATGTCAGGACGGATCATCTTGTCCATCTCGGCAGGGTCGATATCGATGTGGATGATCTTAGCGTCTTGGCAGAATTTTTCAGGTTTACCAATGATGCGATCGTCGAATCGAGAGCCGACATTGAGCAAGAGATCACACTCGACCATAGCCTTGTTAGCGTAGGCGGTGCCGTGCATCCCGAGCATTCCTAACGAAAGGTCGTGTGTCTCGGGGAACACACCTTTTCCTAACAGAGTCGAAGTCACCGGACAGCCAAGAGTCTCTGCAATCGTGCGAAGTTCCTTGTCCGCACGCGCAATCATGCACCCTTGACCTGCTAGAATGACTGGTCGCTTAGCTTGTGCAATCAAAGCTGCTGCTTCTTCGATCGCAGTAGGTTCGATATTGAGAGATTCGTAGGGATCGTAGCCAGGGAGTTCCATCTCAGCGTTCATGTCGCCATTGAATTCACCCGAAGAGATGTCTTTGGGGATATCGATGAGGACTGGGCCAGGGCGTCCAGTAGTAGAGATGTGATAGGCTTCGCGAGCAATTCTCGCCAGAGAGTTTGTCTCCTTAACAAGGTAGTTGTGTTTTACTACTGGAATCGTAATTCCGAAAATATCAGCTTCTTGGAAGGCGTCCTTACCAAGCATCCAGGTGACCTGTTGTCCGCAAAGCACAATCATGGGAACTGAGTCCATCATCGCAGTCATGAGCCCAGTGACTGTATTACCAGCTCCGGGACCAGAAGTGACTAGAACTGCAGCGGGTTTGCCGGTTGCCCGAGCATATCCGTCCGCCATATGAACGGCACCCTGCTCGTGACGAACGAGGATGAACTTCATCTTAGTCTTAACGGTTTCGAGGGCGTCAAAAATCGGGATAGCTGCCCCTCCTGAGTAACCGAAGATGTACTCGATTCCTAAATCATCGAGGCTCTTGATGAGAGCTTGCGCTCCATCTAGTGTTTGTTTTTTAGCCATAAAATTGCCTTTCAGGGAGAAAGTGGCAGAAAACGGCTATTTTGAAAAGTTAAAATAGGGTGTGTGGGTGTGAACTTGGACTTTCTGCGTGATTCTTTTTTCTGAAAATTGCCCTTTATGAACGAAAGTGATGTTTTTTAGTTCGGAGGCGCAGGGCTTTGGATCAGAAGCGCTCCTTCGAGGATGGGTTGGAGTACGTGTAAGAAGGCATCTGTCTCAACTTCAAATCGTTCACCAAAGCGTTCTTCGGCTTGTCGAAGAACATAATCGAGATCGGCCCTGACTAAAGCATTGGAGCGGCCGCGTACTAGTGCGACCAAGAGGGTGTAATCTCCTTCGCGGATGATTGCGAGTTGTTCATCGTTGTATTCAAAGGTTTTGCGGAGATTACCTTCGCTATCGATCAATCGAGTTGTAAGCTTCTTAATGGTCGGGGCGACACGCTTCTCAGAGGCATGACGAGCAGGATCGTGAGAAGCAAAGGAGATGAGCGAGTAATCTTCCTTACGAAGGAGAAAGGTTTCTTCCACTTGATAGCGTCGCGTGGAATGGAAGACGACCTCGTCATAGCTCCGACTGGTCATGAGGGCCTTTAACCTCCAGCCTAGTCGATCAGTTGTGCTCGTAGAGCGGAACTGGACGGCGGCATCAATCTGCTCCGCAATCGCTCGTCGCACTGTGCTTCGCAACATGGGTTCGAGGTAGGTGTGGAGACCTTTATCAGGAGCATAGAGCACGCGTTCAAGCGATCCTTCTACGATGGGTTCGAAGGCTCGCCGGAGATCATCATCGGTGGCCGCTCGCGGTTCGTCATCCATCGCGTCTGCAACTAGATTAGCCATGCTCGTTGGCATAGGGGTGGATGGTTTCTGACGGTTCAGCGTAGTCTTGCTTTTCGCTAGCTTGGGAGGGGTAGGGAGAGGCTTTTTGAGGGCGGGTAGGCTAGGAGGGGTGGTTGTGCGTGCTTTGTTAAAGGAAGGAAAGGCAGGGACGATTTCGCGATCTGGAGTCTCGATATCGTCGATCGCTTCTTGCAGTGGCAGGCTTGCCAAAGTTTTCTCTAGAGAGGGGAGGCGGGAGGGCCTCACAAAGTGCTCCAGTTCAGGAAAGGGGGTTTGAATCATTGTTTTCACCGTTCTTGTAGCAGGTTGTTAGAGGAGGTAGCCCTCAGGTGTTTCTAGATTGCTGTTGTCCTCCATCGCTGC
>CALFBF010000013.1 GCA_937949965.1 uncultured Roseibacillus sp.
AGACCCTCGTAGTCTGCAATAATGGACAACAATTCCTCGGCCGAGGAATTGTTGTCCATTATTGCAGACTACGAGGGTCTCGTCGTTCGTTCCCAAACTAAGGTTACGCCAGAGGTTCTCGCAGCAGCAAAGAATCTCAAAGTCATTGGACGGGCTGGAGTCGGAGTTGATAACATTGATAAGGAGTCGGCGAATCAACACGGCGTTATCGTAATGAATACGCCAACTGGTAATACGATCTCGACTGCGGAACATGCTTTCACCCTCATGCTGTCAGCTGCCCGTAACATTGCTCCCGGTCATCGTTCGGTCCTAGCTGGTGAATTCAAGGCTGGACGTAAGGCTAATCAGGGAATTGAGATGCATGGCAAGCGCCTCGCAGTCATCGGGATGGGTCGGATCGGCACTGAGTTCGTGAAAAGAGCGCAGGCCTTCAACATGAACGTAGTCGCCTTTGACCCCTTCTTGACTCAAAGCCGTGCTGATGAGCTGAAAGTAGAGTTAGCGGAAACGCCCGAAATCGCCCTCACTGGAGCAGATGTTGTTACCCTCCACGTGCCTCTCAACGAAGGCACCCAAGGTATCATCAATGCCGAGCGTCTCGCTCTCATGAACCAAGGAGCCCTCGTGGTGAACTGTGCTCGTGGAGGTCTTGTTGACGAAGTCGCTCTGAAAGCAGCCATCGATTCAGGACATATCTCAGGCTGTGGGTTAGATGTTTTCACCGAAGAACCACCTTCCGCTGATCATCCACTCCTCTCTCTCGACAAATTCGTAGCTTTCACTCCTCACTTGGGAGCTTCCACCGCAGAGGCTCAGGAAAATGTCGGCATCCAAGTGGCTGAACAAGTTCGCGACTTTCTCGCTACTGGAGAAATCCGGAACGCCATCAACATGCCCTCTCTCGACGCCTCCGCGCGAGCCGAGATTGGACCTTACCTCGATCTGTCGGCATCCCTTGGTAAATTGTTAGCAAAACTTGCTCCCGCTAATCCTGATTCTCTGCGAGTTTCTTACCATGGTCCTCTTGCAAAGAAAGACACCAGCCTAATCTCACGAACCACCCTGACCAACTATCTCGAAGCTTCACGCGGAGATGGACAGGTCAACATTGTGAATGCTCCAGGCATCGCAGCCGAGATGGGATTGGAATTAGTGGAATCAACAATTCATGCCAAAACGGAGTATAATGAGTTGGTAGTCGTCGAGCTGAGAAAAGGAGATGAACGCTTTCGCCTAGCAGGAAGCCTCATTGGTAGTTCTCCTCGCATCGTCGAAATCGACAAACTCTATGTGGATACCAACATCAAGGGACACTTCCTTATTGTTCGCAACGATGACCGACCAGGCATCGTCGGAGCCTTGGGAACAAAACTGGGCGAAGCGGCAATCAATATCGCTAACCTCTCTCTGGCTCGCAACAAAACGGAAGGCAATGCCCTCACCGTCATCGAGCTAGACGAACCTCTTTCTGCGCAGTTGATGGAAGAGCTTCGAGCAATCCCCGGTGTCATTCAGTCCACAGGTGTTAGTTTATAGTTATGTAACAATCCCTGCAATTTTTCATTGTCACCTCAGGCATGATTCGACACACTCCTTCTTAACGATGAAAAAACTGATTCTAGCAGCAGCGTTTTTGTGCCTTGGCAGTGTAGCTTACGGGGATATTCAAGCCCCTCCAGGTGCACAGTATAACTCATCCCGGAAGTTGGGCCGTGCAATCAGCAATATTCTCTACGGAGTTATGGAGATTCCAGAGCAGATCGTGCGTCAAACTTCTAATAATGGTCACAAGGCGGGCTGGAGTTATGGCCTTGTGAATGGAACTCAGCGTGCATTCAAACGTCTCGGTTACGGTTTTTACGAACTCTTCACTTTCCATTGCCCCACTTATAAAGGCACTTTCAAGCCGCCTTATTCTCGTTGCGGTTCTGATTGGCGGGTAGAGATGAATCCTAGTGACGGTCTTTCTGAATTCCCACCAGAACTTGGTTTCGAAGGACACTTTAGCCATACTCGGAGTCAGAAATTCTAATCTCTTTCTTCTTTTTCTTGAAAAACCGGTTGGATTCTTCCACCGGTTTTTTTGTGTCTTCGTTTTTAGTTTCCACAAATTTCTCCCTTTCAAACGTTTTAAGGTCAGTGAAATTATTTTTCTTTGTTCTGTTAGGCCTCACTTTCTTTTTCGCCGGTCCTCTCGCACAGGCCGAGCTTCGTTCATGGCGTAGTCGCGACGGTCAGAAGACTCTACAAGCTCACTTCCTATCACGCGACGAAGCGAATATTACTCTCCGCCGATTGGACGGTCGGGTTTTGACCTTCACCATCGATAAACTGCATGAAAGTGAACGTAGTTTTCTCGACGAAAATTATCCTTACGAAGACTCAACTGAGGGAGAAGAGCTCGCTGGCAATGCTTTTGGTCCCCTTCAGTTTGGTGATACTCGCACGGAAGTAGAGGATAAACTAGTGGCCTCACCGTTGGTCACCACAAAAGTTGAAAAGACTCTTTTCGGTCGCACTGGACTAAACGGAGTCTTTGAGACTGCGCAGACGATTGGCGGTTTGTCGTGCTTTCTCTACTTTGATTGGAATGAAGAGAGTGAGCTGCAAGAGGTCACTCTCCGTACCGAAGGGGTCACAGGTGATAATTATGCCGATCAACTTCAGACAACTTGGGA
>CALFBF010000014.1 GCA_937949965.1 uncultured Roseibacillus sp.
TTCGGAAGAGTTAATCAACAACATAATTCAAGTCTTTTTGCCGGCATCCCTCACTTAGATGACACAAGCAAAATTCGCCCCAAAGCACTCTTACCCGGGTACCAAAAAAGAGCGGCATTACTGCCGCCCTTTAGAAAACTAGAGTAAACTCTGAAAAGAGCTTTTTACTTAACGCCTTTCTTCGAAAGCTTGGTGCCTTTGGTTGTTCCTTGGCGAGCTTTGAACTTAGGGTCTGTTTTATTAATAACGTAAAGGGTGCCTTTGCGCTTAACAACCTGACAACCCGCGTGACGGCGCTTCATAGACGCCAAAGAACTAAGAACTTTCATGAGAATTTACCCGGCGAGGGGGACGGGAGACTACTTCTAAATGTCGGGCTGTAAAGTCAAAACAGCAGCATGTTTCTTATCATTTTTCAGCTTCCCTTACTCCTCTTTTCGCAGCTCACGAATATCCAACAAAAGCTTCCCGACTACAATTAAGGCCAAAACAGGCCAAGCCTCTTGAAAAAACATCACAAGCGCACCTCCTACTAGAATCGCAATGTGAATCAGAAGAATCTTCTTATAAGGCTCGAACATCAGCTTGTTCAGGTCAGCTTCCTTCCACTTTCCAGCCAGGAAAAAATCCTGCACCACCCCAAGCCCTCGCATCGCAAAGAGCGAAACAATGGACCAATAGGTTGCGGTCGGCAAACCAATCAAAGCTGCGGAAACCACTTTAAAGAGAATCTGAAGAAACACAAAAGGCCCCATCAGGGGATTAATTCCGCCAAAATCCAACACGTCTCCTCCATCGACAAAAACAAGAATAAAAAATCCGTGGATAGCACAGAAACCGCCATAATGGACCAAGAAAAATAAGGACGTGAATAACATATGTCCTAGGCCTGGTTCTTTCTTCTGAGACGCCCCCAAACCTCCAACTAGGAGAATTTTTCCGATTTGCCAAAATCCAATCGCAAGGTTCTCAAACCAGTAAATTAAGATCACTTCGCGCACCTGCCATCCCCAGATAAAAATCCCCAACAAAGGAGTAAGTGCAGCGATAACGGCCAAGAGATACTGAATCCAGCGCCAATTCATGTTAAGGAGATCGTAACAAAAAGATTCCTTCCCACAATACTAACCCCAGTCCAGCGGAAAAAGAAAAGGTAGCCATGTAAAGTTACGAAAGAACTCAACAATTTCGTGAACTACTCCTCGTTTCATGCTTAAACCGCTGCGCCATGCTCGACATCAAGCTGCTTCGTGAACAACCAGATTTCGTCAAAGCCCGAGTGCAAGCTCGCGGTGGTGATTTGCAAAATCTCGTGGACCAGATTCTCAACTACGACGAAACTCGTCGTAAGGCCGAGACCGACAAACAAGGTCTCCAATCCGAGCGCAAGACTCTCTCAAAAAATATCGGAGCCCTCATGGGACAAGGGAAAGCGGACGAAGCGGAAGCAATCAAAGAAAGCGTGCGCACTCTTGGCGACAAGATCGCGGCCCTCGAAGAAGAGTCCCAAGCCGCCGAGGAAGCGCAGATGAATCTCCTCCTTTCACTTCCCAATCTGCCGCACGAAGATTGCCCTATCGGTGCTGACGAAGACGCCAACCCAGTCGTCCGCGAGTGGGGAGAAAAGCCAACCGTTGTCGATGCTAAGGATCACGTTCAGCTCGCCGAAGGTCTAGGGCTCATTTCCTTTGACGATGCGGTGCGGATCGCTGGCAGCGGCTTCGCAGTCTATCGTGGACAAGGAGCACGGCTTCAACGGGCCTTGATCCAATACCTCCTCGATACCCAAACCATCCAGAATGGTTACGAGGAAGTGAACGTGCCCCACCTCATCAATCGCGAGTGCATGTTTGGCACTGGGCAACTCCCCAAGTTCGAAGACGACATGTATGGCCTCAACGAAGGGCAAACCTTCTTGGCCCCCACGGCGGAAGTGCCCGTGACGAATCTCTATCGTGACACCATTCTCAGCGAAGAGCAACTCCCCATCAAGATGACCGCGCACACTCCTTGCTTTCGTCGCGAAGCGGGTTCGGCTGGTCGTGACAACAAGGGCATCATCCGCATGCACCAGTTCGACAAGATTGAGCTTGTGCAAGTGGTGCATCCGAACAAGTCGGTGGAGGTATTGGAAGAATTAACCGGACACGCAGAGAGCATCCTCCAATCACTCGGACTCCACTACCGCGCGATCGAGCTCTGCACCGGAGATGTCGGCTTCAGTGCCTGCAAGACCTACGACCTCGAAGTCTGGGCTCCCGGGCAAGGCAAGTATCTCGAAGTCTCGAGCTGCTCGAACTTTGGTGACTACCAAGCACGCCGCATGAAGCTGCGTTACAAGGACGGTGATGGCAAAAATCAGTTCTGCCACACTCTCAACGGTTCAGGCACCGCCCTGCCCCGCCTGATGGTGGCGCTGTTAGAGCAATACCAGCAGCCGGACGGATCGATTCGCATCCCGGATCCGCTGCAGAAGTATTTCGGCAGCGACACGATTGCGAAGTAACAACTCACGCGATCGTGAGACCAACAGGGCAATGATCGGAACCTAGGATCTCGGCGTAGATATGGGGCTCCTTTGTCGAAGCGGCAAATTCTCCGGTGACATTGAAGTAATCGAGACGCCATCCGACGTTGCGACCACGGGCTCCCCCTCGGTAGGACCACCACGAGTAGGCTCCTTCGAGCCCCGGATTAGCCCCGCGGAAGGTGTCTACAAAGCCAGCTTCTAACATGGCGTCGAAGCCTGCCCGTTCCTCATCACTAAAGCCCGCACTCTGGCGATTGGCCTTGGGCCGTGCGAGGTCGATCTCGGTGTGAGCGACATTAAGATCTCCACAAAAAACAACGGGCTTACTCTTCTCTAACTCTTTGCAAAAGGCGAGGAAATCGGCATCCCAGCGTTGGCGGTAATCTAACCGACGGAGGCCGTCTTGACTGTTCGGAGTGTAAACGGTCACGAGGTAAAAGTCAGGATACTCGGCAGTGAGAACGCGCCCCTCGGTATCATGCTCGGCAATCCCGAGGCCATGCTGAACTGAGAGCGGCTCCGTCTTAGAAAAAATAGCAGTCCCTGAGTAACCAGCCTTCTCGGCACTATTCCAGAAAGCATGGTAACCACCAAACTCGAGCGGCAGATCGACCTGCTCCTCACGAGCCTTGGTTTCTTGCAAGCAAAGCACTGCAGGCTGCTCTGCGGATAGGAAATCAGCCAAACCTTTATTGAGACAAGCACGAACGCCATTCACGTTCCAAGAAATTAACTTCATGCCTTGCAGTGTAGCGATCTGTCGAATCTAGCAAGCTCCGAAGTGGCACAATCCACAAGAAAAGAGAGCTCAAGGCTCTCATCAAAGTAAGCGGTGTCGAGCCACTGAAGAACGACGCCGAGGAGGAGAAGTCGTTACACCATTATTCATGACACCGACCTAAGCTCTTTCTTTTCCTTTTTCCCTTTGATTTGACAGGCCTTTCCAAGGCTACGGGTGTAGCCTAGGCGCAAGAAACGGTAGCGACTGAAGCTGTAACGCAGCCCGTCGCCGAGAACCTTGATGGCATATTTGCGCTCGTACCCGGTGACTTCGACAAATTTGTCAAGAAGCACCCCCTTGGCCTGTCTGCCAGTCATCCGCGAGTATCTCTCGTGCATCTTAAAGGTGTATTGTTTTTCTCTGCCATTTGGGCACAGGAATGCGGCTCTAGGCTTGGCCCTGAGGGGAGGAGGCTTCAGGCTCTTGCGGTGCCCACCCTCACAAAACCTGATACGCCGCTCACTTCGGAGCAGTCGCTAGAGAACTTTCTCAACTACCTGATCGAGTCTGGAATCGATCCTTACGATCACCAAGAGAATGCGGTCCTAGAATTGTATGAGGGCAAGAATGTGATCCTGAATACTCCGACTGGTTCGGGGAAATCACTGGTGGCAGCGGCGCTCCATTATCGGGGGCTCTGCCTTGGGCGCACGAGCTACTACACGGTGCCCATCAAGGCGCTGGCGAACGAAAAGTTCCTCTCTCTCTGCCAAACCTTTGGTCCCGAAAATGTGGGTCTGGTCACCGGAGACGCAACCGTGAATCCCGACGCGCCCATCATCTGCTGCACCGCCGAGATCCTCGCCAACCTCGCCCTGCGCGACGGCAAGGAAGCGCCCGTCGATGACGTCATCATTGATGAGTTCCACTACTACTCCGACCACGAGCGAGGGTGGGCGTGGCAGGTGCCATTGCTCGCGCTACCCCATTGTCGCTTCCTCCTGATGTCGGCCACGATTGGCGACCCGGAGTTCTTTCTCGAAAAGTTGGACGAACTTACCGATGCCCCCACAGCGCTGATCCAATCCGATCAACGACCGGTGCCACTCGAGTTCGAATACTCGACCACGACCCTCGAAGAAAAAATCGGGGACTTGGTCGAGAAGCAGCGTGCTCCGATTTATCTCGTCCACTTCACTCAGCTTTCGACCGCAGGCACAGCCCAGAACCTCCTTTCGCAGAACTTCTGCAGTAAGGAGGAGAAGAAGGAAATTGCGGCGGAGCTAGTCGATGCGGATTTCCGTTCACCGTATGGAAAAGAGATCGCCCGCTTCCTGCGACACGGAGTGGGGATTCACCATGCGGGACTCCTGCCCAAGTATCGCCTCTTGGTCGAGAAACTAACCCAGCGTGGGCTCCTGAAAGTGATCTGCGGTACGGACACTCTCGGGGTGGGAGTTAATGTCCCCATCCGCACCGTGGTCTTTACTCAGCTTTGCAAATATGATGGCAAAGGAACGGCCATTCTGCCGGTGCGAGATTTCAAACAAATCGCGGGACGGGCAGGACGACGCGGCTTTGACGACATCGGTTACGTGGTCGCGCAAGCGCCTGAGCACATCATCGAAAATCTGAAACTAGAGGCAAAAGCAGCGGCAGGAAAGAAGAAGAAAGTGGTCAAAAAGACTCCTCCGGAAAAGGGCTATGTGCACTGGGATGAGAAGACCTTTCAGAAGCTCCAGACCTCGGCCCCGGAGCCACTGAGTTCTTCCTTCAAGGTCACCCTCTCGCTCATCCTGCACGTTCTTTCTCGTCAGAAAGAAGATGGCTGTTTGGCGCTAAGAACTCTGATTGATACGAGCCACGAGAGTGAAGCCAAGCAGAAGAAGCACCGCATCACCGCGCGCAAACTTTTCTGCAATCTGGTGCGAGGCCGCATTCTGGAGATTCTTCCAATTCCCAAAAATGACGATGGCTCGGCGCAGGAAAGAAAGGGAGCAAAGGTTCGTCTCAACATTGATTTGCAAGAAGACTTTTCTCTCAATCAAGCGCTGGGGCTCTATCTGTTAGAGACTATTCCTAAGCTCGACGAAAACGATCCGAAGCACGCGCTCAACGTGCTCTCTCTCATCGAAGCCATCCTCGAAGACCCCTTCCAGATCCTACGAGCTCAGGTCAATCGCGCCAAGAGTGACGCGGTGGCTGAGATGAAAGAAGATGGGCTCAACTACGATCAGCGAATGGAGGAACTTGAAAAAATCGAGCACCCTAAACCAGGAGCAGACTTCATCTATCAGACCTTCAACGACTACGCGGCAGAACACCCCTACCTCGCCAGCGAAAACATTCGTCCCAAGTCCATCGTTCGCGAAATCTACGAGACTTATAGTAGTTTTGAAGATTACATCAAAACCTATCAACTCGAAAAATCGGAAGCAGTTCTCCTCCGCCACCTCTCGGAAGTCTACAAAGTGCTTTCCCAAACGGTGCCTCCGGCGCTGAAAACGGAAGACTTGTTAGCGGCGGAAGAACACCTCGAATCCCTCGTGCGTGGCACCGACTCCTCCCTACTCGACGAGTGGACTGCCTTACGAGATGGACCGACCACGGAGGAGCCCGAGAAAGAAAAAACCCCGGCCTCGCCTCCCCCGCCAGCAGCGCCGAAACCACCCCAATTGATTTGGCAGTTTCTGAAAGCAATTGCAGACGAGAGATATCAGGATGCCTGCGAGCAGCTTCATGACGAAAGTGAGCCCTCATGGAATCAGCACACCCTGCGCGAACTTTTTGATCCCTTTTATGAACAGCAGTCCTACCTACGTCTGGACCCCGAAGCACGGAATCGCAAACACCTCCATCAGAAGGGTGAAATCTACTCCCAAGTCCTGCTCGACGAAGACTCGGAACCCATGGCTGCCATTGATTTCACGATCCACGAAGGTCGAATTTCATTAGCCGAAGAAAGCCCTCTCTCCTTGCTCAACTGAGAGAATCGAAGCATCCCCCGCTGTCTAAAAGCCGAAATCTGGGCTGAGGAGTGACCTCTTGAGGATTTTTCGGTTCTTGCCAGCAACGCCGAGGGCAACTAGACCCCCCTCAATGTCTTTTGCTGACTTAGGCCTCTCCGAACCCATCTTGCGTGCGATCACCGAGAAGGGCTACACCGATCCGACCCCCATTCAGGCGCAGGCCATCCCCATCATTCTCAAAGGAGGAGACTTAACGGGTGCTTCCCAAACGGGAACCGGTAAGACGGCCGCCTTTGCCCTCCCCTCCCTCTCTCGTATCGAGAAAAAAGGGAAGCCGCAGATTCTCGTCCTCGAACCGACTCGTGAGCTGGCACACCAAGTGGCGGAGCAATTCGAAGAATACGGTAAGCACACCGGGCTCGAAGTCGCACTCCTCTACGGCGGTGTGGGTTACGGTCAGCAGGACAAGATGATGGCCAAAGCCGACATCGTCGTCGCGACGCCGGGACGACTGGTAGATCATTTTTTCCGAGGCACGATGCGCTTTGGCGACGTGAGCATCCTCATTCTCGACGAAGTCGATCGCATGCTCGATATGGGCTTCCTTCCTATCGTGCGCAAGATTGTGAATCTCTGTCCCTGGAAAATGCCCGCAGAGGAAGCGGATGAAGATTCCAAGCGCCCAGCCAATCCCGCGACTGATCGCCAGACACTCTTCTTCTCTGCAACGATGCCACCGACGATTGAGCAGTTTGCTAAGTGGTGTCTCACCGAGCCGGACGAAGTACAGATTGCCCGTCGTGAAGTGGCTTCCACTGTTTCACATGCCTTCTATCCCGTGTCCATGGACCAGCGTGATGAGCTCTTGCTGGCCCTGCTCAAGGAGACCGACTTTGAGTCCATCATGATTTTCACCCGTACTCGCAAAGAAGCCGACTCGGTGACTGCGATGCTGAAAGGCAACGACCACGCCAAGGTGGCAGCGATGCACTCCGATATTAATCAACGTGACCGGATGAAGGCTTTGGCCGGGTTCAAAGACGGCACTTATAACATCTTAGTCGCTACCGATGTCGCCGCTCGCGGAATCGATGTCTCGGGCGTGACCCACGTGATCAATTACCGAGTGCCCGAGAACGCGGAAGACTACGTTCACCGCATTGGCCGAACTGGTCGTGCCGAAAAAGAAGGTGATG
Source organism: uncultured Roseibacillus sp. (assembly GCA_937949965.1). Taxonomy (GTDB): domain Bacteria; phylum Verrucomicrobiota; class Verrucomicrobiia; order Verrucomicrobiales; family Akkermansiaceae; genus Roseibacillus. The sequence goes on from CALFBF010000014.1 coordinate 7,417, forward strand.
CCTTCACCATTCTCACCGCAGATGAGTTAGAGAGCGCAGACTCCATCGAGAACTTCATTAGTCGGAAGATCGAGCGCAAGAAGCTGGCTGACTTCCCCTACATCTACACCGCATTGCTCGACGACGCTCCACCAAAACCTGTGCGTAAGAAGCGTCCCCCAGCTCCCAAGCGCCGACGTCGTTAGTTAATTAGTCTCTCATCGTTGTCGATTGAGTCGCTGGCAACGCCTGAAACGATCTTCAGAGCTTAGCTCTTCTTTAATCGCCGCAACCCGAAACTTGGGTGACGCTTATCATGGTGAAGAACTGCTATCCAAATAAAGGACCCATCTATCTCGTAGAGAATATGATAGGGGAAGGTCTTGAGCTGAATACGTCTGTGTCCGCCATCTGAAAAATGGTGTCCCTTAGGATTTTTAGAAACCCGATTCAGAGCATCCTCGAATGAATCGTAAAATCGATCTGCTAGTTCCTCTCCTCCCTCAGATTCGTAATAAGAGAGCCCTGAACGCAGATCATGCGAAATTCTCTTATGGAAGATAAACTCCAAGGCTACCTACCTATCTCGGATTGAATCTCATCCCATGTGCGACGAACTGACTCATCTGATTTCATCTCCGTCAGTCTTCTCGTCGCCTCAGCTGAGCCATCATCAGCATCAGCCAATACCGCAGGTAAAGAACCCAACAATTGCGCGGCAAGCTTTGCACGTTCATCTTCAGGTAGATTCAAAACCTCGGACTCTAATTCTAAAAGATTCACCGTTTCAACAGTACCGTAAAATTTCTGCGATGCGACTCAATTTTCAGGTTAGCCACGTGCTCGTATTGAACGGCAAAGGGAGCAAAACACTCCGAAGGAGGGCCGGTCTCTAGCTCCCAACCTTGGTTAAGGGAACAGACAACCCTCGTAAATAGCGAGCTCCAAAGGAGCGGCTGGATACCAGCAT
>CALFBF010000015.1 GCA_937949965.1 uncultured Roseibacillus sp.
AATATTGGCACGATTGGGCACGTTGATCATGGTAAGACTACTCTTACAGCTGCTATCACCACTATCCTCTCCGAGGCTGGCGGTGGTGAAGCAAAGGCATACGATGAAATCGATGCTGCTCCCGAGGAAAAGGCTCGCGGAATTACTATTTCTACTGCTCACGTTGAGTATGAGACCGGCAACCGTCACTACGCGCACGTTGATTGCCCCGGTCACGCCGACTACGTGAAGAACATGATTACAGGCGCAGCACAGATGGACGGTGGTATCCTCGTCGTATCTGCTGCAGACGGCCCAATGCCTCAGACTCGTGAGCACATTCTTCTTGCTCGTCAGGTGGGTGTTCCTGCTCTCGTCGTCTTCCTCAACAAGACTGACCAAGTCGACGACGAAGAACTCCTCGAGCTCGTTGAGATGGAAGTTCGTGAACTCCTCAGCATGTATGAATTCCCCGGCGACGATATCCCAATCGTTAAGGGTTCCGCTCTCAAGGCTCTCGAAGGTGACGCAGCTCACAAGGAAGCAATCCTCAAGCTTATGGAAGCGGTTGACTCCTACGTTCCCGAGCCAGAGCGTCCTATCGACCAAGATTTCCTCATGCCTATTGAGGACGTGTTCTCGATTGAAGGTCGTGGAACTGTTGCTACCGGTCGTGTTGAGCGTGGTATCATCAAGAAGATGGAAGAAGTTGAAGTCGTCGGTATCCGTGACACTCAGAAGACTACCATCACTGACATCGAGATGTTCCGTAAGCTTCTTGATGAAGGTCGTGCCGGTGACAACGTTGGTCTCCTTGTTCGTGGACTCAAGAAAGAGGACCTCGAGCGTGGCCAAGTCATCGTTAAGCCTGGTTCCGTAACTCCACACATGAAGTTCAAGGCTGAGATTTATGTTCTCTCCAAGGACGAAGGTGGACGTCACACTCCTTTCTTCTCGAACTACCGTCCTCAGTTCTACTTCCGGACAACTGACGTAACCGGCAGCATCAAACTCCCTGATGGAGTTGAGATGGTCATGCCTGGTGACAACGTTGAACTCGAAGTTGAACTCATCCAGCCAATCGCAATGGAGAAGACCATGCGATTCGCAATTCGCGAAGGTGGCCGTACCGTAGGTGCTGGTCGCGTTGGTGACATTTTGGACTAATTCATTTAGTTCCCATCCAGAGGCTGCGGCTTCTGGTGGCGATTACTTTAAGGGGCATTTCGGTTCAATCCGGGATGCCCCCAGTCGCCTCAACAGGACAGTAGCTCAATTGGTAGAGCATCGGTTTCCAAAACCGAGGGTTGCAGGTTCGAGTCCTGTCTGTCCTGCCACTTTTTCCGATACTTTTTTTACCTGCTCAGAACTCAACTCAATTCCATGCGCAAAGCATTCACATTCATTGGCGAAGTTAAAAGCGAACTCCGCAAGGCAGCTTGGCCATGGGACCCTGATCCAAAAGTCAAAGGCTTCAAAAAGTTCAAGGAATTGATTGATTCTACCGTGGTAGTGATTATTGCGATGCTCTTGCTCGCAGGCTTCGTCGCCTTCTGGGACTTCATTCACCGCAACGTGGTCGACTTCCTAACAGGGCTTGGAGTAGGATAGAGCACCAGCGCTCTGCCAGCTTTTACAATTTCATAGATTTTCAGCAAAGATGCCAATTATTCCCAAGGCCAAAGACCAGTGGTATGTGGTTCACGTTCTCTCCGGACAGGAGAATAGCGTAGCCAAGCGTATCCGCCGTGAGGTGGAGCGCGAGGAGCTCGGTGACTACATCTTCGAGGTGTTAGTCCCGACTGAGATGGTCGAGGAGAACCGCAAAGGGAAGAAAGTCGAGATGAAGAAGAAATTCTTCCCCGGCTACATCATTGTGAACATGTATCTGTTCGATGAGAATAAAGACCTCGTCGATCAGTCATGGTATTTCGTCAAAGAGATGGACGGCGTCATTGGTTTCGCAGGAACCAAGGATAAGCCCATCCCCATGCGTCCTCGCGAAGTCGAGAGCATGTTAGCACAGATTAAGGAACGCGAAGAATCCGTACGACCTTCCATCGCCTTCGAAGTGGGCGATACCGTCCTCGTCGCCGATGGCCCCTTCGAGTCGCAGAATGGAGTCGTAGAAGAGATTGACCACGAGCGTGGTAAGCTGCGGGTCTCTGTTACAATTTTTGGCCGGGCCACTCCCGTTGAGCTGGAGACCTGGCAGGTAGAAAGCGCCTAATAAGCAAATTTAAAGATCAAGCAACACTCAGATGGCTAAGGAAGTAAAATCAATATTGAAGCTGCAGATTAACGCAGGGCAAGCGAATCCCTCGCCCCCGGTTGGTCCAGCGCTCGGTCAAGCAGGCGTGAACATCATGCAGTTCTGCAAGGACTTTAATGCAGCAACCCAGCAGCAAGCAGGGGACCTCCTCCCGACTGTGATTACGGTCTACAAGGATAGCTCATTCACCTTCATCACCAAGCAACCCCCGGCAGCAGTTCTGCTCAAGAAAGCAGCGAACATTGCCTCCGGTTCCAGTGAGCCTCATACCACTAAAGTGGGTAAGATCACTAAGGAGAAGCTCATGGAAGTGGTGAAAACTAAACTCCCTGATTTGAACACAAACGATCCTGAGCAAGCCGCAAAGATTCTTGCTGGCACCGCTCGTCAGATGGGTCTCGAAATCGAAGGTATGTAACAAGGCCCGCAAGCTGGAGCCTTTCTCCGGTTTGCCCCTTTTCCCAAAATTTTTTTGATACTGGGCTCCTTGCTCAGTTCTAGAAAACCGTAGGAGATTTTGACAACCGTGTCTCAATCGCCCGCACTACAAACAAAACAATGGCTAAAAAAAGTAAACGCTACCTAGCGGCTGTCGAGAAGATCGAAGCCGAAAAGGGCTACCCCCTCACCGAGGCGGTCAGTCTCCTCAAGTCCCTCCCTGCACCCAAGTTTGACGGCACCGTTACGCTGTCCTTCAAGCTCGGCGTTGATCCTCGTAAGAGCGACCAAATGGTGCGTGGGTCCGTCTCCCTTCCTCACGGAACTGGTAAGACTGTCCGCGTCATCGTCTTCGCTACCGGTGATGCCGCTAAGGCCGCTCAAGATGCCGGCGCTGATATCGTAGGGATGGAAGACCTCATCAAGAAGGTTTCCGATGGTTTCCTCGACTTCGACGCTGCTATCGCCACTCCTGATGCGATGAAGGAAGTGCGCAAGATCGCCCGAGTCCTCGGACCACGTGGCCTGATGCCCAATCCCAAGACTGGCACTGTCACCGACGACACTGCCAAAGCAGTCAACGCGGTTAAAGCTGGTAAGATCGACTACAAAGTCGACAAGAATGGCTGTGTTGCGGCTCCTGTCGGCAAAGTTTCTTTCGACGAAGCCAAGCTTGTTGAAAACGCAGCCTCTCTCATCGAAAGTCTCGTCAAAGCTAAGCCTGCTTCTGCGAAAGGCGATTACATCCAATCTGCCACCATGGCTTCCTCCATGTTGCCCGGTATCGCTCTCGAACAATCTCTCTACGTCATCAACGCCTAACCCCGAGAATCCTATCCGATCATGAATCCAGATAAAAAAATCATCGTCGACGAGCTTCTCGAAAGAGTAAACGGCTCTCCTTTCCTTCTCGTGGTGGACTACAACGGGATGACTGTGACCGAGTTCAGCGAACTCCGGAATCGTCTCGCCGAAGCTGGTTCCGAGTGCCACGTCGGCAAGAACCGCTTCATGCGTATCGCTATCGAGGAAGCTGGTCTTCCTAGTCTTGGCGACGACCTCAAGGGACAGACTGCTTTCGTCACCGGAGAAAGCGACGTTTGCGCCGCTGCCAAAGTCCTCAAGAACTTCAGCAAAGAGTTCAAGAAGCCAGAAATCAAGAGCGGGATTCTCGATGGAGAACGCCTTGAGACAGCACAAGTCATCGCCCTTGCAGACCTTCCATCTCGCGAGCAGCTTCTGGCTCAGCTCTTGGCAGTCATCAACGCTCCAGCCTCCAAGCTCGTGCGCACCATCAACGAGCCTGCGGGTTCTTTGGCGCGCGTTATCAAGGCCAAGTTCCCCGACGAGTAAGCCTCCCAGCTTACACCTGCAAAGCATTCTCTTTCATTCTTTCAGTGCCCGCTCTCACCAGCGGGCATTTTTTTGACCTCTGTTCCCCTTCGGAAAAATCGGTAAAGACTCATTCCAATATGAGCTACTTTCCCTCTTTTTTTTACGGGCAAGACGAGCTAGTTTCCAGGCATGGCGGCAAACGCGATGGAGCGCTTGGAATTAGCGTTAGAGGCTTCTAACGAAGGCATTTGGGATTGGGATATCGAGACCGCAACTCTTGATTTTACGGAGCGGGTAGGGGATTTCTTCGAATGTGCTTCGGAAGACATTCCTAATTTCTTTGAGAACGAGGAATTCGTCCACGAAGATGATCGAGAAGAATTTTTTGCGGCCATTGCGGACGTCCGCGCAGGCAAGAGCGAGATTCTAGCCGCCGAACCCCGTCTTCGTTCTTCTGATAAGTATGGTTGGAAGTGGTTTCGCGTCCGAGGTGTCCCGGTGAAATATGAGGGTGAAATTACTGGCCTAGCCGGTTCCCTGATCAATATCTCGATGCGCAAAGAAGCGGAGCAAGCTCTCTTGGAGGAACAGCACTTGACTCAGACTCTGGTCGAGAATGTTCCTTTGCAGATTTACTTCAAGGACCGCAAGTCGTGCTTCACAATGGTGAACTCTCCCATGGCTCGTTGGACTGGCTTCGAAAAACCAATGGACTTGATCGGAAAGTCAGATGCCGATCTCTTCGGGAATGAGCATTCGCAACAAGCCTTGGAAGACGAGCAGCGGATCATGGCCACCGGAGAAGCCTTGGAATCTGTTATCGAGAAGGAGACTTGGTCCGGACAAGACGACACCTGGGTTCTCACGACTAAGATGCCGTATTGGAATCGACGCGGAGAGCTGATGGGCACTTTTGGGGTTTCGAGTGATGTCTCCGAGCTGGTTCGGACTCAGCGCTCTCTCGCCGAAATGGCCACCGAGCTCAAGAAGCGCAATGAAGATTACGAGGAAGAGATGGCTCTCGCTCGTGAGATTCAGCATGGCCTTTTACCAACCGAAGCACCTAATTTCGGCGATGCTCGTTTCGGACACCGTTATCTTCCCATTTCTGGTTTAGCAGGGGACTTTTTTGAAGTTCTCGAACTCGACGAAAAGCACGTCGGTCTTCTTATTTGCGATGTCATGGGGCACGGCGTTCGCTCTGCCCTCGTTGCCAGTTTGCTTCGTGGCCTCGTTTCTCAGGCAATGAATCTAGCCCATCAACCCGACGAGTTTCTTGCAGCCTTGAACAGTGGCCTCGTCACCTTCCTTCAGAAAGCGGGTGTCACTATGTTTGCGACTGCATTCTACATCGTAGTGGACAAGGTCGAAGGCAAGATCCGCTACGCTAGTGCCGGTCATCCTGCGGGGATCATGAGCGATGGCAACGGAGCTAGTTTACTGCCTTTGGGTGGGAGGGGAAAAGGCCCTGGTCTCGGTCTTTTACCCGATGCCACATACGGCGTCGAATCCGTTCCGTTAGAGGGGGTCAAAAGCCTCCTCCTCTTCACCGATGGTATCTATGAAGTCGAGAACCCCGAAGGCGAAGCCTTCCTCCAGAACCGACTGGTGAGAACAGTAACCAAGGCTTCCGGCGACGACCTCGAAGAAATGTTAGACACCATCCTCAGTGAAGTGAAGAGCTTCACCGAAGGTGAAGGCTTCGACGACGATGTTTGTCTGCTAGGGATGATGCTTTAAGTGACTAGATTGTAGTGATGAACTCCCGCATGATTTCACCTAGCGGTCTGCTCGGTATAGTTCTTCTGAGCGGTTGTTACGGTTGAATTCGTTTTCGGTAAAAGTGAAGACAACCGCTCGCGATTTTGTCGCCTTACTAGTTGTTATCGTTGTTGATTTCGCTTTTACGATATCAGGAATCCCTTCGGGAAAAATGGCGGAGCAACTGGGTTTACCGGCTGGTTGATCATTTACGCGAGGTGCTGAGAGGGTAATAGTAACATTTTGGGGAAAAGTGTCTTCCTTAGGTTTTTCAAAACCAAAGATTTCGATGAAACCGGCAACATTTTCTTTGAGTCGAAGTTTGTGACCTTCAAAGCGTAAGGCACCGCAGAAGATTTGTTCGTCTTTCTGATGATCGTAAACGAAGTAACCGACCCAAGTGTAGGGTGTTAAACCAACCTTGACCTTGTCTAAGGTTTGCAAACGACAAGTGTATTTGCCTTCTGACCAGTCTAGTTGACGACGAATAGAGATAAAGTCGCCTTCGTGTCCCGCTGACTCCATAAAGCCTCCTTCTCCAGGTCGAATTGCCTTGTGATCGCGTTCCCCCCACATGGAAAAAATACCTCCGCGGCCGATATTTTTTCGTCGTTCGTTATCTTTGGTCTGAGCAAGCATATGAGTTTGCATGCCAGCATAGAATTTTTGGTCCGATAGGTATCCTAGGCCAATAGGAGCAATATAAAATTTTAAATCGTCGTGAAATTTGCCTTCGATAATTACATCAATTTCGAGATTGTGAAAATCTTCCTTGATTGTTTTCTCTGGTAATTTCCACCAAATGTCAGCTAAATGCCATGGCAAATTGGTATATTTTTTGCCTTCTGTTAGAGCTGCTGGTGATGGGCAGGTGAGGAGTAAGCAAGATAAGATTGACCCTGTTAAATGCAGTTTGACTAGTTTCAAAAAAAGAGGTGTTAATGGTTAGCGACGAATACTTATATTCAGTTTCTGAAGTAACACTGAAATTTTAGAATTTGTCACGAAAATAAGCAACGGTCCTTTTGGCGAAAGAAGATTGTAGCGATCTCATGAAAGGGGATTAGAAGTTTGTAGCATAAATGAGTCGTTTTTCTTCTGTTTTGCATGTTTTCGTTAACTGAACGATAACTTATTAATCATGAATAAAACGAGATCAAGTAATCGCAGATTAGCTTGATTTGTTGAGCGAAGCGGCAAGCATCTTGATCGGTAGTGCGGTGATGGCGGTCTTGGTAGAGATCGGATAGGTCGTGATCTATGCGTGAAAGATTGGGTTGATATTGCTTTATGTCGATAAGTTGAGAGATTAATTTACGGAAGGTATTTTAGCTCATCTTGTCTAACAGAACTCGTGAATAATCCGCCAATTTGGCGATCCGTGAAACGAGAAAAACGAAGTCAAGAATCTGCTATTTATCGAAGAATTGCAGCATTAAGTTGACGTTAATATGTAATTAGAGGATTCATATCCATTAGAAGTTGTAGCTCATTCCCAATGACCAGAGTGGTCCCACCGCGAGTTGTTCGCTGTTAACGCGACGCCAGATTGGCACGGACACCGAGGCCGAAGCGGAAAACTGATCGGTGATGTTCCAAATAAGGGATGGCTTCAGAGAGAGCGTCGTTGATCCCGTTCCATCGATTTCCTGCCCTTCAAACTCGTCGCGGGTGCCATGGAAGAAATCCATGGTGATTTTGGCGTGCAGATTTTCGGTAAGAGAGCGCCCTGCGTATAGGCTGGCGTAGTAGGTGG
>CALFBF010000016.1 GCA_937949965.1 uncultured Roseibacillus sp.
GTAGATTCAGGGACAGGTAATCAAGGTTCGGGTGTTTCTATCCAAGCTGATACGGGTTCACGGAGTCACCTTGTGGAGAACAATGGTCTCATCCAAGGTCGAGGTGTAGCTCTTCCTTCTGGAGCAGCGGCTGGGGTCAGAGTCTTCGGGCCTAACAGTGCTCAGACAGATATCGATATCATCAACGGTGCGAGCGGAACGATTGCTTCAGAGGACTCTGCGGGAGTTTTGGTCGAGGGAGTAACCTTCCAAGGACAGATCGAGAATCGTGGTATCATCACAGGTGAGACTGCGGCTATCGATACCAGAAGCGCTCTCGGAGACATCACCATCGGTCAGCTGGATGGCCGTCTCGAAGGAGGAGTCTTCACTGGAGTTGGTGATGATGTTCTCAACATTGGCGGGGATTCTACTCTGGTCGGCGAAATTGACCTCGGAGCGGGAGACAACCAAGTGAATGTTCTCTCAGGTGCCAATGTGAGTCTCTTGGGAACGAGCTTGGACAGTGACCTCGACGTGGATGGTTCTCTCGGTATCACCGTTGGAGCCCCTCTCGTTGTTTCTGGAGCAACTGCCTTCAATGCGGGGAGTACTTTGAACCTGAATGTGACTGACTTCTCCGCCTTGGATCTCAATGCCCCGACTGTGGTCTTGAACTCTGCGGGAGGAGTGACTCAGTCCAACCTCAATGTCGTCGATAGCAGTGTGCTTACTGACTTCAACATTGCGACTACGGCGAATACTATCCAAGCACAAGCGGTGTTGGCAGATGTTGATGGTCTCTTTGAGGACAGCAATGTCACTTCCTTGGCTTCGGCTCTACAGTCAGCGATTGTGAGCGGAGCAGATGCTACTATTCTGGACGTAATTGGGACGCTGGATGGTTTGTCCGACCCGGTTGCCTTCGAGGCGGGTGCTGCTGGTGTCTTGCCAGACTTGAACGTCGCGTTAACCCGCGAAGTGTATGAAAATCAGAGCTTCATCTTCGATGCTATTGACGCTCGCTTGAGTGCGCGTGGAGTGAGGCCTAACGGAACCTGGGCCCAGGCCTTCGGTCGCTTCTCTTCTAATGATAGCGGAGGCAGTGCTACTGAAAGTGATGCCGATACTGATTCCTTCGGCTTTTTGCTCGGTTACGATACTTCCTTCGGGGAAGGTCTCACCGGTGGTGTTGCCTTTGGGTATTCTAATCTCGATATCGACTCTGGCTTGAGCGAGACCGATATCGACGTCTTCAGCTTCAACCTCTACGCCGCTTACCAGCAAGATGACTTCTACCTTCGTGGTGCAATTGCATACGCCTTTGGCGATGCGGAGTCTGACCGCGCTAGTGTGGCCGGTGACATTGATAGCGACTTCGACTTGGACCACTTCTCAATCCGCTTAACTGCGGGAGTTGATAAGGTCTATGGGAACCACACCTTTAGCCCCTTCGTTGGTCTGGAGTATGGCAATACCTCTCAGGACAGCTTCACCGAGACGGGTGCGCTGAACTTAGCGGTATCTGCGGATAGCGTGTCTGTTCTCGAACTTGGTGTCGGATTGGGCTACGCCACTATCTTCAAGGCTGGTGACCTTCCAGTGCGCTTCTCGGCACGGGCTGGTTACTACTATGACCTTCTTGCGGAAGAACGTGAGCTCAGTGCTCGCTTCGCAGGTGGCGAGAGCTTCAACCTTGTGGGTGAGGAAGCAGCTCGTGGCACTGTCGAGTTGAGTGCGGCATTAGACTTCGAACTCTCAGAAGTAAGCTCCTTCGGAATTGGTTATGAAGGGCGCCTCAATTCGGATTTCGATAGCCACGCTGGCTTTGCTCGTTTCCGTTTCGAGTTCTAAGAAAACCATTTTCTGATACGGGATCAGAAGAGCAAAACGTCCTTGCCGAGTAATCGGTCGGGGCGTTTTTTCATTTATTAAGGGCGCTTCCGATCATCTCATTCTAAGAGAATGTTCCTCAATTTACTCAATTCTTTGTTGGTTCGAAACCTGATGAACTTGTCCAACAGGCAGTTTCAAACTGCCTTGATTTGAGAAAGTCTGGAATCATTTTTCCCCGAAGACGGGTTACCGGAGGAGTTCCTAAAAAACTGATTCTTCCTAACTTTGACAAAACCGTGTCGGGGATGATTTAATCACACCGCGACGAGTTGAGGAGGGGGTCACTTGTTAGTTACCTAAGAGTTATGTATATTATTATTTTTTCTATTTTGATGTCATCTTTGCTGTTGAGTTTAGGGCAAACTGTTCCCGTGATGCGTCAATTACTTCCTGATTATCGGGATTCGACGAGTCAAACTTCTCGCACCATTGATTTATCACAGTTCTTTGGTACGGCGGAGGTGCTTCCTGAGCTTGTTAGACTTACCTATGAGTTCGAGGACGCGGCAAACACCTTGCAACAGCGGAACTTAGATTTTCTTTTATTTGCTGAAGAGACCCCTCTCACACGGGACCATTTCTTGGGCTATGTCGAGCGTGGCGACTATCTAGGTAGTGCTATCCATCGTAGTGCGCCTCAGTTTGTGATTCAAGGAGGAGGATTTGGGATTACGTCTCTTGCAACGGGACTGGCTTCCACAACGGTCGTGACGCAGGGTGAAGTCTTAAATGAGTTTGGGATCGTGAATAACCAAGGAACGATTTCGATGGCTAAACTCGGCGGTGATCCGGATAGTGCGACTAGTCAGTGGTTTGTTTCTCTGGCGCCTAATCAAGACAACCTTGATTTTCAGAATGCTGGTTTCACTGTTTTTGGGAGGATTACCCGTGCAACTTTTCCTAACGCCCAATTGCTAGATCCGCTTACCAATGGAGGAGAATTCCGAGTGACTAATGTAGGAGGAGCCTTTGCGAGCGCTCCGATACATTTTACCGCTTTTGATGATCCTCCTACTCTTACCGAGGGTGATTTTCCGATTTTTCGAGAGGTCGTTCGGGCGCCGATTCCGGCAGGAGAAGTCGGAACGGGACTGCCATTGACCTATGAGGTGACTTCTCTCGCTTCTTCTCGCAGCTTTGCTTCTGCGGAGATTGTGGGTTCACAACTCATCCTGAGTTACAATGACGCGCAGGTGGGAGATAATGTTGAGCTTACGATTTCAGGTACTGATGAAGTCGGGACCGTTATCCAAGATACCATGGTAGTTACTATGACTGATGCCCAAACCTTTGCGGACTGGCAGCGCGATAATTTCTCTTCCGCAGAGTTGGCGGATCCGAATGTGAGTGGTCCTGATGCGGATCCTGAGGGGGATGGAAGCTCAAATCTGGAAGTCTTCGTGCAAGAGGGAGAGCGGGGCGATTTGATTGCGAAAAATATCTATCAACTTGATGAGAATGCGGTTCCCGCCGGGACTTTTACCGGTCGATTAAGTTTTCCTTTTGGAGACGATATTGCGGGAGTGCGCTTCACCTTAGAGGTTTCAGAGGATTTGGTGTCGTGGAGACGGGTGGGTTTCAATAATCTCACCCCAGCAAATAGTTCTTCTGATCCCGTTCCCATTGTCACGGTGGAGCTTCCTCGCAATCCGGTAAGTAGATCGAGAGGATTTTATCGCGTTCTATTTCATCTCGATTGAAATCTCTAACAATTGTGGAGCTTAAATTTTCCCAACAAAAAAGCCGCGTTGACCGCGGCTTTTTTATTGGGAAAGAAAAGTAAGAATTACTTCGAGAAGTCAACGACAGGCGCAGCTTCTTCAAAGACGGGAAGGGGGCGAAGTCCTGGAGGCGCGGCTTCGCCAGTGCAGCAGCCGCCTCCACAAGAGTTGAGAGTAAGGGCTCCGGCTGCAGTGGCAGCAACTAACATAGTTCTAAGAAATGATTTCATAGTTGGTGTGGTCTCGTTATCGCTCTCAGGCGTTGACTAGCTCCATCAAAAAACAAGCTGGGGCCTTTTGCAAGGCCCCAGCTCGAAACAATTCACTTAATTTTTAGCAGCTTACTTGCCGATGGTCACGCTCGGTACGGGAGCGGGAGCCAAAGGAGCTGGGTCGTGACCACCACAAGAGGTGAGAGCAAGGCCAGCAAGAGCAGCGAGAACAGCGACAATCTTTGCAACTTTCATATTCGTTATTTGAGTTAATTTGGGGTTCAACTTAGCGCGTTAGGAGTTCCCAATCACGCCAGAGAGTTATTAAAATTTACTTTACCGGTGCGACGTGTACCGGAGCGGACTGGATGGGGCTAGGTGCAGAACCACCGCCAGAGCAACAGCTGTTGAGGCTTACGAGACCAGCAATAATGGTCAGAAGAACAAGTGTTTTTTTCATAATGTTATTTATCCTTAAAGATTTGGCTTTCTGAATTATATTGAGAGTGAGCCGGAGCAGACTCTACTTTTTTTAAAACCCTAGGCAAGTGGTTTATCGGATTTCTCTGACTGCAAAAGACGGTCGTAAGAAAGGATAAAGGGCACCTGTGATAACCTGTTTTCGAGGGAAAATGATTTCAAATTTTCTGAGGCCAACAAAGAGTTAAGGCAAGTGGAGAATGTCTTCGTGGAATGGGGTTCTCGGAGGTCCCTGGGGTGTTTTTTCGAAAGTATTGGGTACTCGTAGAAGTTGCATCGTGCCGAACTTTGACTATGGTGCGCGCCTCGCCATGAAGACCCCACCCCATATTGCGATTGCAGGTGCTACCGGCGCGGTTGGCATCGAGATGCTCAACTGTCTTACTGAGCAAGAGGTTCCTTTCTCTGAGCTTACCTTATTGGCATCAGCCCGCTCGGCTGGCAAAGTTGTTTCGTTCCAAGGGAAAGACTATGTGGTTAAGGAGCTTACCGAAGAGGCTTTCGAGGGTGTCGATATTGCTCTTTTTTCTGCGGGAGGAGGTATTTCGCTCCAGTATGCTCCTGCGGCAGCAGCAGCTGGCGCGGTGGTTATTGATAATTCTTCGGCCTTTCGTATGGATGCCGAGGTTCCATTAGTTGTGCCAGAGATTAATCCCACTGCAGCGCAAGTTTGCCCTAAGGGCATCATCGCGAATCCGAATTGCACGACCATTATTTCGCTGATGGCGTTAGCGCCTTTACACCGTGCCTTTGGATTAAAGGCCATTATAGCTTCATCTTATCAAGCGGTTTCTGGTTCTGGTGCCGCTGGTATTACCGAGCTGGATTCGCAGATTCAAGCCCTTGCCAATGGCGGTGCGATTGAGAAGAATGTTTACCCTCATCAAATCGCTTCCAACGTTATTCCGCATGTCGATGTTTTCCTAGAAGGTGGGTACACTAAGGAGGAACAGAAGATGTTGAATGAGTCTCGCAAGATTTTGGAACAACCTGATTTGAAGGTGACTTGCACCTGCGTCCGGGTACCCGTGCATCGTTCTCATTCAGTGTCGATTTCAGCCCAGTTCGAACGCGAAGTTTCTGTCGCGGCAGCACAGGCCGTGTATGGAGCAGAGACTCCTGGAGTGAAGTTGTGTGACGATCCCTCCGAGAGCTTGTACCCCACTCCGTTAGATACTTCAGGTAAGGATGATTGCTTGGTTGGTCGCATGCGTATGGACCAAGTGTTAGATAATGCTCTCTCCCTCTGGGTGGTCGGAGATCAGGTCAAGAAGGGAGCGGCCCTCAATGCTGTTCAGATCGCGAAGTTGCTTATCTCTTAATTTCTCGATAGTAGAAGAGTGTGTTTGATACGATATTTTTCGTATCAAGCTGCTTCATTCGCTTACGGAATTTCGACAGCGTTGTAGTAGAGCTTGGTGCCTTCGATCGCTTGTCCGCTCTGGCTTTGGAATTGACTGAGATCGATCTCATGGAGGAAGCCTTTTTTAACTTCGAGGGTTAGCTCCAAAGTCTTGTTATCTTCGCCGGGGTAAAGCCCGTGTACGGGGACTTGGGCAAGGTCTACCTTTTCTGAACCATACTTTGCGTGGTAATGATAGCGGTGTCGAGTGATGGGTGGAGACTCAGGATCGTCAGCGAGAGGTTGGCTAAAGGTGAGAGTCAGTTTCTGTTCTTTACCCTCTTTGGTCAGCTTACAAGCGGTTACTGTGAAGATATCTGCTGGCGGCGCTTTGATGCTGATGAGCCCGCGAGAACCTGCCCAGGATAAGCGAGTCTTCCCGATCCAGAGGGTGCCGTCTTCGCCGAAGGCAAAGCGGTGGTTGCCATTGCCGATATCAGGCTGATCGATGAAGGGGAGGGTTGCACCTTGTGCCACTCCATTAACCTCGTCGGCTAAGAAACGGACGAGTCGTTTTTGGCTCATATCACCGATGAGAATTTGCCCCGCATAAGGTCCCCAAGTGGAGGGGATGAGGATGGGTTCGGTAGGAGAGTTTGCTAGTTCACCTTGGGGCATGAGTCCGCTAGCAGGAGTGCGGAGGGCTTCGAGCTCTTCTACGGAAACATCGAGTGGATCGCGACCGTCCCAATCTTCTTCCCAGATGAGAGAGGCCGGGTGACCGTAGAAGCCGCCTTTTTCGACGGTGTAGAGAGGAGACGTTCCGCGCCAGTCGCCCTGGTTGTCTGTAACGAGCAGGCGTCCTCGGTTATCGAAGCCGAGTCCATCGGGTGAGCGGAAGCCACTCGCAAAAGGAGTCGTTTCACCACTGGGAGAGACTTTGAGAATCCAGCCACGATAGGACACGCGAGCATACATTCGTCCGGCTTTATCTTTAATTTCTTTCCAGTCGTCCTTGATGACCCGCATCTCCTCTTGATTGAGCTTTCCCGCGGGAGACCATTCCCCTCGGATTTCGGGTCTGATACCGGCACCGTTGGAGGCCACATTCAGTCCGATGTAAAGGCTGCCATCGGGTCCACGTGCGGGGCCGAAGGCGAATTCGTGATAGTTACCCGACATTCCAAAATCGTCGCTAACAGTCTCGAAGAGGTCCGCTTTGCCATCATCGTCAGTGTCGCTGATGCGGGTGAGTTCGGGACGTTGCATCACTAAGAAGCTGTCGCCATCGGGCACCAGCCCAAGGGGCTCGTGGAGACCGCGTGCGAATTCGGTCCAGCTTTGATCTTTTGGATTGTAGAAAAGGATTTCTCCACGATGAAAAGCCCCCGCCAAACGACCATCAGGGAGCATGCAGAGTCCACCGATTTGGGGATCGATTCCGACTGGATTAGGGTGTGCCGTTATTTCGAAAAAAGGAGCGGCAGAGAGAGGGAGAGAGGAAAGGAGGAAAAGTGCTTTCATGGTTTAATCCATTTGAGATGGAGACTGAAGTCACGAGCTTGTTCGGCGGTGAGGAGATCGCTTTTGGGGTTGCTCTCAAGTTGGGCGTTCTCGGGAGTAGTGAGTTTAATGGCTGTGGAGCCATCGGTTTTCAAGCGGCGGATGATACCGTCACCTTCTTGATTAGCAGTGATTTTTTCTTCGAAAAGGACTCCTCCACGATGGTAGCGGAAAGTAGGAATCCCCGCCTTATCGAGTTGATAGTTGAGGAACTTCACTTCCTCAGGATTTGAGGAATCGGCCGCTTGGAAAGGAGGGCTGTTTTCCTCATAGCGCATCTCTCCGACAATGCGGACAATAGCATTACCGTTACTCTGCCAGTAAGGCCAAGCGCGAATAAACTCGGCTCCTTGCCATACGAAGCGTAGGCGACAAGAACCGGCATCGAAGGCGAAGTTGAGATCGTGTTCAGCAAGTGCAACGGTGATGGTCGCGGGTCCGGAGTTTTCCAAGAACATGCGCTGCACGAGGGGGCGAGTTTTTGGCATTGGGAAGTCATCTTGCTTCCAAGAGCGCACTTTGGTTGGCCGCTTTTGTTTTTTGCCCTTTACCTCTTCGAGGAGGTAGCTGTGGATGGCTGCTAGATTTTTCTCTCCCACGTGAGCCATAGAAGGCATCTGAACGGAATCAGGCCTTTTCTTACCCGGAGCCAGGCACCATTCGATGAAGTGTTTAGTATTATCCTTTTGATAGAGTCGAGAGATCTCAATGAGGGAAGGTCCAACAATGGATTCATCCGTCACGTGACAGGCGATACAGTGGATTTGGTATTGTTCTTTACCTATCTCAAGGATTTCCTCAGCCTTGGTATCGGTGAAACTAGGGATAGCGATGAGAAAGAGGTAGAGTTTACGGAAAATCATCGTGGCGCAGACAACGTAATTAGTCTGCCGAATCTTGCACAAAGGATTGCAAGAGGAGTTCTTGCAAGCGGCTCAAGTTTGTTGCGCTAGTTTTAGCAACAAAACCCCTGTTGTGGGCAAAGTGGACATCTCCTTCATCGTTAATGAGGGTGAAGTCGAGCTTTGCAGAGTCATTAAAGCGGGAAAGCGCATAGCCGGTCCCTCGTCGATCAGGGTAGAGAGTCGCCACCGTTTGGTCTGCATATTCATGATCGCTGATGAAGCGACCAACCCCTAGAGAAGGATCGGTAGGGGCTGGATCAGTACGTGGGATGAAGAGTGCCTTAGCGCCATCAGGAAGGTCGAGCCACTGACTATGGTGCTCGATGTCTTCTAGGCGACCTCGCAGTTTACTTAGATAAGTCAGAGTATCTTGCCCGATATTGTGCATCAGTTCCCACAAGAGGTCTCCCGGGTGGAGGAGTTCCTCACGGGCAAAGGCGCGTAATACGGTCCCATCAATGGGGGAGTTAAGCTTGGCCAAGCTATCGCGGGAAACTCCCAACCATTTAGCAGTCTCAATCGGCCCACGAGTGTCGAAATGCTCTGCAGGCTCTAACCAGTCGCAGAACTTGCGCGCATCGTCATATAGGTCAAGATACTGGAGCACTAGGGAAAGAGCACACACTGGCGGGTGGTCTGCGGGGAATTGATGGTGATCAAAGTTCAATAAACTCGGGTCGTGAGAACCCCCAACATCGACTACAATAGTATCGGTATGAGCTAAGTCCGATTGGGTAGGTTCACGGCGTGCAATAGGTACTCCGTATTGAGTGATGAGAAAGGCGCAGGCAAGAAACTCGTCCTTGTGAGCAGCTCCGGGATGGGTGACGATCAGACTAGGTGAAGGCATTTTAGATAGGGAGTAAGTTAGGAGTATAAGACCGACAGAAGGGAAAAAAGGTAAAGAAAACTCAGGGAACAAGCACCCCAAGTGGTAAGTTTGCCCGAAGAGGTAATTATTCAGAGATAAGTCTCCGAATCTACACGAAATTAGTAGTCCAATTTACGATCAAAGGCAGGAGGAATGATGAGTTCATCCCCCGGCAAGACCTCTGGTGCACCTGGAGCAAGGTTGGACTTCAGATCTCCTACAAATTGGGAACCAATCTGATTCGTCACCGTGAAGGTACAGAGAATGCCATCGTTACGACGCACCGCGAGTTCGTCGCCAACGCTAAAATTAGCCCGGGCTGCCGGATCAATGGCAATGGTCCAATACTCCGGATCCCAGGCTTCTACGGTCGCTTGTAAAAAGGCATTGCGAATCAAGCGAGCTCGTCGCTCAGCAAATTCGGTGTCTTCAGTCGGGATTTCCTCCGTAGTGAGTTCTTCCTCCTCAGTCAGCTCTTCAGTCAGATCAGGTGCTGGGGTGTTGGCGCGAGCCACTTCGTCTCGAAGGCTGCTGTTGTCTTCGCTCAACAAGTCAAGTTGAGCCTGCAGTTCCTTCATCTTTGCTTCAGTATCATCGCTAGCAACCACTTCAACAGGTGCTTGATAGGGGCTAGAAGTAAAGATGAGATTATTAGGCGACTGTCGTTGTCTTTTTTCAAGAAGTTCCTTTTCCGTTTCAAGACGGCGGATTTCTTGTGTAAGGGCCTGAATCTCGCCAGAGTTCGTTGTTCTTCCTTTATTCAGCTGGGAAAAAGAAAAAACAAACGCCACCAGAAGTAAAAAGCCGGTGGAGCCGAGAAGAAGGTTTGTTGAATTCATTCCCTAGTCATGACGGAAAATTCACAAAAACTCAAATTTCAAATTCAAGGACACTTCCGACAACCCCATTCCAAGAAAATACCCCCCAATTTCTGCAGCTCTGTATCGGTTGAAATCATTTTTCCTCGAAAGCGGTTATCGGAGGTGCCCTTAAGTCGTTTTTCTGAAACTCAGATGATTTCATGGCCCGAGTTTTGTGTGAACTTTCAGTTGACTCATAACGTTGAGGGATTAGAGCTTTTAAGAGAGATGAATGTGTATTCTTCATCCGATTAAATTCGGGAAGGCTTCCTACTTTTCGATTTTTTAAAAAATGGGAATAAAAGAGCTGCCTAAATCTCTTACCAAGGTCTAACCAAGACAAAATAAGTTATGAAACTAAACCTAATTGCTACGTTGACGTGTGCAATGGCTCTTCCTGCATTTGCGGTAGGAAGCCCGTCATTCGCTGCCTCGTCATTCGAGAAGATTGAGTTGCCCGGAGCTGGGTGATCATCCAAGAAGAAGTCTGGCGGTCGCCAGAAGGACGAAAAAAAAGAAGATGACGAAACTGTGCTTGCTCATGTAAGTGCTGACTCATCCTCTGCCACTCCATTCTCATTCGAGAAGATTGAACTACCCGGCGCAGGCTGATCTTCTAAGAAAAAATCTGGCGGTCGCCAGAAAAAAGATGAAGAGAAAGAGGAGACTCTCTAATTAATTAGAATTTGTTTCTAGTTGCGCCTGGTTCTTCGGAGCTAGGCGTTTTTTTGTACCCTCGGCAGGGCGTGCTGGCATCAAGAAACGTTGGCGAATGAGGCTAGTAGAGGTGGGCGTCTCCCTGATGTGATCGATGTAAGGGCGTCTCCGGTAATCTCATTCCAAGAAAATGTTCCCCAATTACCTTCACCCTTTGTTGGTTTAAAAAAGCTCATGAGTCCGTTCGGCAGGCTTTCAAATCGCCTTGATTTGAGAAAGCCTGGAATCCTTTTTTCTCGAAAGAGGATTACCGGAGACACCCTTAGGTCTTTCTTTTTGCTGAAAAAGATCAGACCGATTTTACCGGACTAAGCCCCGCTCAGTGGTTTCGATGAAGTTGATTAATCGTTGCACTTTCGCATTTTTGGCATCCTCATGGTCCAGAAAGTCTTCGAGCTGTTTGGCAAGGTTAATGTCCTTCTTTAGAAAGAGCTTCTTATAAGCAGTTTTCAGGGTTCGGATATCGTTTTCGCTAAATCCGCGTCGTTGCAGCCCAATACTATTGAGGCCGCGAGTCGAAGAGGGGTTTCCCTCAATGATCATAAAAGGAGGGACATCTTTCACGATGCGCGCAAGTCCTGCGATCATCGAGTGCTCACCAACTCGACAGAATTGATGAACCGCAGAGAGACCAGAGATAATGGCGTGATCCCCCACAGTAACGTGTCCTGCAATAGTGGCATTGTTAGAAAAAATAGCGTGGTTGTGAACGGTGCAATCGTGAGCAACGTGGGCGTAACAGAGGAAGAGATTGTGGTCCCCGATTGTGGTTGCCGAGTCCGGGGTAGTTCCTCGATGAATGGTCGTGTTCTCACGAAAGGTGTTTTCATTACCAATGATGAGCTGAGTGCGCTCTCCTTGATACTTTAAGTCTTGAGTCAGCCCCCCGATAGCGGCAAAGGGAAAGGCTTCGCAGCGTTCGCCCATCGTAGTATCGCTTTGAATCACGACATGGCTATGCAGTTTGGTCTCATTGCCGATCACGACTCGGTCTCCGATAATGCAGTAAGGGCCGATTTCACAATTGTCTCCAATTTCGGCGGTAGGTGAGATGACGGCAGTGGGATGAATGGCCATGAAACGAGAATTGCAGCAGGGATGATCGCTCTGGAAAAGCCGGGAATGTGGCGTGAAAGGATTAGGTGGCTCGTAGGCTCAAGTTGTCTCAGTGACTTGAACATCAGCAAGCGTGAGTTTAAATCTCTCTTTCTCATTGAGAGTAAACAGTATACAACCGAGGATGTTCTTAACTAACCTGTAAAAAATATGCTAAAGGAATTCAAAGAGTTCGCCTTTAAAGGCAACATGATAGATATGGCCGTTGGTTTCATCCTCGGCGGTGCTTTTGGAACTGTCGTTAAATCGTTGGTTGATAACGTAGTGATGCCTCCTCTTGGAGCGGTCCTTGCTGGGATTGATTTTTCGGAGATGAAGTATGTCTTTCAGGCGGGCGTGCCCGCGGTAGAGGCTTCTGAGGATGGCTCTGTTGAGGCTGTCGCTGAGGTGGCGGAAGTTGCTGTGAACTACGGACAATTTATCCAAGACTTCATTTCTTTTGTTCTGTTAGCGTTTGTGGTCTTCGTCATTGTGAAGAAGGTTATTGCTGGTCTGGAGAAGAAGAAAGAGGAGGAAGTGGCAGAGACTCCTGCTCAAGAGAAGCTACTCGAAGAAATTCGTGATTTGCTTGAAAAGAAGGCGTGATGGATTTTTCTAACAGGTGAGCCGAATCGTTGCCTTTAACATTTTATCGGGGTGGTGAGGCTTGCCTCTATTACCAAGTACGGCTCACCACGCTCTAACGTTGAAAGCGCAGCGTGAGACCGTGTTGTTTCCAACTTTCGGTCATTAGTTTTTCGAGAGTTTGGTAATCTCGTCCTGCGAGGAGTTTTTTGCGGGCGCTACTTGTTCTCTCGCCTTTGGAGAGAGCTTCCGCGTAAGCTTTCAAGTTCGCACCATCACCAGCTTGGTCAAAGTGGGCAAAGTAGTGAAAAACTAACAGCGAGTAAGGATAACTGTTTTCCAAGTGCCGGAAGTCCTCGTAATCGGCTTCCATGAGCGTGTGTAAGGGTGCTAGCTCAACGGTTCTTCCGAGATTATGTCCACCCCCGTTGCCGTAACCGTAGCTTGTGATGTAGCGGATTAGAGAGTCAAGGTGTCTGTCGGTTAGGAGGCGGTTCTGGCGCATTGGAATGGTCGCGACGTACTCGGCGGCACCTTCCACAAACCACCCGTCTTTGAGGAGCCGTCCTCTCATCATCATGTGGACCGCTTCGTGCATGAGGGTCTGGTTACTCCGTCCCAGATCGAGAACGTAGCTGTCCTGTGTCTTCTTAAGACCGAGCCCTTCAAAGGGGACGAGGATCAGATCTCGCTTTACCAAGTAAGTTCCTCCCGAGTCTGGGATTCCGCCTTCGCGTAGATATCGCGAATATTCCTCAAAGAGCAGGACACGGAGTTTGGCGGATCCCTGATCCTCGGTGCGTTCGAGGTGGAAAGGGAGGCTCTTGCAGTAGCTGTACGTCAGCTCGAAGAGTGCCGCAAATTCTCGCACCACATGATCGCGCAAAGGAGCATCGGAAATGAATTTGAAGTTAAGGCTTTGGTAGGTCCACTTGTCAGAATCTGTTTGTTTGTAGATTGGAAAATTTTCGGAGAGCGAAATCGTTCTCTGTTTCGGCCAGGGACGTCGAGCGGCTTCTGCAATGCGCGGATTTTCGGGTGAGAGAGAAGAGATCGTAGGGAGACTGGGGAGGCGAAAGTGGGTTGTGGGAATGCGGACCTTTGCAATTTTAGTAAGACCGGTTTGCACCTTTTGGCTTTTCTCCGCCAATGAGGCTTCGCTTTGCCAAGTCTGTAATTCTCTTCCAAATAAGATAAGAAAGAGAGTCCAGAGAATCGCTTGAATGATTTTCAATGGACTAGTGATAAGATAAGGCGATTGCGGGTTGTAGACGAGTCAGCGGCTTGAGCGTTTTTTGCGGGTAGCAATTTGAGGGGGGGGAAGTGAACCGAAACTTATTTAGGTTGATAGGCTGCTTCTAAATCGACGCGGAAGGACCAACGCATAGGGATCTCATACTCGCGGTGATCGTTTAATCGCCATTGCACAGAGACTGAACAAATTGGCACGCGAAGTGGGCGGTTGATTTGCCAAGAATAGGTTTTATTAGATTCGTTCCATTTGCCGGGCACTTTGCCGAATCCTCCTACACGCATCACGATCGATTCGGGATCAATTTCCGGTTCTTGCGAGAGGTCTGCAGCGATGACGGGGAGACGATTGCTGGTAACTCCGCCAGGTTTGGGTACTACGGGATGTTTCGTAGTTTGCGCACTAATGCCGTCGGATCCAAGACTTGCCGAAGTGGTCCGGAAGGTGGTGGCGAGGGAGAAGACGCCGTCGCGATTTCCGAGGATGATGTAACGAGGGAGGGTGAGGTTATCGGAATCAAGCCTTGTCATTCCAGGGTTCACGGTGAAGAGATACTTATAGCCGTGAGCTTGTGCGACTGGGAGCATAGCGTCGGTCACATAGCCTCCAGGGTAAGCGTAGGTCGGAACTTCAATCTTAAACTTTTCCTCCAGAAAAGTCTTCGAAGCGCCAATCTCTTCATTGAGAAAGGCGAGGTGTACCTCTTCGCCTTCGTTCGCAGCTTTCTTGAACTTAGAGGGGAAGGGATGGGTTACTGAATGGGAACCGATGGTGCAAAGACCCGAATCGAGCATCTCTTGAATCATCGGTGTGGTGAGTGCGCGACCACCGCCATCGACATACTTCTTGTAGAGGAAGATGGTGAAGGGGAAGTTGAGTTCTTTGAAGACGGGGAAGGCGTCAGTATAAACTGACTTCCAGCCATCATCGATGGTGATGAGAAAGGACTGGGGCGGGAGCTCACCTTCTCCACTCTTCCATTTGATAAATTGTTCCATCGTAATAATGGGTTTACCGAGATCGCGCAGCGCCTCCATTTGCTTGCGAAACTTATTGGTTTGGATACGCATCGCCGTGTTCGGCTTCGCTGATGAGAATTCGTGGTAACCAAGGACTGAGACCCGTACGCCGTCATCTTTGACTTCAGGTTTAAGCGTCTCAGGAACCTCTTTGGGTGCATTCTCGTCACGCTTACTTTCCTCCGAAGGGACGATCTCGTCGAAGGCTGGTTCCCGGTTGGGATTAGGATCAGAGGGGATGTAAATCCGCCCTGAAGGAACAGTGAGGGGATTCTCGGGAGTGGTTTCGATGTCAGGCTCCAATTCCGAGATGGACGGAGGTTCGGGGAAGAGGGACGTGTCTTCTCCCTCCTGCCCGTACAGGTCAAGAGCAAGGAAGAGGGGGAGAGCGAAGTAGGTGAGAGTTCGCATGAGGGGAAGACTCCCGAATTTGGAGTCTAGAAGCAAGGCGGACTCTCTTTGCAGACGGACTTTTCGATTACGGGAAGCGCACAAGGGCGCTAGTTCCCGGGAAAAGGATTAGCGGTGAGCCGAAGCTCGACCTCGTTTTGCTCGTAATCAGAGCCAGGTGCAAACGTTCGTTCGATGGTCGGTCGTAGCGTGGAGAGGGCCAGCGCAGTGCCGAGCGTGAGGAAAAGAGTCCCTGCAATGGGGAGAAAGGTCACCGGCCGACGCGGAGAGAGGAGATTCTCCACTCGGTCGCGGAGCGTTGACTTGGTAGCCATGGCCATGGCGAGGGTGGGGACTTGTTTGCCCTCAGGGGTGGCTAAGTCACACAGAGTATGCGCGTAGCGTTTGGCGTCGATGCCGGTAGCGAGCACGTGGGCGTCGCAGGCATACTCACACTGCATTAGGAGGCGGGCGCGGAGAATCCAGGCCAGGGGGTTGAACCAGTGGATCAGGCAAGCAATGCGGGCCGCGAAGGCAGCCCAAAGGTCGCGCCGAACGTGATGTCCGAGTTCATGCAAGATGACCGCTTGAGCCGTCTCGGGTGACCACTGTCGGGCAGACTCCGGAAGATAAACGGTGGGTCGGAGCAGGCCACCTGCCACCGGGGAGGTCAGCTGGGGATGCAGACGCAGCGTGGCTTCCCTGTGCATTCCAAGTCGCATCTGTGCTTCTTTGAAAATGCGTTCCAACTGTGGAGCGTCGGTCAGAGGCAAGGAGGCCTTCCGCCATCTCTTGAAGGCCCCGAGGTCGAGTAAAAGCTTACCGGTAAAGATTACGAAACCGAACAAGTAGACTTGAGCATACACACTGGCCGAGGCCTGAACTACTGCCGTAGTAGTAGTGGGAAGTTCGAGGTGAATCTTAGGAAGCAGTCTCAGCAACGGTAGGGTCAGCAAAGTCGCTAGTGTGATCGCTGTCAGCAAAGGGGTGCGCCGTCCCGCGACCTGCACTGCAAGGAGTCCAAGCGCCGCAATGAGAAGGCTAATGAGCGGGGAGGGCATGGCAAAAGGGAGAACAAGAGACCTTATTTCTCATCAATGAGACTGCGGATACTGTCGATTTCTTCAGCGGAGAGTTGCTGGTCCTTGGGGTCGAGAAGAGCTGCCACCAGGTTCTCGGGTTTTCCTTGGAAGAAGGTTCCAAGGAGATTTTTGAGCGCCGAACGCTTGGCCGAATCCTCTGCAATCGCAGGTTGGTAGAGATAGCGCCGGCCGGATTTGGTGTGCTTCACCATCTCCTTATTTTCCAAGGTGACGAGGAGCGCACGCACCGCCGAGTAGCTTGGCGGGTCGGGGAGATTCTCCTGCACATCCTTGGCGGTGGCTTCTCCGAGACGATAGATGATGTCGAGGATCTGGCGTTCCCGCCGCGAGAGATGGCCTTGCTCAAGTCGATTCATCTCGCGAAGATAACAGGTGCTGGATTTTCCGCAATTTAAATGTTGGTTTTCCTGCAGAAAAAGAAAATCGCAGGAGAGATTAACTGGCCGGGGCTACTTCCGAGCGTTCCGCCATGAAGTTAATCCCCTTACAAATGTAGTAATGGCACATCAGGTAGAAGATGGGAGCGACGGGGTAAAAGACGATGAGAGTGATGGGGTAGGTGAGAAAAGGCCAACCCTCGAATCGAGGAGCGGATCGGAGATCAGCATAGCTATCCATGATGCGATTCCAGTCGTCTGCGAGGCCTTTATAAGCAACGAAGAGCCAGTAAAGATTAAAGAAGGGAATGAAGAGGAAGCCGACGGCTTTGCCGGGAGTGGTGCGGCAGCCGCCGGGTTACAGGCAGTAAAATGCTCGGTAGAGATGAATGTAGCCGATAACGGAGGCTGCGATAAGCCCGACATAGAACAGCCCCATGGCGGTCATAAAGGAGAAGCCTACTGCCATTGCTTCTTCCTCGGGAAGTTTGCCTGCAGGATCGGTCGGACCTGCCTTCACAACAGCGACGACCATGAGGATGGTGGCAATGATGGGCAGCGCAAGGGCGACAACGAGATGGAGCGTAAAGTTCGCTCTCTTAACCGGAAAGTGAGGGTAATTCTCAAAGCTGTGAGGAGCGGAAGTGGCTCCGGATACCGAGGCTTCGGAGACCGCATACGGATTAGCGGGATTGGCCGAGGCAGAGGCAGAGGAGGACTGTGGGGAGGGTTTTGTTTCTCCAAAGAATTGCTGTATTTTTCCAGCAGCGGTCCAGTCATTCATCCCTTGATGCCAGACCAAGGTCTCACGACTGATTGTGCCACTGCTGATCAGATTGCGAATTTCCTCTTCACTATGTGGACCTGCCTGTGTTCCTGCCGCCCCGTAGAACCATTCTGTTGCCATGCGCACAAGCTAGTGACTTAAGCTAGTTCGACAAGGGTAGAACGTGCTAGTCCTTCTTCTTGAGCAGAGGGAAGAGAACTACGTCGCGGATAGTAGGTGCGCCAGTGAGCATCATGATGAGACGATCGATCCCGATCCCGATGCCACCCGCAGGAGGCATTCCGTGTTCGAGGGTTTCGATGAAGTCGTAGTCCACGAGTTGCTCTTCTTCGCCCCCCGCTTGGTGCTCCAAGCGTTCGCGTTGCACGTCGGGATCGTTCAGCTCTGAGTAGCCAGGAGAAATTTCCTGACCATTGATAATGAGTTCATAGACTTCGACGGTCTTGCCGCCGGGAGTGACCTTCGCGAGTGGAATGAGCTCGCTTGGGACGCGGGTCACAAAGCAGGGATCAAAGGTGTGTTCTTCCACCTTTTTCTCAAAGACTTGCTGAATGACTTCGTAGTCTTCCATTCCCTCCGAAATCTGAACCCCGAGTTCACCACACTTAGCCCGGCGGGCTTCGGGCGTGATGTCGAAGAAGTCGTCACCAGCCACTTCCTTAACAAGGTCGTGGTAGTTGGCGCGCTTCCAAGGCCGTTCTAGATTAATGGTGCGAGTCACGTTTCCTTCCTCGTCCTTGTGCTCGATTTGGAGGCCACCGCAGAATTTCTCGGCGAGGTGACAGGTCATTTCTTCCACCATCTCAGCCATGATCTCGAAGTCTGCAAAAGCTTGGTAGGCCTCTAACATCGTGAACTCCGGATTGTGACGACGAGAGATGCCCTCGTTACGGAAGTTCCGATTCAATTCAAAGATTTTGGTGAAACCACCGACAAGCAATCGCTTCAGAAAGAGCTCTGGCGCGATACGCATGGTGAGCGCCATATTGAGCGCATTGTGGTGGGTCTCGAAGGGGCGCGCGGCGGCTCCCCCAGCGACCGATTGCAGCATAGGTGTCTCCACCTCGAGGTAATCGCGTTCGTGAAGAAAATTCCGAATCTCGGCTACCATGCGCGAGCGCGTTACGAAGACCTCTGCGCTGTCAGCGTTAGACATCAGATCGAGGTGACGCTTACGATACTTAGTCTCGCGGTCGGTGAGGCCCTGCCACTTGTCTGGCATGGGGCGCAGTGCCTTGGAGAGTACGGTCACCTCTGCCACTTGCAGAGAGGGCTCGCCCTTGCCAGTGGTGAAGGTCGTGCCAGCCACTCCAATCCAATCTCCCATATCGAGACATTGATAGACTTCCCACTGCTCTTCACTGAGCTGCTTTTTATTGAGATAAATCTGAATCCGCCCCTCGGCGTCACCAAGAGTGCAGAAGACACTTTTGCCAAAATCTCGAATCGCCTCCACTCGACCCGCAATAGTGGCAGGCAGATCGTTTTCGAATTCTGCCTTCAGCTGACCGGGAGTATGAGTGGTCTCAAAGGCTTGCCCGTAGGGATCGTGTCCCATCTCTCTGAGTTTACCGAGTTTTTCGCGACGAACGGCGATCAGTTCTTCTACGGTAGACTTCGGTTGGTTGGATGGGGCGTCGGCACTCATATTTTTTCGAGAGGGAGGGTTATTAGTGAGGTTTCCCGAGATGAACAGAGAAAAGAGAGCGAGGCGGCGTTAAGAACCGTAAATTCAGGGATATTCAGCGGTTTAACAAAAATCGTCGCCAAGTTTGGTTTTTACTCACAATGAGCGCATTTCATAGAGATCGGTCTCATTTCGCGTTGGTCACTGGGACCATTTCGTCATAGGACAAGTCCGTTATGGCAAGCCAACTAGAGCAACTAAAGCAATACACCAAAGTCGTGGCCGATACCGGCGACTTTGAATCAATGAAGGAATACCAGCCTCAGGACGCGACCACCAATCCCTCGCTCATCCTGCAAGCTGCCGAAAAAGCGGAGTATAAGCACCTCGTTGAACAGGCCGTTACCGACCTCAAGGACTCCGGCAAATCAGGTGACGAACTCGTCGAAGCGATTATTGATCGCGTGCTCATTCTCTTCGGGCTCGAAATCCTGAAGATTGTTCCCGGTCGTGTTTCTACCGAGACCGACGCTCGCCTTTCCTTCGATAAGGACGGCACTATCGCCAAAGCGCGTCAGCTCATCGAGATGTACGAGGCAGAAGGCATCTCCCGTGATCGGGTCCTCATCAAGATTGCTTCCACTTGGGAAGGCATCAAAGCCGCAGAGGAGTTAGAGAAAGACGGCATCCACTGTAACCTCACTCTCCTCTTCGCCTTCGCCCAAGCAGTAGCCTGTGCCGAAGCCAAGGTTCAGCTCATCTCACCCTTCGTCGGTCGCATCTACGATTGGTTCAAGAAGGATACCGGCATCGACTACAAGGGTGCTGAAGACCCTGGGGTGCAGTCCGTTCAGGCCATCTACAACTACTACAAGAAGTTTGGTTACGAAACTGAGGTCATGGGCGCGTCCTTCCGCAATAAGGGGCAGATCACCGAGCTCACTGGTTGTGATCTCCTCACCATTTCTCCTGGCCTGTTAGAAGAGCTTCAGAATGATGAGACACCGCTCGCGCCGACTCTCACTGCAGAGACCGCAGCCGCTTCGACTCAGGAGAAAATTTCTCTCGATGAGAAAGGCTTCCGTTTCCTCTTCAATGAGGACGCGATGGCGACGGAGAAGACCGCCGAAGGCATCCGTAAGTTCTCAGCAGACATCGTGAAGCTTGAGAACCTTATCAAAGAGATGCTCTAAGCATTTCATGTGATTCCTCTTTCCTCAAGAACGCCTCGCTATTTCGCGGGGCGTTTTCGCGTCTAGGGGTCGTTCGAAGTGATATCCAAATCCATCCCGTTGTTCTGGCTGCTTGAATCCGTCGACTCATAATCCCAGGTAGTAGCTTCATCCGGGTATCATTCTATTTGGTGCAATGCGCTTCTCGGGGCAATACACTGAATAGAGTTTTCCCTTTCACGGTTTCGATTAGCGTTTTCCTTAATGAAGGAGATTCTATTAGCGAATGAGACGTTTGGGATGGCCGCTCGTCAGTTTGATCGGACTGCCGAGTTTCTCGGCCTTGATGAGGCGGTGCGAGAGCGCTGCAAATGGCCCAAACGGATGCTTTCTTTCTCCATGCCTGTGAGCATGGATGATGGGCGCACTGAGGTTTTCTTTGGCCATCGCGTGCAACATCATCTCTCACGTGGACCGGTCAAAGGCGGCATCCGTTACTCTCCGCATGTCGAGTTGGGAGAAGTCGCTGCTTTAGCGATGTGGATGAACTGGAAGTGTGCGCTCATGCGTCTTCCCTATGGCGGGGCCAAAGGGGGTATTGCTTGCAACCCGAGGGAGATGTCTACTGGAGAGAAGGAACGACTCACGCGCCGATTCGCTCAAGAGATGCTTCCCTTCATCGGAGAGGATATTGATATCCCTGCGCCCGATATGGGCACCGATGCGCAAACTATG
The DNA here is from genome assembly GCA_937949965.1 of uncultured Roseibacillus sp. GTDB lineage: Bacteria > Verrucomicrobiota > Verrucomicrobiia > Verrucomicrobiales > Akkermansiaceae > Roseibacillus. The sequence goes on from CALFBF010000016.1 coordinate 20,689, forward strand.
GCTTGGATCGTAGATACTGCTTCCACCCAGGCTGGTCGTTTCACCCCTGGGATCGTCACCGGTAAACCCCTTGAGCTACAAGGATCAGAGGGTAGGACACAGGCTACGGGGCATGGCGTTGCCTTTACCGCGACCCGAGCTCTGCAACGCTTGGGTATCGATTGCACGGATGCTTCTGCAGTGATTCAGGGATTTGGGAATGTCGGGAGTTATGCTGCCGAGACCTTGATGTTCGATGGTGTGAAGGTGAAGGGGGTGTCCGATATTTCGGGCGCAATCTGGAGTGATAACGGTCTCGATATTTGTCAATTGAGGGAATACGTCGCCCGGACGGGAGGAGTGTTAGATTTTCCCAACTCAGAACCGATCGACGCTCAGGAACTGATGTTGCAAAAAGTGGATATTCTCGCGCCATGTGCGATGGAGCGGGTCATCGATGAAGAGGTGGCGAAGAAACTGCAATGCCGAGTCCTCGCCGAGGGAGCCAACGGCCCCACTACTCCCGAGGCCGACGCTATTATCGAAGAGCGTGGCGACATTTTCCTCGTCCCCGACGTCATGTGTAATGCCGGTGGGGTGACAGTGAGCTACTTTGAGTGGGTTCAGAACCTACAACGCTTCAGTTGGACCGAGCGCGAAGTGCTCAGCAAGCTCGAAACTCAGCTAGCAACAACCTTCGATCGCCTTGTTTCTTTTGCAGAAACGCGCAAGTGTAGTCACCGGATCGCCGCCCTCGCGCTCGGAATTAAGGAAGTGGCTGACGTGAAGAAAACACGAGGGCTTTACCCATAAGTTGAGTGAGGCAAGACACCCGCGTAGGGACCGCTAATGAAAGAAAGATTGCATTTTGTTCGGGTGTTTTATGATTTCGAGACGTAGTGATATTTTGGTCAAAATTATTATTAACTTGAAATCAAAATCTTCATAAAGTCTTAATCCTTAATTTTTTAAATCTTAGCGATTCTCAACCCGTCAGGACCTTCAAGACTGAAAAATCTTGGTCGCTTGACCCTCCAAAATCAGCCTGTTGTGACTGGTTGCGTCATGAAGACCACCCTTACTGTTTTGTTCACAACCTTGTTAGCCTTAGCCTCAGTGGCCAAGGGAGACTCTTATCGCACTCTTAACGGATATCAGGACTCGATCACTATTCCTGCTGGCCAGACTGCCTTGATCGTGAGTGCTACTTCGGAAGTCGTTGTTGGTGTCACTAATCCGGGTAAGCGAGAGTTCCAGTATCGTTTTGCGCTCGGGAGCAATGACTTTCATACCACGCGAAACATCACTACTCGTCGTAATATCAACTTATTGCCAACCCCGAGTTTTCAAAATCCTGTCCCCATCGCTGGACCAGCCAAGCTTATTCTGCGGACCAGTGGTCTAATCACTCTTTCACTTCCTGAGAAAAGACATCGCACTTCGACCACGAGCTCTCACAATGCCGTTCGTCGCTTTGCGAAGAACTGAGGTCTTTTTAGGAACCGTTACTTTTCAGCGTAGCCTTTCTTAAGAGTTGCGCTTTCGGCCAAAGGCGGGGACGATCTGGCTCGTAATTTTTATGAATTTCAGTCGTCTTCTCGCCGGTCGGTATCTCAATCCTGTCCGGTCTCATGTCTCGGCCATTACCTTAATCTCACTTGTAGGAGTGATGCTGGGAGTGGCCGTATTGATCGTCGTCCTCTCCATTCATGCTGGCTTTGAGCGTGAGGTAAAGAAGCTACTGCTCGGCTTTGCGCCTCATGTCGAGGTGCGCGAGACCACAGGCTTTGTGCGGGATTGGGATTCGCTCAAGACAGAACTCGATCAAGTCGAGGGCGTGGTGGGGAGTTATGCTCTCATTCAAGACATCGTCTTATTAGATGCCCCCGGTTATCGCAAGCCGGCCGACTTCCGAGCGATTGACACTCAAGATGAAGGTCAGATTGCGGCCCTAGATGAGCTCTTAGACAAGGAAGGCTATCCCGGCAGCCGCGCTGATATCGGCCTCGACGAATACGCGGTTATTTCCCGACAACTCGCAGAAGACCTGTTCCTTTCTGTTGGGGACAAGATTGAGGTCTATGCTTCGCGAAATTTTGACCGTGTTAAGGAGGCTTTCGAACGCACCAATATTGAGCCCTTACAGGTTCGATTTGAGGAAGAATTGAGCCGTCTGCAAAAGCTGGTGGCCACGCGCCGAGAAGCTGGTCCGGTATCGATAACAGATCTGCAAACGCTCTATCAGGATTTGGAAACACTCTCACATGAAGGTGCTCGTGAGGCGGAAGCCGCTCTCATCAACGAGGCTCTCATTGCGCTTAGTTCTGTGGATCGAAACGAGGCCGGCGATGCCTATCCGGTCGGGGAAGAGGTCTGGCAAACGGTAGCGGATTCTCTTGAGGCGATTGTCACCTTGGATGTGGAAGCGGCCGATGTTGCGAGTTTGCAAAATTTACGTGAGATTGTCTTACCGAAGCAATTGACGGTCTGGGGAGTCTATGGAGACTCTCAGCGCACTCCTGGGCCGCAGATGTTTATTCCCTTGCCCATTGGTCAGGAACTAACAGGCCTCACTTCTGGAGTGCAAGCGGTAGCTGTTAGATTGGAGGATCCTTTCCATGCTTGGCAAGCCCAGGGCCAGATCGAAGAGGCTTTAGGCGATCAGTTTACTTCCGCTACTTGGATGGATCGGCATCAGGCTCAGTTCTCTCTGATCCGTACGGAGCGTCTGATGATGACTTTTGCACTCTCCTTTATCGGCCTTATTTCAGCCTTCTCGATCATGGCGGTCATGTACACCGTCACTATACAGAAGAAGCAAGAGATTGGCGTGATGAAGGCACTAGGCGCGCAGGGGAGTCAGATTTCTTGGGTCTTTTTGTGGCAAGGTCTTGTAGTTGGTTTTTTTGGCGCAATCGGTGGAGTAGCGCTAGCGTTGTTAATTATCTGGCAACGGGCCTCGATTCAACGCGCTCTCGCCAGTATTGGCTTTGATCCTTTTCCTGCCGATTTCCAAGGATTCACCGAATTGCCCGCACGCATTATGCCCGGTTTCATGATTACGGTCGCAATTACGGCGTGGATTCTCTGTGGGCTTGCGGCTCTCATCCCTGCTCTCAAGGCCGCCCGTAACGATGCCGCTAAATCCCTACGGAATCTCTAGTAGATTAATCTTTCGAAATGGAATTTTGGATCATTAAAGATGGCGAAAAAGAGGGGCCACTCCTCGACTTTGACCTCCGTTCGCGGATTCGTGCCGGGGAGGTGACTGCGGAGCAAAAAGTTTGGTGTTCGGCTCTCGATGAATGGACTCCCCTAGACGAAGTTGGTTTGTTTACTAATGAATTCGAGATCACGAAAGTCACAGAAGAGAACGTGGATGATTATTTGTCTCAAGTGGATCGTGAGATCGAAGAACCCGTTGTCCAGTCAGGCTTGCCAAGCGAGATTCATCTCTGGCGTCGCTTCGCAGCGCGGTGGTTCGACTACCTTGTCTTCTTGGCCCTCCTCTTCTCAGTGATTGCTATTACCGGGATCGACCTCGCAGGCTTACAGCGCAATCTCTTCTTTCCTTTCGTGATGATATTGCCGTGGTTGTTTGTGGAGACGACCTTGCTTCACTTCTGGGGCACTACCCCGGGGAAATGGCTCACTGGTCTGCAGGTGCGTGATGCGGAAGGGCGCAAGCTTAGCGCAGGTGCTTCATTTACACGCACGATGCGGGTCATGATTCTTGGCATGGGTTTTGCGCAACCTCTCTTTAGAGAAGTTTGTCATCTGATTTCGCTCTGGCTTGCAGTCAAAAAGAAGATCGTGATGTGGGATACTGGAGTAGGGATCCGCTTAGAGCGGATCCGCGAGACCCCAGTGAAGTGGGTGACTTTTGCGCTTGGGTTACTCTTCTCCTTTATTGTTTTGACGGTGGCTGCTTACCAGATCGGTTTGTCTCAGATGACACCTGAGGAGCTCAATGAGTTAGAACAACGCGTGCAACGTATCTTAGCTCCTGCCAAAGCAAAGAATAGTGGGAGCTAGATAGCCACAAAGTCCACTTGCCAGCATCGAGTCCCTCCGCCACCGTAGCGAGGTGCGCGATATCGTCTATTTCGACCTAGAGACCCAACGGAGTTTCAACGACGTCAAAGGAGATAAGACGAAGATGGGGGTATCGGTCGCAGTGACCTACTCCACCAAAGCGGGCAAATACTTTGTCTACGGTGAGGACGAGATGGATGCCCTTGTTGAACAATTGCTCAAAGCTGACCTGGTCGTAGGTCACAATCATGTCGAGTTCGATTATCCTGTTCTTCAAAAGTACACCGTCCTCGAACTCGCGGAGCAGACCGTGAACTTGGACACAATGTTAGATTTGCAAGAACTCACTGGCCGCCGTTGGAAGCTCGACGCAGTAGCTTCTGGCTCTTTGGGAATCGGAAAAAGCGCGTCCGGAGTAGACGCGCTTAAGTGGTGGCAAGAATACCTCAAATCAGGAGATAACCAGCCTCTTATCGACATCGCCGAGTACTGCGCAGTCGACGTCAAAGTGACCAAGTGCGTCTATGAGTATGGGGTAATGCATGGCATGGTCAAAATCGACGACGGCTCTGCCACCCCGGTAGAAGTCGCTGTCCAGTGGACAGGGGAGTAAGCTCTCTAACCGTTCTCGGTATCAGTTAATAACTCACGAAGAGTATCATACTCGTCGCGACATTCTTTACAGAGTGCGAGGTGATATTCGACTGGTTTGAGAGTACTGCGGATAGGTTGCTTCTGGATGTCTTGTTCGACGTACTCAGGCACGAGATCGAGGCATTCATTACAGTTTAGCTCCTGCTCGTGAGTAACACCCATGCACTCAACCAAGCCTTTGATATGTTCATTAGTGAGCTTCATACAGATGCGGTGAAAGAGTTAGGTTGAAAAGCCGCGAGTAACTGGCTTGCGGAGTAACCCGCTTTTTCGAGTTCTCGCTTAAGAGCTTTACGAGCGTCGTGTCCGAGTTTGTAAACTGCGTTTCGTGAAATTTGGAGTTGAGCGGCAATCTCATCGTGAGGCATTGCATTAAGATCAGCCAAAAGGACTAATCGTTGGCGCTCATTAAGTTGGCTGTGAATGGTCTCAAGGAGTATTTCGCGGGTCTCTTTGATCTCGGAAGCCTCATCAGGACTCGGCTGTGAGGCCTTGTCCTGTGGGATTAGCTCATTGGTCTGTTGAAGCTCGTCGAGCGACACATTATTCCAATGTTTGCGGCGTAATTCGCTCATCGCGATCCGAAGGGCAATCGCAATGGCCCAAGTGGTAAAAGCACTGCGTCCTTGGAAGGTATCGAGCTTGTCGAGAATTCGTAACAGCGAGAGCTGAACCATATCTTCAATGAACGCTTCATTGACTCCTGCTCGTTGACCGAGAGCTTTGGTAAGGCTTCGAACCAAGGTGAGTCTGAGCTCAGATAGTGCAAGATCTCTTGCTGTCGAGTCGGGTGAACTCAGTTTATTCCAGTCTCCTAATAATTGATTCACAAGTTAAGTTGGCAAAAATTCCACCTCGAGGCAAGCAACTGACTTGCTGAGGTGGAATGGCATTTTCTTCGCAGATAATAAGACGTATTCTGCGAAAAAGTCGACTTTTTATCGTCGTTGGGACGATTTCTACTTCTTCAGGATGCCAGGCCAGTTTTTCTCTGCCTTAGCAATGTTTCCCTTAGTGTCAGCCTTGAATGCTTCCACGATTTGTGGGTTCAAGTTGAAGTAGAGCTTACCATCAATAACCTGCCAAGTTTCCACTTCGATTGGGAAGAGGGCACCCACAGCTATGCCATAGGCACAGTAACCACCAAACTGAGGAGCATACTTAGAAGGGCTCTTTTCGAAGGACTTCTTGTTAGCTTCGCTGGAGAAAAGGTAGGTCGCACCTTCATGCTTAGCTTGGATACCAGGGTCACCGTGGACAGGCTTAGACTCAGTGAAGAAGGCCACCGGGTCGTAACCGTTAATGGCGATTCCAGTAGCACCTGATACATTCGTCATGCTCTTCTCAGCTGCGGCCAAGTTTGGTTGAACAGCAAGGAGGAGAGTTGCCACGAGGGACGATAATGCGAGTTTAATGTTTTTCATATTCGATAGAGAGATTCTTGCTCTCAACCTGTCAGAGGGGACGAGTCCCGTTCGTCTTACCAAGAAAATGAAATAATTTTTCGAAAGCACAGGATTGTGGCTATTCGTTCAGCAATGATCAAATCGATTCTCCCCTTGTATGAGGCTGAGTTGCCACGGGGAAAGCGCATTTGGAACGTCAGGCCTGAGGGGGATTGTAGCTCACTTTGTGCAGGTGAATACTCTGCGCATCGAGACTTGGAACAATTGGACAAATCTCGATTGGTATCGAATTTGAGAAGAGATTCGGCAAGAGTTCCAAGGGCTGGAGAAGCTCATTTCAGCCGGAAAAGAAGTTTCAGAAGCCGATCCGAAGGCACCGCCAGTCGAAATTCCCGCTAATCCTGATTTTGTAATCAGAAAGAACAAAGGAAAGGGCGGACAATTCGAGTTCGATTTGGAGTAGGGGAGTTCGTGCGTATTATTCTTATGCAGACGGGGGATAGGGCAATGCGGGGACGCAACCAGAGCGCCGTTCTGTGGCTATACGGTGAGATGCTTTCATCTCCCAAACACGGGAGCACGTCAGCAATGGCGTGCTCCATTTCAATTGGTTTCGGTAAATTATCATTCAAAAAGAAATTTTTAGTTGCTTTTTTGCGTTAATCGGTTGTAATTGAGAATGGTTTTTGGAAATCAAGATAATGAAGCCCTCTTAACTGAGCTTGCACTCATCTTCCCAGATTCATCGCTGGCAGAGCTCGGACGTAGCCTCTCTCATGCCCATGAGCGCGCATTTAACGACTCATGGGAAAACGAGTTTATTCGAAAGGCCGACAAAGCCTCGACTGCTGGTCATTTGCGCCGAGCCTACGCAAATTCACAAGTCCATGAATTTGCCGGAAAGCACGGCTGGAAGGCTGAAGACGTAAAGATGGGGAAGGGCAATGACAACCATGTGGAGATGAGATTTGGCCGGTTAGTTGCAACCTGTCACCACGTCCAAAAAAGTCATAAGATTCCCAAGAAAGCCAAATATCTTGAACAAGCTTGGGACTTGAATGAGCTTCTCTCGCAGATGGAGCTTTTCAAAGTCGATGACGCTGAACCTCAGCGACGATCTACCAATGTTTTTAACCTAATGATTGTTTACACTACGAACGAGGATGATCGACGCCAGATTGGCGATATCGATTTCGTTTTCGCTACCCAAAGTGAAACACTTGCCGAATTTTCGATTACAGATGTTATTAGACATCAGCAAGCTCTTTATAATCTCCCAAGCGAAGAGCTCATTGAATTGAAAGCGAAATTCAATCGTTTCCACAAAGGAGCTTAGTAGATGCAAGTAGGGGTGGAAGAGTTCAACGGCTCTCGTCTAAAAGAGGCCTTAGAATATAGACAAGATACTTACACAAAATTAGCTGAGGCTGTCGGTGTAGTTCCTTCTAATATCACTAAGTATGTTAACGGCGACTTGAAACCAAGTCCTGCTGTGTTTGGTCAAATTGCACTCTATTTAAATTTCCCTACTGTTTTCTTTCTTAGCCCTTCTAGTGAAACAGGTGCACAAGA